>JAZJZJ010000191.1:12859-24208 GCA_040389925.1 Pseudomonadota bacterium
GGGGTCGAGCACCAGCGTCTGCGCCAGGCTCACGCGCTTGCGCATGCCGCCCGAGAGCTGGTGCGGGTAACGGTCACCGAAGCCGCCGAGACCGACGCGCTTGAGCCACTCGTCGGCCTGGGCACGCGCATCGGTCGCGCCGCGAAATTCGAGCCCGGCCATCACGTTTTGCACCGCGGTGCGCCACGGCATCAGGCTCTCGGTCTGGAACATGTAGCCGGCGCGCCGGTTGATGCCGGCGAGCGGCGCGCCGAACACGCGCACGTCACCGGTACTCGGCGCGAGCAGGCCGGCGGCGACGTTGAGCAAGGTGCTCTTGCCACAGCCGGTCGGGCCGACGACCGAGACGAACTCGCCGATGCCGACGGCGAGGTTCACGTCGCGCACGGCGGTGTAGCGCTGGCCGGGATCGTCCTTCGAGACGAACGTGCAGCTGACGTTCGCGAGGCTGAGGGCAGTGGTCGCTGGAGCTTCTGGCATAGGCGGCGACTGTACCAATCGCCGGGGCGAGCCCACGCGACGTGCGCGCAGCGCTGGCCGTCCCCGGCGCGAGTTCGCACCGGGAAAGGGCCGATTCATCGGATTCAGCTGGAGCCGTTGCGTGACGGCGCTAACTTGATCGACTTGTGGTCTTGACAGTCCGCAGCAACGATGTCAAACCGCGTGGCGTTGCATGCCATCGACCCTGATTCGGGGTCGAGGCCCGTTTGCGGGATCGGGTGAACCCACAGGATCGCAGTCATGGTCAGCGTCCCGTTCCAACGCCATCGCTCCAGGTTCGAGAACATCGCGATCCTGCTCGCGCTGTGCACGGCGCTTGCGGTGATGCTCGCGTCGTTCGAGAGCCTGTGGTTCTTCTTCACCGATGCCTTCCTCGACGCGTGGCGCGAGTTCGTCTGGTGCTTTGCGCGCGCCTTCGTGGCGGTGGCGGCGGTACTCTCGACCCTGGCGCTCGCAACGCGCTGGCTGCCCCAGCGCCGAGCGCTGCGCTGGCCCGCATTGGCGCTGGCGATCGTCGGCGCCGCGGCCCTGGGTTGGTTCGCCGAGAACGGGCTGACCTTCCAGCTCAGCGGTGCAACCATCTCGGACGGCGAGCGGCCCTACATGCTGCACACGATGTTCGTGCTTGCCACGCTGGTCGGCGTGCTCGGTGAATATCGCTGGGGCAGCCTTCGCGCGGCCGCGCTGCTGCATGAAGCCGAGCTGAATCGCATCCGGCTGCAAAGCGAACTCGCGGCGGGGCGCCTGCAGGTGCTGCAGGCCCAGATCGAGCCGCACTTCCTTTTCAATTCGCTGGCCAACGTTCGCCGGCTGCTGCGCACCGACGGCAACGCGGGCCGCGCGATGCTGGTCGACCTGATGCGCTATCTCGAAAGTGCACTGCCGCGCATGCGCGACGACAGTTCGACGCTCGCACGCGAGGTGGAACTGATCCGGGCGTTCCTCGCCATCCACCAGGTGCGCATGGGCGCACGGCTCCAGGTTCAGATCGACGTTCCCGAGGTTCTCGGACGTTGCGGCGTGCCGCCGATGATGCTGCTGACGCTGATCGAGAACGCGCTGAAGCATGGCCTGAGCCCGCTGCCCGAGGGCGGGTCGATCAGCGTCGCGGCCGCCGAGGCCGACGGCAGGCTCGTGCTGCTGGTGGCCGATACGGGTCGAGGCCTGGTCGCCGGGTCGGGTGGCGGCACCGGGCTGGCCAATATCCGTGCGCGTCTGCGTGCGATGTACGGCGCGGCGGCGGGTCTGTCGCTGCGGCACAACCAGCCGCGCGGCGTCGTGGCGCGAATCGACCTGCCGGTGCATACCGCGTGAACAGGCTCGCCAATGAGATGGTCACCACGCCGCGCTGGCGCCTCGGCGCGTGGGCGGCGCGGGCTTGGCGCCGGATGGGTTGGCGCCATGTGCTGCTGGCACTGTTGATCGAGTTCGTGCGCAGCGCCGCCCATCCGCTCGGGGGCATCTTCTTCACGCCGGTCGAACTGCCCGGCTGGGATCCCGCCCTTTCATACCTCGATGGCAGGTGGGCAGTCTCGGGCGTTCCGATTGTCTATGGCGCACTGGTCGCCGACGAGGCGTTCGACGATGGCGTGCCTGCGCTGCGCGCCTACGGGCTGGCCGCCATCGCGATGACCGTCTTCGTTCCGATGGCACAGCGGATTCTCTTTTCCGTGCCTTTCGCCTGGGGGGTCACGGCCTCCTACGCGGGGTTCGACGAGGGCGCAGCACAGTTCGTGTGGTGGTTGCTGGCCATGCTGTACGAGAGCAGCTTCGGCCTGTCGATCTACGCCTACTGGCGCGTCACGCAACGCGCGATGCGGCAAGCCCACGCTGCCGAGGTGGCTCGCGTGCGCAGCGAGCAGCGCGTGCAGGCCGCCCGATTGCTCGCGTTGCAGGCGCGCGTCGATCCGCAGTTGCTCTTCGACGCGCTGGGGCGCGTCGGCGCGTTGCACGCGCATGAACCGAAGGTGGCCGATGCCCTGATGGCCGACCTGATCGCACTGCTGCGTTCGATGCAGCCCGGCGCCAGCACGGAGAACTCCACGGTGGAGCGCGAATTCGCACTCGTCGAAGCCTGGCTGCGCGTGACGCGCAGTGCAGGGCACCAAGGTGCCCGGGTTCGCCTGCACATGAGTCCCGGTGCACGACCACTCGGCATCGCGCCGATGCTGGTGCTGCCGCTGCTGCGGGACGTGCTGGCCTTGCCGCGTGCCGCGCAGGGCGACTGGGTGTTGGATGCTCGGGTCGCCGGGCTGCGCCTGCTGGTCACGCTGCACGCGAATGGCGACGATGGCAACGCCGACGCGGCCGGCGCGCTCGCGAGCGCTGACCTGTCGCCGTTGCGCGACCGGCTCGCGCAACTGTTCGGGCAGTCTGCACGCCTTGGCGCGTCGCCCGGCGCGGCGCATCTGACGCTCGATCTGCCCGTACTGCAAGGGGATGGCGATGACGACGGCACTGATCGCTGAAGACGAACCGGTATTGGCTGCGGAGATCCGCGAGGAGCTCGGGCGGCTTTGGCCCGAGCTGGTGATCTGCGCGACCGTGCACGACGGCCACGAGGCGCTGCGCGAGATCGAGCGCCACCAGCCGCAGGTGCTGTTCCTGGACGTGAAGATGCCGGGCCTGACCGGGATCGAGGTCGCGCGCGTGATGGGCACGCGCGCCCACGTCGTCTTCATCACGGCATTCGACCAGTACGCGGTGCAGGCGTTCGAAGAAGGCGCGATCGACTACCTGCTCAAGCCCCTCGAGACGGCGCGCCTGGCGCGGGCGCTGCGCCGCGTGAAGGACCGCCTGGCCCGACCGCCCGCCGACTTGAGCGGCCTGCTCGAGCAGTTGCAGCGCGGCCCGGCGAACGAGCGGCTGCGCTGGATCACCGTGCTGCGCGGGCCTGACATCCACCTGATCACGGTCGACGACGTCTGCTACTTCAGGGCCGACAACAAATACATCGCCGTCGTGACGGCCGAGAGCGAATCGCTGATCACGACACCGCTGAAGGAGCTCGTGGAGCGCCTCGACCCGACCGTGTTCTGGCAGATTCATCGCGGCGTGATCGTCAACATCAACGCGGTCAAAAGCGTGCGCCGCGCGCTGGCGGGCCATCTCGAGCTGAAGCTGAAGCAGCGTCCGGAGACGCTGCGCGTCAGCGCGGCGAACGCGCCGTTGTTCAAGCACATGTAGCGATGCGGCGACCGGTGCACTCGCCCCCGGCGGCATCGTTCGTCCGCGCCGGTTGGGGTTCGCCCGCGATTTCGGCGCATTCGTCGGATGAATTGCGCAGTGCGCCGCAACTGAATATGCTGCGCGTCAGGCACGAGGAGAGCGAAGATGAATGGTTCCGGCAAGAGGATTTCGGCAATTCTGGCGCTGGCGATCTGCCTCGGTGCAGCGGATGCGCAGGCCTGCGGCGAGCTGATGCTGCGCACCTTGGGCGGGATGCGCTACCACGCCTTCGTCACCCGTCATCCGGCGGCGATCCTCCTGTACGCGAGCGATGCGGCGCGCGACAGCAAGCGCCCCACGGCCAACGATGCCAGGTTCCACGACAGTCTGGAGAAGGTCGGCCACAAGGTCACCCTGGCGCGAGGTCCCGATGGGCTGGCGCAGGCGCTGGCAGCGCAGCGCTATGACGTGATCATCGCCTCGGCCGACGACATGCTGGGCGCGGCCGGCCAGATCGCCAAAGCATCCCGCGAGCCGACCCTGATCCCGGTGCTCGACGCTCCATCGAACGAGCGCCAGATGCGCGAACGCTTCCCGCTGCTGGTCACCGGCAGCTTCAACGATCTGCTCAGGACCATCGAGCAGGCCATGAAGTCTCCGAGAGCCTGACATGCGCCGCCATCGCGACCGCGAGTTCTCCTCGTGGTGGAAGACCTTGCGCGGGCGGCAAGGCCCACGGGCCGCTTGGCTGCTGATCAGCGGTGCGGGCGCGGCCTTCGCGGCACCCGCCGCCGCACAGGCCGTGGTCAGCAGCGCCTTCACGCCGCCGCTCGGCCCGGCCTCGGAGGAGACCGCCCGGGGCCACGGGTCCGTTTCCGTGGGCTACCAGAACACGTACATCAACGGCATGCTGCGGCTGGGGAGCGAAGCGCCGATCGGAGCGATTCGTGTCCAGAGCATCTCGTTCGATCTCGACTACTTCTTCGCCGATCGGTGGTCGATGCACCTGGGCATTCCGTTCATCAAGACCCGGTACGGCGGCAACTCGCCGCACTGCATCACCCAGGCGCCACCGCAATGCAATGGCGCCGTCGTACCCAGCCAGCCGCACCCCGAGTCGCAGTTTCTGGACGACGGCCGGTACCACGGCACCTGGCAGGACTGGAATCTCGGGCTGGCCTATCACGCGAACCTGAACAACTACCTGCTGACGCCCTCGATCGCCGCGCACATCCCGAGCCACGACTACACGTTCTTCGCGCAGGCCGCGGCCGGCCAAGGCTTGCGCAAGGTCGAGCTTGCGCTCGATCTTGCGCATCAGTTCGAGCTGAGCAACGTCTACTATCGCGTTCGCCTGGGCCGCGTGTTCGTCGAAAAGACGCTCGGCCAGAGCGTGAACCACAACAAGCTCGACCTCGAGCTCGGGTACTTCGTCAACGAAACGTGGACGGTCAAGGTGTTCGGCGTGGGCAAGAAGGGCAACGGCTACACGGGCCCCTATGACCGCACCACCGAGCTCTGGTACCACCATGATCAGCGTGCGCTGCACAACTACGCGAATCTCGGCGCCGGGCTCGACTATCACTTCAACGACAAGTACACGCTGTCCGCGACCGTGCAACGGCTCGTCTGGGGTCAGTTCGTCTTCGACTTCAAGTATTCGATGGATGTCCGCTTGACGCGCGAGTTCTAGGAAGAGATGCGGGCCGCCCGCAGCGGCCCGCCGTCAACGGGCGCTCAGCCCAACGCCGGCAACTGCACCGCCATCACCTGCGCCGCGACCGCACGCCCCTGCGCGACGCCGGCCTGCGTCGCGAGCCGGAAGTGGTAGCCGACACAGATGCGCGACAGGGCGATTTCGTCCTGCACCTGTGAGAACGACGCGAAGCTGCGCGTCGGGCCGGGCAGGCTGACGCTCTGGTGCGTGAAGCTCAGCGCGTCGCTGCCGAAGGCCTGCGCCAGCACCACCGCGCCGGCGCCGCCCGAGGCAGAGTGGCCCGACGGGTAATCGGGAATCGGTGGGCACACCGGGTCGAACGAAGCCCAGCCAGCGTCGCCGACAGTCGCCGGGTTGCCGTCGCTGTCGCCGAGGTGGATCGCCGTGATCGGGCGCCAGAAGCCGTGGAAGTATTTGGACTCCAGGCACGCCGTGTACGCGTCGGCCTGCGCCACCTGGATCAGTGCGAGCGTGCGCATCAGCGCCCAGCCGTTCATCTGCCGCGACGCTGCGAGTTGCAGCGCGATCTTCATCCACGAATCGTTGGTGTTCTCGAGCCAGAACTTGCCGAGCTCCGATTGATCGGCGCTGCGGCTGGATCCGACCGCGGCGCCGAGCGCCTTGACCTCGTTGTAGTCGGACGTGTACGCCGCGTCGGTCACCGCATACGGCGGCGCCACGCGGAACGCGACCGCGCTCGGGATCGAGAACGGCTTCATGCGATCGCCCAGATGCACCGCGGCAGCGAAGTCGAACGGTGGCGTGAAGCGGTACGCGCCGGGCAGCGTGCCTTCGGTGAACGGGCCGTCGATCGCGGCCAACCCGTCGTTCGCGCGCTCGGCCAGCATCGCGGCGGCGCAGCGCTGGCCGGTCTCGATGCCCTTGGGACCAGAGCCGTCGCCGCCGATCGCCGCGAGCGCGCTCGTGTACTCGCTGTCAAGCAAGGCCGCGGCGAAGGGGAACTCGTGCACCAGCACGTCGTGCACGGCGGCAGCGACTGCCGCGTCGGCATTTGCGCCGCGCGCCTTCGGCCCGTCCAGGTACACGGCGTAGACGGGCACGATCGCGTTCAAGGCGTTGTGCGCGGCAAGAAACGCCATCGCGTAGGCACGCGCGCTGATGAACGGCGGCAGGCCCGGCGCCAGCGCCGCGGCGCGCATCGCGATCCCGGCCCAGCGCGCCGGTGCGCCGGTGGCCAGCGCGTGGCCCCGCACCGCGAGCGCGGCCGATTGCGTGGAGTCGCTCTCACCGCCACCGCCGCAGCCGGGCAACCACAGCGTGCCGGCAATCGGCAACAAGGTGCTGGCGCAGAAACTGCGCCTGGACATCAGAGACTTCATGAAGATTCTCCTGTTGACTTGATTGACCGTGGCTGAACCCTGTCAGCGCGGCTGGAAGTTGTGCGCCAGCACCCACTCGGCGACGTTCTTGCCGAGCGCCGCGCCGTCGTTCGTCGAGGTCCGGAAATGCATGCCGCCGGCGATGCGCGCCAGCTTGATCTCGTCGACGAACGCACTGGTCGTCGTGAAGCTGTGGGTGCTGCCGGTGACCGTGCTGGTGATGTCGAAGGTCACGCTGGGCGTACCGTAGTAGCTGGCGAGCGCGGTCATCATCGAGCCGCTGACGCAGCCGTGCGCGGCCGGGTACTCGGGGTGGTTGGGCGTCGGCACCACCGGCGTCCACGCCGCGTCGACCGTGGTCGCCGCGTTGCCGTCGGTGTCGGCCAACGTGATCGCGCTGCTCGGGCGCCAGAACAGGAAGTTGTACTTCGACTCGAAGCAGGTGTTCGAGGCATCGGCCTGCACGACCCACAACAGCGCCATCAGCCGCGCGTGCTCGGCGATGCTGCGGTTCGTCATCGCAAAGTTGCGCAGGTTGCGGGTCCAGAAGACCGGCGGCGCCTCGGTGTGGAAGCGCGCGACCTCGGTCTGCGCGGCGCTGCGTGTCGTGCTGGTCGCCGAGCCGAGCGCCATCGTCTCGTTGACGTCGGCCGCATAGGCCGCGCTCGTCAGCGCCGGCGGGCCGGGTGCGCGGAATTGCGCGAGCGACGTCACCGCGAACGGCTTGATGTAAGGCCCGTAGCGGTTGACCGGGTTGACGCCGCGGAACTGCCCGGGAGCGGTGCCCGGCACGAACGGCGCGAGCACCACGGCGCGCCCGTCGTTTGCGCGCAGCGCGAGGATCGCGGCCGCCGCCGCGGCACCGGCCGCGATGCCCTGGTCCTTGGCCGTGCCGGCCGGCAGCGTGGCGAGCCAAGTGTCGTAGGCGCCTTGGTACGAAGCGCTTCGCGCCGGGAACAGGCCGAGCAACACGCGGTAGGCGGCGGTCGCGACCGCCGCCTCCTGGGAGGCGCCGGTCGACAGGCTGGCCGGCGTGTACGCGTACGGCTTGTGCGTACCGACGATGGCCTGCACCGCGTCGTAGATCGCGATGTGCACGGTCGCGAGATCGACCGCATACGTCGGCCGTTGCTCCTCGGGGGTGCCGGTCGCCGCGGCAGGCAGGTTGATGGTCGTCGCCGCAATTTCGTTCCATTGCGAGACCACGTTCGGGCCGGCGACGGTGATGGTGACCGGGGCGACTTCATCGTCGCCGCCGCCACCACAGGCAGCGATGAACGCCGTGGCGCAGGCCAGCGCGATAACCGCCGGCACGCTGATCGGGATCTTCTTCATATCCGCTCCTTGATTGCACGGGATGTGCGGAGCGCACTCTGCGCGCCGCCGCATGCAACAGGAACCCCTGAGCGACGAAGCCGCCGCTCGATGGTGCGAATCGGATCAGGCGCCGACGAATCCGGCCCAATCGCTCGCCTGCAGGCGAGCGCCGTTCGCCAGGCGAAAGAAGAGTCCGCAGAGACTCTTCTTCGGCCGGGCTCACCCCTTCGTCGGGTACTTCGTGTTCGCCTTCTTCACGAACTCGTTCGTGTAGATCGCCGCCAGGTCGATCTTCGCGCCGGCGATCTCGGGGTCGATGCTGGCGAGCGCGCGGCGCGCGGTTTCGGCGCCGGCCTCGGGGAACATGCCGTCGCTGGAGAGCGCGCCCTTCGCGGCCAGGAACGCGTCGACATACACCGCGCGGTCGCCGAGCAGGTAACTCTCGGGCACGGCCTTGATGATGTCGCCGGCGCCGGCCTGCTGGATCCACTTGTCGGCGCGCACGAGCGCGTTCGCGAGCGCCTGCACGGTGGCCGGGTTCTTGTCGATGAAGGCCTGCGGTGTGTACAGGCAGCCGGCCGGCATCGGGCCGCCGAAGACCTTGTCGGCCTCGGCCACATTGCGCGTGTCGGAGACGATCTTCAGGTCGCCCGAGCGCGCCAGCAAGGTGATCACCGGGTCGAGGTTGCTGATCGCGTCGATCTGGCCGGCGCGCATCGCGGCGACCGCGCCGCTGCCGGCGCCGACACCGATGATCGAGACATCGCCCGGCTTCAGCCCGGCCTTGCCGAGCACGAAGTTCGCGAGCACGTTGGTGCTCGAACCCGGTGCGGTCACGCCGAGCTTCTTGCCCTTCAACTCGGCCACGCTCTTGAAGTTCGGCATCGTCTTCGGATTGACGCCGAGCACGATCTGCGGCGCGCGGCCCTGCAGCGCGAACGCGCGCAGCCGCTGACCCTTCACCTGCATGTTGATCGTGTGCTCGAACGCGCCCGAGACCACGTCGGCGCTGCCGCCGACCATCGCCTGCAGCGCACGCGAGCCGCCGGCGAAATCGGCGATCGTCACATCGAGCCCTTCGGCCTTGAAGTAGCCCAGGCTCTCGGCGATCGTGAGCGGCAGGTAATAGAGCAGGTTCTTGCCGCCGACCGCGAGCGTGAGCTTGGGCTTCTCGACGGCCTGGGCGTGAACCAACGCCGGCAGCGCGATCAGCGCTGAACCGGCCACAACGAAACTGCGGCGCTGCATGAACAATGACTCCGTTTTGAAATGTGAGCCCAATCTAACGTGAGCCGCGATCCGGCAACAGCGGGGAAACACACCCCGCGCCACACGGACAAGGGCCGACCCGTAGAATGAATTTCAATGAATTCGTTTCGCCTGCGGCATGCCGCGCTGCCGCTCTTCGCGTTGTTGCTGACGCTCGCCTTCCCGTTGGGCGCGTTCGCGCAGACGAAGCCGGGTGAGTCGGCCGCCGCGGCCGCGCCACCCGAAGCGGCCGCCTCGGCGCCGATCTCGCTGTCGGCGCGCAAGGTCTACGAGCAGGCACGCTCGCAGCTGCTGCAAATCCGCACGGTGCTGAAGGGCCGCGCGAGCCAGACCTCGGTCGGCTCGGGCTTCCTGGTCTCGCGTGAAGGCCACATCGTCACGAACTTCCACGTCGTCGCCGAGGCCGCGCTGAAGCCGGAGCGCCACGACCTCGTGTACGTGACGGCCGACGGCCGCGAGGCGCCGCTGCAAATCCTGCAACTCGATGTGCTGCACGATCTGGCGCTGCTGAAGGCGGCCGACCCAGCCCGGCCCGCTGCTGGTTTCGACGAAGGGCCACAAAAGGGCATCTTCGATGCCCTGTCGTTTCGCCCCGACGCCCAGCCGTTGTCGCAAGGCGAGCGCATCTACTCGCTCGGCAACCCGCTCGACGTCGGCTTCGCGGTCACCGAAGGCACCTACAACGGCTTGGTCAAGCGCAGCTTCTACCCACAGATCTTCTTCGGCGGCGCGCTCAGCGGCGGCATGAGCGGCGGGCCGGCGCTCGATGAGCAGGGCTTTGTGGTCGGCATCAACGTGGCGCGCCGCGTCGACGGCGAGCAGGTGAGCTTTCTGGTGCCGGCGAGCTTCGCGGTCGCGTTGCTGGCGCGCGGGCGCGACGCGGCGCCAATCAAGACCGCCGCTTACGGCATCGTCACCGACCAGCTGATGCTGCACCAGCAGGCGCTGACCGATCGCTTCGTGATGCAGGGCTGGAAGACCTTCACCCACCCGCGCTACAAGGTGCCGGTGCCGGTCGACACCTTCATGCGCTGCTGGGGCAGCAGCGAACCCTCGCGCACCGGCGGGCTCGACCTGGAGCGCTCCGACTGCGTGATGGACACACGCATCTTCGTCGGCGACTACACCACCGGTGCGATCGGCGTGCGCCACGAAGCCTACGACGGAACGAAGCTCGGCGCGCTGCGCTTCGCGTCACGCTACTCGGCGAGCTTTCGCAACGAGAGCTTCACGCGGCTGCGCAGCGAGCACCAAACCAAGCCGCAGTGCCATGAAGAGTATGTCGACCGCAGCGGCCTGGCGCTGCGCGCGGTGGTGTGCCTGCGCGCGTACAAGAAGCTGCCGGGCCTGTACGACCTCGCGGTGCTGGTCGCCACGCTCGACCAGACCCAGGCCGGCGTGCAGGGCCGCTTCGACGCCCAGGGCCTGAGTTTCGCGAACGCGCAGAAGCTGGCGAAGCATTACCTGGAGGCCTACGCATGGGCGCGCTAGGCTTGCTCGAAGTGCTCGACCGCGACGGCCAGCCGCGCCAGTCGTTCGCGGTGCAGCAATGGCCGCTGCGCATCGGCCGCGCGCTCGACAACGACGTGGTGTTGAGCGATCCGCACGTCGCCGCGCGTCACCTGACGATCGCCGCCACCGAGCAAGGCCTGGCACTCACGCTCGCCGACACCCGCAACGGCGCGTCGCTCGGCCGCAAGCGCCTGCGTGGTGGCGAGAGCGCCGCGCTCGCCACCGATGGCGAGCCACTCGACCTGACGCTCGGCAAGACCCACCTGCGCCTGCGCCTGCCCGGGCACGCGCTCGCCGCCGAGCTGGCGCTCGCACCGCGCGGCTCGCTGGCGCGTCGCGCGCTGCCGATCGGGCTCGCCGCGCTGGCGCTGATCGCCGGCACGCTGTTCACCACCTGGCTCGACACCGACCCCGAAAACCTGACCCGCGCGATCGGCAACGCGCTGCTCACCGGGCTGGTCGGCGCGGCGATCTGGTGCACGGCCTGGGCGCTGATGTCGAAGACCTTCACGCGCCAGGCGCACT
>JAZJZJ010000192.1:0-1826 GCA_040389925.1 Pseudomonadota bacterium
GTGCTTGTACTCGCCCTTGTTGAAGTCGCTGGCCGAGCCGTAGTACTCCTTGAAGAGCTTGCCGTCGACCTCGACCGTCTTTCCCGGCGACTCTTCGTGCCCGGCGAACAGCGAGCCGATCATCACCATCGCCGCGCCGAAGCGCACGCTCTTGGCGATGTCGCCGTGGTCGCGGATGCCGCCGTCGGCAATGATCGGCTTGGTCGCGACCCGCGCGCACCACTTCAGCGCCGAGAGCTGCCAGCCGCCGGTGCCGAAGCCGGTTTTCAGCTTCGTGATGCAGACCTTGCCCGGGCCGACGCCGACCTTGGTCGCGTCCGCACCCCAATTCTCGAGGTCGATCACCGCTTCGGGCGTGGCCACGTTGCCGGCGATCACAAACGTGCTCGGCAGCTTCTTCTTGATGTACTCGATCATCTTCTGCACGCTGTCGGCGTGGCCGTGGGCGATGTCGATCGTGATGTAGTCGGCGCCGACGCCATCGGCCGCGAGCCGGTCGATCACCGCGCAGTCGGGCGGTTTCACGCCCGAACTGATCGAGACGATCAGGCCCTTGCTGCGCATCTTGCGGGCGTAGGCGACGTTGTCGACATCGAAGCGGTGCATCACGTAGAAGTAGCCGTTCGCGGCCAGCCATTCGGTGATCGGCTCGTCGACGACGGTCTTCATGTTTGCCGGCACGACCGGCAGGTTGAAGCGGTGCGGGCCGAACTGGATCGACGTGTCGCATTCGGAGCGGCTCTCGACGCGGCACTTGCGCGGCAGCAGCAACACGTTGTCGTAGTCGAAGATTTCCATGGTCTCTCGCTCCTTGAGGATGACCGCACGTTGACGCAGTGTGCGGACGAAGGCTGCGAGCGCTTGACTTGGAAACCCGGTTCTCGCGCGGGACGCGCAAGAAAAACCGGGCGCCAAAATTTGGGCCCGGTGGCGAATTCTACGCGGCCTCTACACTGGCCGCTCTCACAAGACCCTTGGACTCCCGCGTGCTCGATCCCACCACCAAACGCCTGCTGCCTTGGGTGGTCGCGATCGCGTTCTTCATGCAGACGCTCGACGGCACGATCCTGAACACTGCGCTGCCGACGATGGCGAAGGATCTGGGCGAAAGCCCGCTGCGCATGCAGTCGATCGTGATCGCTTACATGTTGACGGTGGCGCTGTTCATCCCGGCCTCGGGCTGGCTCGCCGACCGCTTCGGCACGCAGCGCAGCTTCATCGCGGCGATCGTGCTGTTCAGCTTGGGCTCGCTGCTGTGCGCGCTCTCGCCCTCGCTGCAGTGGCTGGTCGCGGCGCGGGTGGTGCAGGGCATCGGCGGCGCGCTGCTGCTGCCGGTCGGGCGGCTCACGGTCCTGCGCGCGTTCCCGCGCAGCGAGTTGCTGAAGGTGCTGTCGTTCGTGACGATTCCCGGCCTCGTCGGCCCGCTGGTCGGCCCGCCGCTGGGTGGCTGGCTGGTCGAGGTCGCGAGCTGGCACTGGGTGTTCCTGATCAACCTGCCGGTCGGCCTCGTCGGCGTGTTCGCGGCGCTGCGCTACATGCCGGATCTGCGCGGCGCACTCCGCCAGAAGTTCGACTGGACCGGTTTCGTGCTGTTCTCGCTCGGGCTGGTTGCCGTCACGCTCGGGCTGCAGGGGCTGGGCGAACACGCGATCAGCGCGCCGGTCTCGATCCTGCTCGTGATCGGCGGCCTCGCGGCGATGGCGGCTTACTGGGTGCACGCGGCGCGCGCCGAGAAGCCGCTGTTCAGCCTGACGCTGTTCCAGATCCCGACCTTTTCGGTCGGCATCCTCGGCAACCTGTTCGCGCGCCTGGGCAGCGGCGCGATG
>JAZJZJ010000193.1:0-1961 GCA_040389925.1 Pseudomonadota bacterium
GAGAAGATGCAGGTGTTCTGGCCCTGGTCTTCCTTCAGGATGTCGGCCTGCACGGTGCCGCGCACGTTCTCTTTTACCCACGCGGTGATCTTCGCGGCCTCGTCGGCAGTTGGCTCGCGGCCATTGTCGCTTCTGAACTTGTCGAGGTTTTGGTCGATCGCGGTGTTCATGAACATCGCCAGAATCGTCGGCGCCGGGCCGTTGATCGTCATGCTGACGCTCGTCGCCGGGTTCGTCAGGTCGAAGCCGCCGTACAGCACCTTCATGTCGTCGAGCGTGGCGATGCTGACGCCCGAGTTGCCGACCTTGCCGTAGATGTCGGGCCGCACCGCCGGGTCGTTGCCGTACAGCGTGACGCTGTCGAACGCGGTCGACAGGCGCTTCGCGGCCATCCCCGAGCTCAAGAGCTTGAAGCGCGTGTTGGTGCGGAACGCATCGCCTTCGCCGGCGAACATGCGGGTCGGGTCTTCGCCTTCGCGCTTGAACGCGAAAGTGCCGGCGGTGTACGGGAAGCTGCCCGGCACGTTGTCGAGCATCAGCCACTTCAGGATTTCGCCGTGGTCTTCGTAGGTCGGCAGCGCGACCTTGCGGATCTTGCTGCCCGAGAGCGAGGTCCAGGTCAGCGCGGTGCGCAGTTCCTTGTCGCGGATTTTCACGACGTACTCGTCGCCGGCGTAGGCCTTTTGCATGTCGGGCCACATGCCGAGCAGTTTCCTGGCGCGCGGGTCCTGCCTCGCTTCACGCTGCTCGGCGAGATTGATGGTCGCTTCGGCGGCGCGCGTGCGCTCGGGTTTGTCGATCGAGAGCATCGCCGCGGACGCGCGCAGTTGCTGGATCTCGCGTGCGAGCGTGGCCTCAAAGCGCGAATGGGTCTTGTAGCCGCGCACCGTGTCGGCGATGTCGGCGAGGTAGCGCACGCGCGCGCCCGGCACGATCGGCACCTGGTGCGTGCTGTGGCGCGTCGCGGCGATCGGCAGCGAGCCTGGCGCGACGTTCATGCCGAGCGCCGCGAGACGCGGCAGCAGTGCCTGGTACAGCGCGGTCACGCCGTCGTCGTTGAAGCGGCTCGCCATCGTGCCGAACACCGGCATCTGGTCGGTCTTGGTCGTCCACGCTTCCTTGTTGCGCTGCACCTGTTTGGCGACGTCGCGCAGCGCGTCGGCCGAGCCCTTGCGGTCGAACTTGTTGATCGCGACGAATTCGGCGAAGTCGAGCATGTCGATCTTCTCGAGCTGGCTGGCGGCGCCGAACTCGGGCGTCATCACGACCAGCGGCACGATCGCCGCGTCGCCCTGGCCGATGCCGGAGGTCTCGACGATGATCAGGTCGAAGCTCGTCGATGCCTTGACCGCTGCGAGTACGTCGGGCAGGGCCTGGCTGATCTCGGAGCCGAAGTCGCGTGTGGCGAGTGAGCGCATGAACACACGCTGACTCTCCGACGCGTTGGCGTCGGCACCCGGCCTCGACCATGGTGAGATCGCGTTCATCCGGATGCGGTCGCCGAGCAGCGCGCCGCCGCTCTTGCGGCGCGACGGGTCGATCGAGATCACCGCGACGCGCAGCGCGTCGTTCTGGTCGAGCCGCAGCCGGCGGATCAACTCATCGGTCAGCGACGACTTGCCCGCGCCACCGGTGCCGGTGATGCCGAGCACCGGCGTGGTCGTCTTGGCGGCTTCCGCGTGCAGCGCGGTCTTGACCGCATCGCTCGCCTTGCCGTTCTCGAGCGCGGTGATCAGTTGCGCGAGCGCGCGCCAGTGCGCTTCGGTCCGGCCCTGGATCGCCTCGATGGCCTTCGGCGCATGCACCGACAGGTCCACGTCACACCGCATCACCATCTCGCCGATCATGCCGGCCAGGCCCATGCGCTGGCCGTCTTCCGGGCTGTAGATGCGCGTCACGCCGTAGCTCTGCAGCTCGGCGATCTCGCTCGGCACGATCACGCCGCCGCCGCCGCCGAAGAC
>JAZJZJ010000193.1:1971-2878 GCA_040389925.1 Pseudomonadota bacterium
GAAGTACTCGACGTGGCCGCCCTGGTAGCTGCTGATCGCGATGCCCTGCGCGTCTTCCTGCAGCGCCGCGGTCACGACCTCGTCGACCGAGCGGTTGTGCCCGAGGTGCACCACCTCTGCGCCCATGCCCTGCAGGATGCGCCGCATGATGTTGATGGCGGCGTCGTGGCCATCGAACAGCGAGGCTGCGGTGACGAAGCGCACCTTGTTCGTCGGGCGGTAGTTGGCCAAGGCCTTGAATTCGGCGGACAGGTCGGTCATGGTCTTGTCTCCAGCGTCGTGTTCAGACGACTTTGATGTTCTTCAGCGCCGGGTCGGTCGGCGGATAGCGCAGCTTCAGGCCGGTCAGCACCTGCTTCATCGCGGTCGCGATCATCAGGTTGCGGTGCGTCTTCGAGTCGGCCGGCACGATGGTCCATGGCGCCCATGGCGTGCCGGTGGCGGCCACCGCCGCACTGTAGGCCTTCTGATACGCATCCCACTGTTTGCGGACATCGAGGTCGCCGACCGCGAACTTCCAGTTCTTGGTCGGGTCGTCGAGCCGTTCCTGCAGCCGCACGCGTTGCTCGTCCTTCGAGATGTGGAGCAGAAACTTGACGATCACCGTGCCGGTCTCGGTCAGCATGCGCTCGAAGTCGTTGATCTGCGCGTAGCGCTGCCGGGTCTGCGCCGGTGTGATCCAGCCGCTGACGGGCGGCACCAGCACGTCTTCGTAGTGGCTGCGGTTGAAGATCATCACCTCGCCGGCGCCGGGCATCTGTTGGTGGATGCGCCAGAGGTAGTCGTGTGCGCGCTCGGGTTCGGTCGGCGCCTTCCAGCCCACGGTGTGCACGCCGAGCGCGCTCATCTGGCCGAACACGCCGCGGATCGTGCCGTCCTTGCCGCTGGTGTCGGTGCCCTGCAGCAC
>JAZJZJ010000194.1:0-10415 GCA_040389925.1 Pseudomonadota bacterium
GCACCACCACCGGCACCGCGTAGCCGCGCTCGGCGATCTCGATGGCCGGCGCCATCAGGTCGGCGAACGGCAATTTCCCGAAGCGCTCGCTCAGCGCGACCCAGCCGGCGACCGCGCCGGGCACGGTCGCGCTGTCCCAGCCGCGCTTGGGTGGGGTCAGTGCAGCAGCGCCGTGTTTGCGTTGGAAGTACTCGGGCGTCCAGGCCTGCGGCGCACGCCCCGAGGCGTTCAGGCCGTGCAGCTTTTGACCATCCCAGATCAGCGCGAAGGCATCCGAACCGAGGCCGTTGCTGACCGGCTCGAGAATCGTCATCGCCGCCGCGGTCGCGATTGCCGCGTCGACCGCGTTGCCGCCGTTCTGCAGCATGCGCAGCCCGGCCTGCGCAGCCTGCGGGTGCGAGGTGGCGACGACGTTGCGGCCGAAGACGGCCAAGCGCTGGCTCGGGTAGCCGGTGGACCAGTCGAAGGCATGTGTCATGGGATCGAAGTTGGCATGAACGAAGCCCCGATCATCGCAAAGAAAATGCCGCCCGGAGGCGGCATTGTCGAAGGGCGCGCGCGAACCGCGTGGCGTCAGAGTTCTTCGGTGAAGGTCGCTTCGCGCTTCTTGCTGATCGAGGGCAGCATCACGATGACGATCATCAGTGCCGCCGCCGCGAGCAAGCCGGCCGAGAGCGGGCGCGTGACAAAGGCGGTCCAGTCGCCGCGCGAGAGCAGCAGCGCACGGCGCAGGTTCTCTTCCATCATCGGCCCGAGGATGAAGCCGAGCAGCAACGGGGCGCCCTCGCAGCTGAGCTTGAAGAACAGGTAGCCGATCACCGCGAAGATCGCCGTCATGTAGACGTCGAAGTTGTTGTTGTTCAGCGAGTACACGCCGATGCAGCAGAACAGCGTGATTGCCGGAAACAGGAACCTGTACGGCACCGTCAGCAGCTTGATCCAGATGCCGATCAGCGGCAGATTGAGAATGACCAGCATCGCGTTGCCGACCCACATCGAGGCGATCAGGCCCCAAAACAGCTGCGGGTTGCTCGTCATCACTTGCGGGCCTGGCTGGATGCCCTTGATTGTCATCGCGCCGACCATCAGCGCCATCACCGCGTTGGGCGGGATGCCCAGCGTCAGCATCGGGATGAATGAGGTCTGCGCGCCGGCGTTGTTGGCCGACTCGGGGCCGGCCACGCCGCGGATGTCGCCCTTGCCGAACTTGCCGTCGTTGCCGGCCAGTTTCTTCTCGACCGTGTAGGCCGCGAACGCTGCCAGCAGCGCGCCGCCGCCGGGCAACACGCCGAGGATCGAGCCGAGCGCGGTGCCACGCAGCACCGCGGGCCAAGCCTCCTGGAAGTCTTTCCGGGTCGGCCACAAGCCCTTCACGTCTTTCGTGAAGACCTCGCGATGTTCAGCCGGCTGGCCGAGATTGGCGATGATTTCGCCGAAGCCGAACACGCCCATCGCGATCGTCACGAAGCCGATGCCGTCGGTGAGTTCCGGGATGTCGAAGCTGTAGCGCGCGGTGCCCGAAATCACGTCGGTGTTGATCTGGCCAAGGAGGAGGCCGAGGATGATCATCGCGATCGCCTTGATCAGCGAACCCGACGCCAGCACGACCGCACCGATCAGACCGAGCACCATCAGCGAGAAGTACTCGGCCGGGCCGAACTTGAACGCGAGTTCGGTCAGCGGCGGCGCGAACGCGGCGATGACGATGGTGCCGACGCAGCCGGCAAAGAACGAGCCGAGGCCGGCGGCGGCAAGCGCGGCGCCGGCGCGACCCTGGCGCGCCATCTGATAGCCGTCGATCGCGGTCACGACCGAGCTCGATTCGCCCGGTACGTTGATCAGGATCGCGGTGGTCGAGCCGCCGTACTGTGCGCCGTAGTAGATGCCGGCCAGCATGATCAACGCCGGCGTGGCGTCGAGTGCATAAATCGAAGGCAGCAGCATCGCGATCGTCGCGACCGGGCCGAGCCCGGGCAGCACGCCGATCAGGGTGCCGAGCACGCAGCCGAAGAAGGCGTACAGCAGGTTCTGGACGGTAAAGGCGACGCCGAATCCGAGCGCGAGGTTGTTGAGCAGATCCATGTGTGTGGTCTCGTGATCTTCAGTGTGCCGGGCTCAGCCGCCCATGAACGCAGGCTTGAGCGGAATCGTGAGATTCAAACCCCAGATGAAGACGATCCACGAGAACACGGTCAACACGACGCAGCTGATCAGCACCCCTTTCCAGGAGAACTCGCCACCGGCCGTGCTCACCATCAGGATCAGCAACGGAATCGTGAGGAACATGCCCAGTCTGGGCAGCGCGATGCCGAACACGGTGATCGAGGCGATGACGATCAGCAGCGGCTTCCAGGCGATGTGGCCAATCGGGTCACCGCCTTCGGTCTCGATCGTCAGCGACTTGAACAGCACGATCGCGCCGAGGATCGCCATCAGCACCGACAGGATCAGCGGGAAGTAACCGGCGCCCGGCTTGGCGGACGAGCCCATCGAATAGTTCGTCGCACCGACCGCGAACGTCACGCCGACCGCGATGAACATCAACCCCGAAAAGAAATCCCGCTGGCTCTTGATCTTCACAAGCAAACTCCAAATCCTCGTTGAGGGCATTCTAGGCAAAACCCTGCTCTCGGCCCGGTCTGGTTTACGCCTAGCTTGGCTGCGCGCGGATGGTGCATCAGCCCGAGTCAGCTCTCCCAGGCCGGTGTCGCGCGCAGCACCTCGTCGAGCGTGGTCAGGCCCTCGGCCACCTTCATCGCCCCGGCCAGGCGCAGTGGGCGCAGGCCGTCGGCGATCGACTGGTGGCGCAGCTTGGCGGCGTCGGTGACCGGATGGATCGCGGCGCGCGCCGCATCGGTGACGGTCAGCAGTTCGTAAAGACCGGCACGGCCGCGGTAGCCGGTCATGCGGCACTCAAGGCAGCCGACCGGCTTGTACGGCTTGACGCCGCCGTTCAGCCGCCAAGGCTTGACGATCTCGTCGAGCTTCTCGCGCGTGACGCCGTCGTCGGGCTGCTTGCAGCTCGCGCACAGGGTGCGCACCAAGCGCTGCGCAAGCACGCCGATGACGGTCGAGCCAATCAGGTATGGCGGCACGCCGAGGTCGATCAGCCGGGTCACGGCCGAAACCGAGTCGTTGGTGTGCAGCGTGCTGAAGACGAGGTGGCCGGTCAGCGCCGCCTGGATCGCCATCTCGGCGGTTTCGAGGTCGCGGATTTCGCCGACCATGATGATGTCCGGGTCTTGGCGCATCAGCGCACGCAGACCCTCGGCGAAATTCAGGTCGATCGCCGGCTGCACCTGGGTCTGGTTCAGCGCCGGCTGAATCATCTCGATCGGGTCTTCGATCGTGCAGACGTTGACTTCGTCGGTCGCGAGCCGCCGCAGCGTCGAATACAGCGTCGTCGTCTTGCCCGAGCCGGTCGGCCCGGTCAGCAAGATGATGCCGTGCGGCTGCGTGACGAGTGTTTCCCAGCGCTTGCCGTCGTGTGCGCCGAAGCCGAGCGCGTCGATCGATTTGACGGTGGTGTCGGGATCGAAAATTCGCATCACCATCTTCTCGCCGAACGCGGTCGGCAAGGTCGACAGCCGCATCTCGACCTCGTCGCCGTTCGGGTTGCGGGTCTTGATGCGGCCGTCGAGCGGGCGGCGCTTCTCGACCACGTCCATCCGGCCGAGCAGCTTGACGCGCGCGATCATCGCGTTCATCACACCGGGCGGCAGCTGGTAGACCGTGTGCATCACGCCGTCGATGCGAAAGCGGATCACGCTGCGCTCGCGGCGCGGCTCGAGGTGGATGTCGGAGGCGCGCTGGTCGAACGCGTATTGCCACAGCCAATCGACGACCTGCACGACACCCTGGTCGTTGGCATCGAGCTGCTTGGTCGTCTTGCCGAGCTCGACGAGTTGCTCGAAGCTCGCCAGCGCCGAGGTCTCGCCGGTCTTGATCGCGTTGCGCACCGAGCGCGACAGCGTGTAGAACTCGGTCGTGTAGCGCGTCAGGTCGAGCGGGCTCGCGATCACCAGCTTGACGCTCTTGCGCGCATGCGCCTCGATCTCGGGCACCCAGCCGATGTCGAGCGGTTCGCAGGTCGCGATCGTGACCTCGTTCAGGCCGACCGTCAGCGGCAGCGCACGGCGCCGCTCGGCATAGGTGATCGACATGATCTCGGCGACCCGGCCCACATCGACACGCAGCGGGTCGATGCGCAGGTACGGCAGGCCGACGCGGCCGGCGAGCCACTCGGTCAGCATCTCGACATCGAGCGGCTTGGTCGTGCCTTTGCGCACCAGGTTGACGCTCGCGATGCGCACCAGCGGGTGCTGCGCGCTCTGCCCGCCGGCGAAGCGGCGCGCGGTCTGGTCGGCATCTTCCGCGCTGATCAGCCCGTCGTCGCGCAGCCACTGGATCAGCGCACGCCACTCCAGCTTGCCGGCATGGGCGCCGAGCGGTGCGGCGGGCTTGGTGGTGGCTGCTTTCATGCGCGCGGGTGTCTCGTTCAACACGTTCTCAGGATTCGGCGGCGGCGGATGACGCCACAGACAGCACCAGCGGCCGGATCATGCGAAGCCATTTCTTCGCCGGCAGCTTGAACCGGCGCTCGATGTTATCCGCGCGGGTCACCAGGGTGGTGCGATCGGGCATCGCGGCGTGCTTGAGCGCCACGACAACGGTGTTGCCCTCTTTCGTCGGCCGCAGGCTCAACACCTGCGCCTCGCCGAAGGCCGCCGCGATGCGCGCGGCGCTGCGCTCGAAGCTGGCATCGCGGCCGAACAGGTTGACCGTCATCACGCCGCCGTCGGCGAGCACGCGGTGGCAGTCGCGGTAGAAGTCGGCGCTGTCGAGCACCGGGCTCGCGGCATCGTGGTCGTACAGATCGACGCACAGCGCCTGGACGGATTCGATGCGGGAGGCGTCGGCGACGAAGTCCGCGGCGTTCATCTCCAGCACATTGAAGCGCAACGAGTCGGCCGGCAGGTGGAACCAGAGCCGGCAGGCATCGATCACGCTCGGGTTCAGCTCGACGGCGGTGCAGCGCATCCGCAAGGTCGAGTGGCAGAAGCGTGTGATCGCGGCGGCACCGAGGCCGAGCTGCACCGCGTGGCCGCGGGTGAGCTCCTCGGCCGGCCGCAACAGCATCCACACCATCATGCGCTGGATGTATTCGAGTTCCAGCGCGAGCGATTGGCGGATGCGCATCGCGCCCTGCACCCACGGCGTGCCCAGGTGCAGGTAGCGCACGCCGTCGGCTTCGGAAATCGTCGCCGGTGCGAGTTCGGGTTCGTCGTTTTTCTTGCGCGCGTTCATCAGGTGACCTTCGTACTACGCACTGCGGTATCGCACTTGGGGCGGCCCGGCGTGCTCATGCAATTCCGTGTTCTTCAAAGACTGCGCGCCAGGCCGCCAGCTTGCGCTCGAACCGCCAGCTCGCGTTCGCCGGGCTGGTCGACGGCAGCCGGTGCACCGGCAGGCCGAGCGCGCGAGTGTGGCGCATCGCGCGCGCCGATTCACCGCCGTTGTGTGCGATCGCCTCCAACTTTGGCGCGCGTCGCTTCAGGCTCGCCAGGTCATTGAAGCGGGCATTTTCGATCGCGCTGTCGAGGCTGCCTTCGCGCTCGCAGCTGGCGTAGACGTCCCAGATTCCGAGACCATGGGCGCGCGCCGCGTCGAGCCGCTGCGCATACGTCGCCGCCTTCAGATCGAGGTTCCACAGCGCCGAGAGAATCGGCCAGAAGTGATTGCGCGGGTGCCCGTAATACTGCTGCGCCTGCAGCGACGCCACGCCGGGGAAGCTGCCGAGCACGATCAGCCGCGTGTTCGCATCGAACACCGGCCCGAGGCCTTCGAGCACAACGCTCATGCGATGCGTCCGAGGCCCGGCAGTGCGGTGCGCACGTTCGCCGATGTGATTTCGGCAAGCGCCGGTAACGACAGGCCGCGCAACCCGGCCAGGGTCTGCGCGATGCGCGGCAACTCGGCCGGCTCGTTGCGTGACATCGCGCCGGCGGCGCGCTCCGCAGCCGTGCGGTAGAGCCAGTGCGGCGGGATGTCGGGCGCGTCGGTTTCGAGCACGATCGCCTCGATCGGCAGCTCTTTCGCCAGCCGGTGGATTTGCAGCGCGCGCTCGAAAGTCATCGCGCCGCCGAAACCGAGCTTGAAGCCCAGCGCGATGAAGGCCTGCGCCTGCTGCGCGCTGCCGTTGAATGCATGGGCAATGCCGCCGCGCACCCTGGTTGCGCGCAGGTGCTTCAACAAGGTGTCGGCGGACTTGCGCACATGGACGATCACCGGCAGGTCGAACTGGCGCGCGAGCTTCAATTGCGCGGCGTAGAAGCGCTCCTGACGCACCGGGTCGAGGCCGGCCACGAAGTGATCGAGGCCGATCTCGCCGACCGCCACCATGCGCGGGTCGGCGCGGTGCGCGGCAAGCGCGTCGTGCAGGTGGCGCAGGTCGTCGTCGAGGGCGCGCTCGACGCACAGCGGATGGATGCCCAGCGCGTAGGCAAAGCCGTGCCGGTGCGCAAGCAGCCGCACGGTTTCGAGGTTGCTGCGCGCCACTGCAGGGATGACGATCTGCGCCACACCGGCAGCCGCGGCACGGGCCACCACCGCGTCGCGGTCGGCGTCGAATTCGGGCGCGTCGAGATGGCAATGGCTGTCGATCCACATGGTGGCGATGATGCACTGGCAGCTGCAACCACGAACGTGGGCGCCCGGCGCTGTGACAGGTCTTGCGCCGCGTGCTACCGTAGCAGCGCGGTTGGCAAGGCCTGCTTCTTGCAACCGCCACGCAGGGATCGGGTCGGACGTAAGCACTCGGGATCCAGACAATGAAGAAGGCACCGCTCTACAGCCGCTCACGCCAGCCCGCCCGGCCCGCAGACGGGGCCGCGACAAGGGCTTCTGCCGCGCCCGGTGACGCACCGGCGGCCCTGCCCGCCCCCGCCATTGCCACAACAACACGCCGCGCGCGCTTCAAGGCCGTGCTGGTGCGCCACGAACGCCGGTTTTGGGCCGGCACGGTGCTGATGCTGCTGGTCGCCGGCCTCGCGCTGAATTCGTCGATGGCACCGCAAACCCCGGCGCTGACGATGGCGCAGATCGACCACGCGATGCGCAAGTCGATCGAGGAGAAGCCGCTGGCCTCGCCGGTGTCGGCGGCCTACGACGCGATCCTGCCCTCGGTGGTGCGCGTGGTCGGCCTGATGACCGAAGGCGACGACGGCAGCGACCGCGACGACGCGAAGGAAGCGCCGAAGGACGAGAAACACGCCAAGGCCGGCGCCCGAGACAACAAGGAAGCCGCCAGGGCACGCACCCCGGTCGAGCGCGGCGTCGGCACCGGCGTCGTGATCATCGACAACGGCACGATCCTGACGAATCTGCATGTCGTCAACGGCGCCAAGCGCATCCGGGTCACGTTCATGGACGGCACCGAATCCGACGCCGTCGTGCTCAGCACCCAGCCCAACAACGACCTGGCCGTGCTGCGCGCCAAGACGATTCCCGACGATCTCTCGGCCGCCACCTTGCGCAGCACCGCCGACCTCGCGCCGGGCGACCAGGTGCTCGCGGTGGGCTTCCCGTTCGGCATCGGGCCGTCGGCCTCGTCGGGCATCGTCTCGGGGCTGAAGCGCGAGTTCCGCTCGCCCGAAGGCAAACAGACGATGACCAACCTGATCCAGTTCGATGCCGCCGCGAACCCGGGCAACTCGGGCGGGCCGCTGGTGACGATGGACGGCGAGGTCGTCGGCATCGTCACCGCGATCCTGAACCCTTCGTCGCAGCGCACCTTCATCGGCATCGGCTTCGCGGTGCCGATCGAGAACGCCGCCGCGGCGGTCGGCATGCCGCCGTTCTGATCTCTTCACGAAAGCCCCTCGCATGAACGACAAGGTCAACAGCGCCACGCACGCCTCCACGCTGATGGAGCAGATCCTGTACGAGGTCAAGCGCGTCGTCGTCGGGCAGGATCACTTTCTCGAACGCGTGATGGTCGCGGTGCTGGCCCAGGGCCACCTGCTGGTCGAAGGCGTGCCGGGGCTGGCGAAAACGCTGACGGTCAAGACGCTCGCGCAGACGCTGCGCGGCACGTTCAAACGCATCCAGTTCACACCTGATCTGGTGCCGGCCGATCTGGTCGGCACGCGCATCTTCAACCCGCGCACCGGCGAGTTCTCGACCTCGCTCGGCCCGGTGTTCACGCACCTGCTGCTCGCCGACGAAATCAACCGCGCGCCGGCCAAGGTGCAGAGCGCGCTGCTCGAAGTGATGCAGGAGCGCCAGGTCACGATCGCCGGCGAGACCCACAAGGTGCCCGAGCCGTTTCTCGTGATGGCAACGCAGAACCCGATCGAGACCGAAGGCACCTACCCGCTGCCCGAGGCGCAGGTCGACCGCTTCATGATGAAGGTGCTGGTCGACTACCCGAGCGAGGAAGAAGAATTCGTGATCGCGCAGCGCGTGACCGGTGCGACGACGACCGTCTCGGCCGTCGCGAGCATGGGCCAGCTCGCCGAGTTGCAGCAGGAATGCCGCAAGGTGTATGTCGACCCGTCGCTGATGCAGTACGCGGTGAAGCTGGTCAGCGCCACGCGCCGGCCCGAGCGCTACGACCTGGCCGACATCGCCAAATACCTGACCTACGGCGCGAGCCCGCGCGCCACCATCGGCCTGATCGAGGGCGCGCGCGCGCTCGCCTTCATGCGCGGGCGCGGTTACGCGCTGCCCGAAGACATGACCGGCCTGGTCGGCGATGTGTTCCGGCACCGACTGGTGCTGTCGTATGAAGCGCTCGCCGACGGCCTGACGGCAGACACGGTGATCCAGCGCGTGATGAAGAAGATCCCGGTGCCCGACAAGCCGCTCGCCACCTCCGCCGCCTGATCACGCACATGGAAGCGAAGCCCACTCCGTCGGCCGAGGCGCTGTTGAAGCGCCTCGAATGGACGGTCATCCGCCGCCTCGACGGCCTGCTGCAGGGCGACTACCGCACGCTGTTCCGTGGCGCCGGCCTCGATCTGGCCGACCTGCGCGAATACCAGCACCATGACGACGTGCGCCACATCGACTGGAACGTCACCGCCCGGCTGCAGCAACCGTATGTGCGCCAGTTCACCGAGGACCGCGAGCTGACCGCGTGGTTCCTCGTCGATCTCTCCGCGAGCGCCGATTTCGGCTCGAACGACGTGACCAAGCGCAGCGTCGCGCGCGCGTTCGTCGGCGTGCTCGCGCGGCTGCTCACGCGCCACGGCAACCGCGTCGGCGCACTGCTCTACGGCACCGAGGTCGACACCGTGCTGCCGGCCGGCAATGGCCGCCTGCACGTGCTGAACCTGCTGCAGCGCATGGGCGCGCGGCCCGAGCAGAGCGCGACCGGCGCGACGAACCTGCGCGATCTGCTGGTCGCCGCGCAAGGCATCGTGAAGCGCCGCAGCAGCGTGTTCGTGATCTCCGACTTCATCAGCGCGCCGGGCTGGGAGAAGGCGTTGGCGCAGCTCGCCATGCGGCATGAGGTGACGGCGGTGCGCCTGTTCGACCCGCTCGAAATGGAGTTGCCCGACCTCGGCCTCGTCACGATGCGCGACGCCGAAAGCGGCGAGCAGCTCGTCGTCGACACCCACGACCGCGGCTTTCGCGCGCGCTTTGCGGCGGCCGCCGAGAAGCGCGAGACCGCGCTGCTCGCAGGCCTCGCGCGCGCCGGCGTCGACACCCTCGAACTCGCGACCGACGACGACCTGATGGATTCGATCCTGCGCTTCGCCGACCTGCGCAAGCAGCGCAGCCGCTTGGCCAACTGGAGCGGCAAGCCGGGGCGCGCGAGTGTCGGCGCGCATCTGTCCCCGTGGTCGGGAGCACCCGCATGAACGAACTGCCTTTCAAGTTGCCGGTGACGTTCTTCTGGCCCGAGATGCTGTGGGGCCTGCTGGCCGTGCCGCTGCTGGTGCTGCTCTACCTCTGGCTGCTGCGGCGCCGCAAGAAATCGTCGCTGCGCTTTGCGAGCCTGGCACTCGTCAAGGAGGCGATGGGCAAGCGCGTGGCGTGGCGGCGCCATGTGCCGCCGGCGCTGCTGCTCACCGCGATCACCGGGCTGCTGATCGCCGCCGCGCGGCCTGCCGCCGTGATCACGCTGCCCTCGGCCGAGAAGACCATCGTGCTGGCGATCGACGTCTCGGGCAGCATGCGCGCGACCGACGTGCTGCCCGATCGCATGACCGCCGCGAAAGAAGCCGCGAAGGCCTTCGTCGCCGACCTGCCGCGCACGGTGCGCATCGCGGTGGTGCAGTTCGCCGGTACCGCGGCGGTCGTGCAGGCGCCGACGCTGAGCCGCGAAGACGTGGTCGCCGCGATCGAGCGCTTTCAGCTGCAGCGCGGCACCGCGATCGGCAGCGGCATCGTGCTGTCGCTGGCCACGC
>JAZJZJ010000195.1:0-3560 GCA_040389925.1 Pseudomonadota bacterium
ACTACTTCACGATCCATGACTTCGTGAAGGCGCACCACCATTTCAGCGATCCGGAGTGGGATGGCGAGCCGCTGGAGCCGGAACCACTGGGGCCGCCACGGACCGGCAACGGCGCAACCGATGTCCCGGCCGGCGAGCCCGCGCCACCGCCGTTCGCCGACCCGCCGCCAGCCAAGATCCAGATCAAGCTGGCCGACGGAAAGGCGCGGAAGATTCAGCACATGACGGCGACGACGTTCTGGAGCGCCGACGGGCGGCCGATGTCGGCGACCCAGTTCCTGGAGGCGCTGTTTGGTGCGCTGCCCGGGTTTTTTGGGGACGAGGACGAGCTGCGGAGCATCTGGAGCGCGCCGGACACCCGCAAGGCGTTGCTGACCGGCTTGGCTGACAAGGGGTTTGGCCGGGAACCGCTGGCCGAGATGCAGAAGATCATCGAGGCCGAGAACAGCGACCTGTTCGACGTGCTGGCCTATGTGGCCTTCGCGGCCGAGCCGGTGACGCGGGCGAATCGCGCGGCAGCGGCGAAGGCGGCGGCGGTCGCCGAGTTCACGGATAAGCAGCAGGCGT
Organism: Pseudomonadota bacterium; assembly: GCA_040389925.1. Taxonomy (GTDB): domain Bacteria; phylum Pseudomonadota; class Gammaproteobacteria; order Burkholderiales; family Burkholderiaceae_C; genus LMDS01. The sequence goes on from JAZJZJ010000195.1 coordinate 568, forward strand.
TTGTCGACTTCGTGCTGGCGCAGTACGTGAAGCAGGGGGTCGACGAACTCGACCAGGAGAAGCTGTCACCGCTGCTCAAGCTCAGATACAGCGCGCTCGCCGACGCCTTCGCGGAACTGGGCCAACCGGACCAAGTGCGGAAGGTGTTCGTGGGGTTCCAGCGGCATCTGTACGCGGGGCCGCAGTCCGCGGCCTGACGGACTTCCCGCCGGGCGCCGATTGGCGCCACCCGAGGGGACACAGGCGGGCCGCGTGTACACGTCCGAGTACACACCCCCAGCGAAGAAGGCCAGCCGCAAGCGTTGATGCGGCTTCGGGGCCGTTTGCTACATCCTGTATCGGTAAGGGTGTCCCGACCGGCGTTTGCAAGGCGACGAACGGGCGGCCGGCGGCGATGAAGGGGAGCGCCGCCGCGCGCTTGCGGTTGTGAGTCGCCGCGCGCCACCGCGATAATCGAAGCCGCAAGCTCGCCGAACACAGGCGATGCGCGGAGGTGCAAGATGGTGGAGATCGATGATCTGGTGCAGGCGATTCAGACGCTCAACGCCGAAGACGCGTTTCGTGCGCGCCTGAGCTTGGAGCAATGGCGCAACATCGCGCCTTACCTCACCCGCCACGAAATTCGCGCTGGCGACCTGCTGATCAAGCAGGGCGACGCCGACCGTTCGATGTACTTCCTGGCACAGGGCAGCCTGCAGATTTTCGTCACCGGAGGGCCGCCGGGCAGCAACCGCATCGCGATCCTGCGCACCGGCTCGGTCGTCGGTGAGCCGGGCCTGTTCGGCGACAGCCCGCGCATGGCCAACGTCGAGGCGATGACGCCCTGCATCGTCTACGCGCTGCGCGGCCCGCGCATCGAGGAACTGGCGCAGCGCTTGCCGGCACTCGCACTCGAACTGCTGCGCGCGGCCGGCGGTGTGATGGCCACGCGCATGCGCGCCAACTTGGCGAAGCAGACGCCGTTCAGTTGATGGCGGTGGCGTTCACGCGCCAGCGCTGAAGCGCACGGCAACCCGGCGGTGGCTCGCATGCTGCCGCAAGCGCGCCGCCCTGATGGGCGCGGCGTCGCCGCGGCACTACTTCCGGCTCTTGCCGAGCAGTCGCGCTTCGGCCAGCGCCAGCGGCTCGGGCTTGCCTGCGAGCACGAGTGTGTCGCCCGCGGCGAGCACCAGCGTCTCGTCGGGTCTGACGACCGCACCGTTGGCGCGCCGCACCGAGACCACGACCACACCGACCGCGTGCAGCGCCTGCGCCGCGAGCGTCTGGCCGACGTGGCTGCCGGCGGTCGGCAGCGTGACGCTGTGCAGGCGCGCGCTCTTCAACTCGTCGACGGTGTCGTCGTCGGCGCCGTGAAAGTAGCCGCGCAGCAGGCCGTAGCGCGCATCGCGCTGGTCCTGCACGACACGGATCACGCGCCGCATCGGCACGCCGACGAGCGCGAGCGCGTGGCTCGCCAGCATCAGCGAGCCCTCGATCGCCTCGGGCACGACCTCCGTGGCGCCGGCAGCCTGCAGGCGCTCGATGTCGGCGTCGTCGATCGTGCGCACGATCACCGGCACGCGCGGCGCGTGTTCCCGGACGAGGTGCAGGATCTTCAACGCCGACGGCGTGTCGTGGTAGCTGACGACGACCGCGCTCGCACGCGCCAAGCCCGCCGCCATCAGGCTCTGCAGCCGTGCGGCGTCGCCGAACACCACGCTCTGGCCGGCCGCGGCGGCCTGGCGCACGCGGTCGGGGTCGAGGTCGAGCGCCATGTACGGGATCTTCTCGCCATCGAGCAACCGGGCCAGGTTCTGGCCGCTGCGGCCGTAGCCGGCGATGATGATGTGGGCCTCGGCGTTGATCGAGCGCGTCGCGATCGTCGTCATCGCAACCGACTGCATCAGCCAGTCGGTCGCGCTCAGCCGCATCACGATGCGGTTGCTGTACAGGATCAGGAACGGCGTCGCCAGCATCGACAGCACCATGCTGGCGAGCACCGGGCTCTGCAGGTTCGGTGGCAGCAGGCCGCCGTCGGTCGCGAGCGCGAGCAGCACGAAGCCGAACTCACCGGCCTGTGCCAGATACAGGCCGGTGCGCAGCGCCACGCCGGGCGCGGCGCCGAACGCGCGAGCGAGCAGCGTGACCAGCACGAACTTGAACAGCACCGGCGCGATCGTCAGCGCCAGCACCAGCGGCCACTGGGCCCAGACCGCCTGCGCGTCGAGCTTCATGCCGATCGTGATGAAGAACAGGCCGAGCAGCACGTCGTGGAACGGCCGGATGTCGGTCTCGACCTGATGCTTGTACTCGGTCTCGGCAATCAGCATGCCGGCAATGAAGGCGCCGAGCGCGAGCGACAGGCCGGCGTGCTCGGTGAGGTACGCGAGCGCCAGCGTCACGAGCAGCAGGTTCAGCACGAACAGCTCTTCGCTCTTCAGGCGCGCGACGATCGTCAGCCACCAGCGCATCGCGCGCTGCCCGCCGACCAGCAGCACAGTGAGCAGCACGGCCGCCTTCAGCCCGGCGATCGCCAGGGCCTCCAGCAACTCGGCCGGCTTCGAGCCGAGCGCGGGGATCAGCACCAGCAGCGGCACCACGGCCAGATCCTGGAACAGCAGCACGCCCATCACGCGGCGGCCGTGCTCGCTCTCGAGTTCGAGGCGTTCTGCCATCAGCTTGACGACGACCGCGGTGCTGCTCATCGCCAGTGCGCCGCCCAGCGCAACCGCGCTCTGCCAGCTCAGGCCCCAACCACGACCGACGGCCGCGAAGGCCCACGCCAACGCTGCGTTGCCGGCGACCGCCATCAGGATCGTCAACGTCACCTGGCTCAGGCCGAGGCCGAAGACCAGCTGGCGCATGCTCTTGAGCTTGGGCAGGTTGAACTCGAGCCCGATCACGAACATCAGGAAGACGACGCCGAACTCGGCCAGGTAGCTGACCTGCGCGGTGTCTTTCGCGAGCGCGGTCGCGTTCGGGCCGATCAGCACGCCGACCGCCAGGTAGCCCAG
>JAZJZJ010000196.1:0-1817 GCA_040389925.1 Pseudomonadota bacterium
AGACCGACTCGGCGGTGCGCCTGACGCACATCCCGACCGGCATCGTCGTGCAGTGTCAGGACGGGCGCAGCCAGCACAGCAACCGCGACGTTGCCTGGAAGCGGCTGCGCTCGCGCCTGTACGACCATGAGCTGCGCAAGCGCCAGGAAGAACAGCAGAAGCTCGAAGACACCAAGACCGACGTCGGCTGGGGGCATCAGATCCGCTCGTACGTGCTCGATCAGAGCCGCATCAAGGACCTGCGCACCAACTTCGAGATCAGCAACACGCAGAAGGTGCTCGACGGCGATCTGGACCCGTTCATCGAAGCGTCGTTGAAGCAAGGCGTATGAAAGCCTTCCTCTTCGACCTCGACGGCACGCTGATCGACAGCATGCCGCATCACCAGAGCGCGTGGGACGCGTGGTATGCGCGGCGCGGCTTGCCGATGAACGCGGGCGACTTTTTCGCGGCGACCGCGGGGCGCTCGAACGCCGAGATCCTGGCCGACCTGTTCCCGTCGCACTCGACCGACGAGCATGTCGCGATGGCCGACGAGAAGGAGGCGATCTACCGCGAGTTCGCGGCGCCGTCGCTGGCGTTGATCGGCGGCGCGCGGGCCTTCGTCGAGATGGCGCGCGCCGGCGGTTTGCGAATGGCGGTGTGCACCGCATCGACCCTGCCGAACATGGCGCTGGCGTTCGAGCTGCATGGCATCGATGGCTGGGTCGAGACGGTGGTCAGCCCGGCTGATGGCCTGCGCGGCAAACCGCATCCCGACATTTTTCTCGAGGCGGCCCAACGCCTTGGCATCGCGCCCGAAGACTGCGTCGTGTTCGAAGACGCGCCACTGGGGGTCGAAGCCGCGCGCCGCGCCGGCATGCAGGCGGTCGCGCTGACGACGACGCTGGCCGCCGAGCACTTCGCCGCATTCGACAACCTGATCGCGATCGCACCCGATTTCACGACACTCGCGCTGGCCGACCTGACAACGGCCCACCAGAAGCGCGCACAACAGAAAGCAGCCCATGATGCGTGAAGGCAGTGCCCCGCTGATCCACCGCGCCGACTACACCGCGCCGGCCTACTGGATCCGCAGCGTCGATCTCGTGTTCGACCTCGATCCGGCCAAGACCATGGTCGTCAGCAAGATGCAGATCGAGCGCAACACCGAGGTCGACGCACAACCGCTGCGCCTGCACGGCGACGAACTGAACCTGACCCGCGTGTCGGTCAACGGCGCCTCGGTGTCATTCCGTCACGAGGCCGGCCTGCTGGTGATCGATTCGCTGCAGGAGATGCCTGCCGGGCCGTTCACGCTCGAGATCCGCAACACCTGCGCGCCCGAGAAGAACACCCAGCTGTCGGGGCTCTACACCTCGGGCGGCGGTTTCTTCACGCAGTGCGAGGCCGAGGGCTTTCGGCGCATCACCTACTTCCTCGACCGGCCTGACGTGATGGCGGTCTACACCGTCACTTTGCGTGCGAACAAGGCAAGCTACCCGGTGCTGCTGTCGAACGGCAACCTGATCGAGGAAGGCGCGCTCGACGATGGTCCGAAAGGCGCGCGTCACTTCGCGAAGTGGCACGACCCGTTCCCGAAGCCGAGCTACCTGTTCGCGCTGGTCGCCGCCGACCTGGTCGCGCGCCAACAGCAGATCCGCACCCGCGCCGGCAAGGACCACCTGCTGCAGGTCTACGTGCGCCGCGGCGACCTCGACAAGACCGAGCACGCGATGAACTCGCTGATCGCGTCGATCGTCTGGGACGAAGCGCGGTTCAACCTGCCGCTCGACCTCGAGCGCTTCATGATCGTCGCGGTCGAGGACTACAACAGC
>JAZJZJ010000197.1:0-10899 GCA_040389925.1 Pseudomonadota bacterium
GCAGGGTCCACTTAAAAGCCTTCGGGATCTGTTCAGATCAATGGGGCCAGCTCTCAACATCGTGCTTCCCGATACGCGCGACCAAGCAGTATTCGATGCCATATTCAAGTCTCTCCGAGACCATCTGGGATGAAGGATCTAGATCTTTACTCGTTTGTCTACCGAGGAGTGCTAACGGAGGAGGCCCTTGATCAAGCGGGCCGCCGTCGTCGGCATCACTTCGGATCAGAGGAGGCGAGAGCGACACAGAAGTCCCTCTCCTACGAGTTCTTGGACGCCGACCTGCTGGCCGAAGCGCAACGGATGTCTGTTGTTTACGCGGCCATTCATGCTTTCGAGAACGCGGTTCGCCAGTTGGTCGTGAAAGCGATGGCTGAGGCCCACGGGGAATCATGGTGGGAGAAGGTTCCAGAGCGAATTAGAAAGACGTCCAAGACACGCATGGAAGAGGATGCCAAGTTCAGGTGGCATGGAGCCCGCGGCGCGACGGAGATCAACTACTGCGACTTCAGCGACCTTTCCTCAGTCATCGTGGTGAATTGGTCGGTTTTCGATGATCTTCTCGGAAACATGGAATGGGCCAAAGCGACATTGAACACATTGGAGAAGAGCCGAAATATCGTCATGCACGGCGGAAGTCTTGCGAAAGAGGACGTCGAGAGAATTGGGATGAATATTCGAGATTGGATACGACAGGCCGGCTAACAAGTGACATCCTGTGTTCGTCCTGAGGGACGATGAATCATCGATCTTCGGATCGGGTTTGCTATGCCGATGACCTTCCGCGCGCGACAGCGATGCTTGCGGTTTGGGTCGCAATGGGACTCAGCAGGCCATGGGGCCGCCGGCGGAGTGAATAGGAATTGGCTGAACGGAGCCGGTGGCCCCATGGCCTGCGGCGCGGGCGCCACCGACAAGTGCAATCCGGACGACTCAGTCGTCGAGCTCCGAACTCGACGCTGCCCGCGGCAACACCGGCGCCTCGCTCATCGCGGCGCGCCACAGCTTCTTCGGCAGGAACGTGCGCAGCTGCTCGATCGCCTTGTCGATCAGCAACGGATGCAGCTCGTGCGCGATGCCGGGCAGTACGTCGGCGGTGACGTCGGCACCGAGCTCGACCAGCGTCTGCGCCGAGTCGATCGCCGCGGCCGCCGGGATCACGGTGTCGGCGATGCCGTGGAACAGGTGCACCGTCGTGTCGCTCGGCACATGCGCCGGCGCGGTCGCGTGGCGGCCCGAGAACGCCAGCACGCGCCCTGCGAGCATCGGCTCGGCCTGCACCGCTTCGAGCGCCATCACCGCGCCTTGCGAGAAGCCGGCCAGCGCGGTGCGCTCCCAGCTCACGTCGAAGCGCTGCTGCATCGCGCGCACGGTCGCGATGAACACCGGCAACGCGGCGGCCACGCGGCCGGGGCGGTTGTCTTCGTCGATGCGGCGGATCGTGAACCACTGCCTGCCTTCGGTCTCACCGTCCTGCTCGCCGATCACCGCATCGAACGTGTCCGGTGCGTTCACGCACAGCACCGCCGCCTGCGGATATTCACGGATCAGCCGCTGCGCGAGCGGGAGCATGCTGTCGGCCGTGGCGCCGACGCCGTGGAACAGCAGGTAGAGCAAGTCGGGCGGCCCCTGTTCGGGCAAGTGGGCGAGGGCGGAGGTGTGCATGGCGGCGTGAATCGGTGAGCGAACACGCCAAGTGGACCACGCCTCGGCGACGCGGGAAGCTGCGCGTCGAAATGCCGCAGAATCGGCTCGCCCTTTCCCGGGGCTTTCGGGACCCTTCTCAGGAGACGGTTTGGAGCTTTCGATCAACGGCCAGATGCGCCCGCTCGCTGATGCGGCGGTCGCGCCCGACATGCCCTTGCTGTGGGCGCTGCGCGATGTGCTGAACATGACGGGCACGAAGTTCGGCTGCGGTGTGGCCGCGTGCGGCGCCTGCACGGTTCAGGTCGACGGCGCCGCAGTGCGTTCGTGCGTGACGCCGCTCGCGAGCGTCGCCGGCAAACGCATCGTCACGATCGAGGCGCTCGGCAGCGCCGCACAGCCGCACCCGCTGCAAGCGGCGTGGATCGCGCACCAGGTGCCGCAGTGCGGCTACTGCCAGAGCGGCATGCTGATGGCGGCGGCGGCGCTGCTCGCGAAGAACCCAAATCCGAACGACGCCGACATCGACGCGGCCATCACCAACATTTGCCGTTGCGGCACCTACCCGCGCATTCGCGACGCGATCAAGACGGCGGCCGCGGCGATGCGCGGAGTCGGGCCGATCAAGCTGGCCAAGGCGGCGGGCCAGTCATGAAGCGCCGCACGCTGATCCTGAGCGGCCTCGGCGCCGCCAGCGCGCTCGTCGTCGGCTGGGGCGTGCTGCCGCCGCGCAGCCGGCAAGGCCGAGCCGACACGATGCCGGCCGCGCCCGGCGAAGTCGGCCTGAACGGCTGGATCAGGATCGCCGCGGCCGACGGCGCTGTCGTCCTCGCGATGAACCGCAGCGAGATGGGCCAGGGCGTGCACACCGCGCTCGCGATGCTGGTCGCCGAAGAGCTCGACGTGGCGCTCGCGAAGGTGCGGCTGGTGCAGGCCGGGCCCGAGACGCTGTACGGCAACGTCGCCGGCTTCGTCGCGGCGCTGCCGTTCCACCCGGCCGACAGCGAGCCGGGCCACGAGACCCGCGTCGTCAAGACCGGGCAGTGGGTCATGGCCAAGCTCGCGCGCGAACTCGGCATCAACATGACCGGCGGTTCGTCGACCGTCGCCGATGCGTGGGATGTGCTGCGCTTGGCCGCCGCGACCGCGCGCGCGCAATTGCTCGGCGCGGCCTCGCTCGAATGGAAGCTGCCGGTGGCCGAGCTGAGCGTGCAAAACGGCGTGATCAGCCACCCGTCGGGCTCGCAAGGCCACTACGGGCTGTTTGTGAAAGCGGCCGCGGCCACGCCGTCCGGCGACGTGATCCTGAAGACCGCAACCCAGTGGACGCTGATCGGCACCGCAGCAAAGCGCACCGATCTGCAGGCCAAGATCGACGGCACGGCGCAGTTCGGCATCGACGTGCGCCTGCCCGATCAGCTTTACGCGGTCGTGCGCCATGCGCCGGCGATCGGCGGCAGTTGCGGCGCGGTGAATGTCGATGCGGCGCTGAAGCTGCCCGGCGTCGAGCGCGTCGTGCGGCTCGGCACGTATGCGGGTTCGACCGACGCGCTCGCGGTCGTCGGCACGACGTACTGGCACGCGAAGCAGGGCGCGCAGGCGCTGCAGGTCGAGTGGCACGCGCCGCCGATCGGCGTGGTGAACAGTGCGGCGATCGATCAGGCGCTGGAGCGCGCGGCGCGCGACGCAGCGACGTCAGAGGGCGGCTTCGCGTTCTACAGCCGCGGCGACGTGAAAGACGCAGCGAAGCACGCGGTGCGAACGGTCGAGCAGGTCTACCGCGCGCCCTACCTCGCGCACGCGACGATGGAGCCGATCAACTGCACCGCGCGCGTTGCCGACGGCAAGGTCGAGGTCTGGGCGCCGACGCAGATGCCCGGCGCCGCGCGCGCTGCCGCGGCGCGCGCTGCAGGCGTGCATGAAGACGCGGTCACCGTGCACGTCACGTATCTGGGCGGCGGCTTCGGCCGGCGCCTCGATGTCGACTTCGTCGGCCAAGCCGTGCGCATCGCGCTGGAAACCGGCGGCCGGCCGGTGCAGCTCGTCTGGCCGCGCGAAGAAGACATCACGCACGACTTCTACCGTCCGGCCGGCGTGGCCGTGATGCAGGCCAGCCTCGATGCGCAGGGCCTGCCGACCGGCCTCGCGATCACCAGCGCCGGCGATGCGATCACGCCGCGCTGGATCGAGCGCGGCATGCCCGCGCTCGCCGGCCCGGTCGACACACCCGACAAGACGACGAGCGAGGGCCTGTTCGACCAGCCATACGGCATTGCGAACCAGCGCATCGCGAGCGTCGCGACGAAGAGCGGTGTGCCGGTGGGTTTCTGGCGCTCGGTCGGTCACTCGCACAACGCGTTCTTCAGCGAGGGCTTCATCGACGAACTCGCGAGCGAGGCGAAGCTCGACCCGGTCGCATTCCGCCTCGCGCTGCTGAAAGATGCGCCGCGCCATGCCGCGGTGCTGAAGCTGGCGGCCGAGAAAGCGGGCTGGCCGGGTTTTGGACAAGAGCGTGCGCTGCCGGCCGGCGTCGCACGCGGCGTTGCGCTGCACGAGAGCTTCGGCAGCATCGTCGCGCAGGTCGTTGAACTCTCGCTGGAGGGCGGCAAGCCGAAGCTGCGGCGCGTCGTCTGCGCGGCCGATGTCGGCACGGTCGTGAACCCGATGATCGTCGCGCAGCAGATGGAGGGCGGCGTGCTGTTCGGCCTGAGCGCGGCGCTGTACGGCCGCATCGACATCGTCGACAGCGTGGTGCAACAAACGAACTTTCCGAACTACCCGGTCGTGACGATGCGCGAAGCGCCGCGCATCGACACTTATCTGGTGCCGAGCACGCGGCCGCCGAGCGGCGTCGGCGAACCCGGCACGCCGCCGATCGCGCCGGCGGTGGCGAACGCGATGTTCGTGCTGACCGGCAAGCGCATCCGCTCGCTGCCGCTGATCGCCTGAAACAGCCACTTCCTTCGACGACGATGCATCCCTTCGACACCGCCACCCTGCTCGAAACCCTGGCCGACGGCAGCTTCCGCGGCCACACCAGCCCGGCCTACGCGAACATGGTCGGCCCGTTCGGCGGCGTCACCGCGGCCTGCCTGCTGCAGGCGCCGATGCAACATCCGCAGCGGCTCGGCGACCCGGTGGCGCTGACCGTGAACTTCGCCGCCGCGCTCGCCGATGGCGAATTCATCATCGTCGCGCGTGCGCTGCGCACGAACCGCTCGACCCAGCACTGGGCGATCGAGCTGAGCCAGGGCGGCGAGGTGGCGGCGAGCGCGACCGCGGTGTTCGCGCTGCGCCGCGCGAGCTGGTCGGCGCCCGAAGCCGCGCCGCCGGCGAACCTGCCCGCCGCCGATACGCTGACCCGCGCCCCGCTGATCGGCCGACCCGCCTGGACGCGCCACTACGACATGCGCTTCGCCCGCGGCGGCATGCCCGATGCGTTCGACGAGCAGCAGCAGCTCGATTCGGTCTCGCAGGTCTGGGTCCGTGACGAGCCGCCGCGCCCGCTCGATTTCGTGTCGCTCGCATCGCTGTGCGACAGCTTCTTCCCACGCATCTTCGTGCGCCGGCGCAAGGTCGCGCCGATCGGCACGGTCTCGATGACGACCTACTTTCATGCCGACGCGGCGATGCTCCAGGCGCAGGGCGCCACGTGCTCGGCGTGGCGCGCGCCCTGAATTTTCGCAACGGCTACTTCGACCAGACCGCCGAGGTCTGGGGCGACGATTGGCAACTGCTCGCGAGCAGCCATCAACTCGTCTACTACCGAGACTAGGTTCGTCAGCCCTTGCGCGGGACCAACCCGGCCAGCGCGTGCCGCAGCTTGGTCGCGTCGATCGGCTTGGTGAGGAAATCGTTCATGCCGGCGGCGAGTGCCTCGTCGCGCTCCGAAACCAGCGCGGCGGCCGTCAGCGCCAGAATCGGCAGCGCCGTCGAGGCGTAGTGGCGGCGCAGTTCGCGCGCCGCTTCGTGGCCGCCCATGATCGGCATCTGGACGTCCATCACGACCACGTCGAACGGCGCGCCAGCGCGCGCGGCCGCGTGCACCGCGTCGACCGCGGCGCGGCCGTCGACGGCCTGCTCGACGCGCACGCCCCATTGCTCGAGCATCGCCACCGCGATCATCATGTTGACCGGGTTGTCTTCGGCCAGCAGCACCCGCGCGCCTTGCAGGCGTGCGAGGTCGCTCGCTTCAGTGCTCGACGGCGGCTGCGCCGGTGCGCTGCCCGGCAGCGGCAGCTCGGCCCAGAAGGTGCTGCCCTGGCCCGGCGTGCTTTGCACGCCGACCGTGCCGCCCATCAACTGCGCGAGCTCGCGGCAGATCGACAGGCCCAGGCCGGTGCCGCCGAAGCGCCGCGTCGTCGACGAGTCGCCCTGCGAGAACGGCCTGAACAGGCGCTCCTGGGTTTCCGCCGGCACGCCGGGCCCGGTGTCGGAGACAGCCAGCCGCAGCCCGCCCGTGTCGGTGCGCGTGGCGTCGATGTGCACGTGGCCGCGCTCGGTGAACTTGAGCGCGTTGGTGATGAAGTTGGACAGGATCTGGCGCAGGCGCACCGGGTCGCCGCGCACATTCGTTGGCAGGCGCGCGTCGATCGCCAGGCGCAGCACCAGGCCCTTGACCCCGGCCAGCGACTCGTAGGCGTGGTGTACGGCCGTGAGCGCTTCGCGCAGGTCGAACGCGGTGTCGTCGAGCGCGAACTTGCCGGCCTCGATCTTCGAGACGTCGAGGATGTCGGACATGATGCCGGCCAGCCCCTGCGCGCTGTCGAGAATCTGCGCGAGGTACTGCTGACGGCGCTCGGGCGCCAGGTCGACGTCCATCGCCAGCTGTGCCAGCCCGAGCAGGCCGTTCAGTGGCGTGCGGATCTCGTGGCTGGTGTTGGCCAGGAACGCGCTCTTCGCGCGGCTCGCCGCCTCGGCGGCGTCGCGCGCGGCGGCCAGCGCGTCGTCGAGGCGGCGGCGCTCGGTCACGTCCTCGGCGATCCAGATCGTGCCGCTGCGGCGCGGCTCGTTGCGGTCGACCACCTGCGCCAGCAACCGGCACCGAAAGGTGCTGCCGTCTTTGCGGCGCATGCGGCGCTCGATCTCGAAGGGCCGGCCGGCCGACAGCGGCGGGCCGGCGAGTTCGCTGACCTCCTGGTAGTCCTCGGCGCCGGGCCAGACCACCGAGCCCGGCTGGCCCGGCAACTCGCCCGGCTCCCAGCCGAACATGCGCTCGAAAAACGGGTTTGCCTCGACGAAGCGGGCGTCGCGCGTGAACGCGATGCCGATCGAGGCGCGCTCCAGGATCGCGGTGTGCTGCAGCCGGGTGCGCTCGCTCTCGGTCACGTCGCGGGTGTTCAGCACCAGGTAGTCGCGCTGGTCCATCACGAAGCGACCGGCCGAGAGCAGCGTCGACACGCGCTCGCCGCTGCGTGTGACGAACTCGGCCGGCATGTCGACCACCTTGCCGTCGCGCTCCAGCACGGCGAGCAGGCGTTCCGGCGTGCCGGGGTCGCACCACAGGCCGAGTTCGAGCGCGGTGCGACCGACGGCTTCGTCGCCACCCCAGCCCGTCAGGCGCGTGAACGCCGCGTTCACCATCGCGTAGCGGCCGGTCGCCATTTCGGTCAGCGTGATGCAGTCGGGGCTGGTCGCGAACAGGTGCGAGAGCATCGCCTCCGAGCGCCGCAGCGCCCCCTCGACCGCCTTGCGCGCGGTGATGTCGAAGAAGATCGACAGGTTCGCCGGGCCGCTGGCGGTGTCGACCCGCACCGCGGTGGCCTGCACGCTGAGCGGGCGCCCGTCGGCCGCCTGGAGCTGGAAGTCGGTGACCGGCAGGCCGTCGCCGACCGCCATCGCCTCGATCCGGTCCATGCGCTCGATGACACGGTCGCGCGTCGGTCCGAACGGGAACAGCGTGGCGATGTCGAGCCCGTTCATCGCCGCCGCGTTGACGAAGCCGAACAGCCGTGCCGCCGCCTCGTTGGCGTCGAACACCATGCCGCGCCGGTGCAGGAACAGCGGCGACGGCGAGCGTGTGAACAGCTCGCGGTAGCGCGTCTCGCTGGCGGCGACGGCGCGCTGCGCGAGCACCTCGTCGGTGACGTCGCGGGCCACGCCCCAGTAGCCGCTGAAGACGCCGTTCGCGCCGAACTGCGGCTCGCCGCTGAGGCTGATCGTGCGCCATTGCCCGGTCGAATCGCGGCGCCGTGCCAGCACGCCGTTGAACGGGCGGTGCGACTCGAGGTCGGCGCGGTGGGCGTCGAGTTCGTCCTCGCTCAGGCCCATGTCGGCGATTTCCCAGGGGCGGCGCGGCATGCGCTCGCCGCGCGCGCTGCCCGCGACCTCGGCGCCGGTGTCGGACATCCAGGTGAAACGGAACTGCTCGTCCTGCTCCCAGTACCAGTCGACGGCGATGCGCAGCAGGCCGCGAAAACGCTGCTCGCGTTCGGCCGCGGCATGCAGGTAGTGGTCGAGCACGCGCGAGATCAGGCTGCCGCCGACCACGCCGCAGACCACGACCAGCCAGTGGTACAGCAGGACCATGGCCAGCGGCGTCGGCGCGGCCAGGCCGGTGATCCGGCCGGTGCTCTCGGCCCAGGCCATCGCGCCCATCCCGAGCATCGCGACCGCGCCCAGCGCGAGGCCGGAGCGCACCCCGGTGATCGCGCCGACGACGCACACGATCAGCCCGCAGAACGCCAGCGGCGGGCTGCGCAAGCCTTCGCCGAGCAGCACGCCGACGAGGCCCGTCAGCGCCATCGCCGCGACCGCCACGACGCACAGCGCCGCGTTCATCGGGAAGCGTGGCCGTGCGCTGAGGTGGGTCGTGAACGCGCAGATCAGCGCGAACAACCCGATGCAGCCGACGATCAGCATGCGCTGCGGCAGCGGCAGACCGGGCGGCAGCACGGTCAGGATCACCGCACCGGCCAAACCGGCCAGCGCATTGGTGCCGAAGAAGAAGCGGCCGATCATCCGCGCAGCGGATTCGGGCAGTTCGGCAGCAGCCAAGGGGGGGAACTTCATTCAGCGAGACACCAGCGGTCGTCGGCCGATGTTACGAGTCTGGCCCGGCGCGCAGCGCCCGAACTGGGGCCAAGGCAACGGCCAGTTGTGACGATGCGATGCGGATTCGCCCGCTCAGGCACCTCGGGCCTGGTTCAGCTCGGCGCGGGCTGCCAGCGCGGCTGCGCGCGCGGCCTCGGCAAAGTTCTCGCCCCGACTCGCGTACAGCACCGCGCGCGACGAGCTGACGATGATCGGCGCATCCGGCCGCCAGCCGGCGCGCACCGTCGCGGCGGCGTCGCCGCCCTGCGCGCCGATGCCGGGGATCAGCAGCGGCAAGGTCGGCGCGAGCGCGCGCACGCGCTCGATCTCTGCCGGGAAGGTGGCGCCGACGACGAGCGCGAGCTGGCCGGTTCGGTTCCAGCTGCCCGACGCGAGCCGCGCGATGTGCTCGAACAGCTTGTCACCGTTCGGCAGAGTTTGCGCCTGCAGGTCGGAGCCGCCGGGGTTCGAGGTGCGGCACAGCAGGATCGCGCCCTTGCCGTCGTAGGCCAGGTAGGGCTCGATCGAATCGAAGCCCATGAACGGCGAGAGCGTGACGGCATCGGCCCGATAGCGCTCGAACACCTCGCGCGCGTACTGCTCGGCGGTGCTGCCGATGTCGCCACGCTTCGCGTCGAGGATCACCGGCACCTCGGGCGCGACTCGGTGGATGTGCGCGATCAGCCGCTCAAGCTGCTCCTCGGCGCGCTGCGCGGCGAAGTAGGCGATCTGCGGCTTGAACGCGATCACCAAGTCCTTGGTGGCATCGACGATGGTCGCGCAGAAGTCGAAGATGCGGGTGGGATCGTCTTTCCACGAGCCGGGGAACTTGGCCGGATCGGGGTCGAGACCGACGCAGAGCATCGAATCGTTTGCGCGCTCGGCGTGGGTGAGTTGCTGGATGAAGTTCATGTCTTGCCTTGCTGAGGGTGCGGCTCGCAAGCTCACCCGATCCGCTTCGCCAACTCGACCGCCTGCCCGGTGTAGCTGCCTGGCGTCATCGCCAGCAGCCGCTCACGTTCCGCGGCGGGGATCTCCAGCGTCTCGATGAACGCGGCGATCGCCTCGCGCGTGATCGCCTTGCCGCGCGTCAGCTCCTTCAGGCGCTCGTACGGGTTCGGCAGCGCGTAACGGCGCATCACGGTCTGGATCGGTTCGGCCAGCACTTCCCACGCGTGGTCGAGGTCGTCGGCGAGCGCGGCTTCGTTGATTTCGAGCTTGTCGAGGCCGCGCAGCAGCGAGTCGTAGCCGAGCAGCGCGTAGCCGAGTGCGACGCCCATGTTGCGCAGCACGGTGCTGTCGGTCAGGTCGCGCTGCCAGCGTGAGATCGGCAGCTTCTGCGAGAGGTGCGTCAGCAGCGCGTTGGCGAGGCCGAAGTTGCCTTCGGCGTTCTCGAAATCGATCGGATTCACCTTGTGCGGCATCGTGCTCGAGCCGATCTCGCCGGCCTTGGTGCGCTGCTTGAAGTAGCCCAGGCTGACGTAGCCCCAGACATCGCGCGACCAGTCGATCAGGATCGTGTTGGTGCGTGTGACCGCGTCGAACAGCTCGGCCATGCAATCGTGCGGCTCGATCTGGATCGTGTACGGGTTGAACGTGAGGCCGAGCTGCTTTTCGATGACGCGGCGCGAGAAGGCCTCCCAGTCGAACTCGGGATACGCCGCGAGGTGCGCGTTGTAGTTGCCGACCGCGCCGTTCATCTTCGCGAGCAGTTTCACGTCGGCGATGCGGGTGCGCGCGTGGGCCAGGCGCGCGACCACGTTGGCGATCTCCTTGCCGACGGTCGTCGGGCTTGCGGTCTGGCCGTGCGTGCGCGCCAGCATCGGCACCGCGGCGAGCGTGTGCGCCATCGTGGTGAGCTTCGCGACGATCGCATCCAGCGCCGGCAGCAGCACTTCGGCGCGCGCGGTCTGCAGCATCAGACCGTGGCTGGTGTTGTTGATGTCTTCGCTGGTGCAGGCGAAGTGCACGAACTCGCCGGCGGCTTTCAATTCGGCCATCGACTCGAAGCGGCTCTTCAGCCAGTACTCGACCGCTTTGACGTCGTGGTTGGTGGTGCGCTCGATGTCCTTGATCGCCTGCGCGTCGGCCTCCGAGAAGCGCAGCGCGAGACCGCGCAGCAAGCCGCGCGCGGCCTCCGATAGCGGCTTGAACTCTTTGAAGCCGGCATCCGACAGCGCGATGAACCACTCGACCTCGACCTGCACGCGCCGGTGCATCAGC
>JAZJZJ010000198.1:0-19303 GCA_040389925.1 Pseudomonadota bacterium
CAAGGACTACAAGCTGATCTTCGTCGGCGACGCGACGATGAGCCCGTACGAGATTCTGCAGCCCGGCGGCAGCGTCGAATACAACAACGAAGAGCCGGGCGCCGAATGGCTCGCGCGGCTCACGCAAGCATTCCCGAAGTTCGCCTGGATCAACCCCGAGCCGCAGGGCGTGTGGGGCTACCGGCAAAGCATCGCGGTGGTCCAGCAATTGATGAACCAGCGCATGTTCCCGCTCACGCTCGCCGGGCTGGAAGGGGCGATGCGCTTGTTGAGCAAATGACCCTGGGCCGCAGGCTGCGCGCCGCGCTGATCGCGGTGGCGGCCAGCGCGTTGGCCACGGTCATGGGTGGTTGCGCGAGTCTGCCGTTCGGCCTTGGACAGTCCGGCGCCGATGCGGCCGCGACGCCCGCCGGCGCCGCCTCCGCCCCGACCCGCGCCGACTACCGGCTCGACGTGCGGGCACCCGACCCGCTGCGCGCGCTGCTGTTGAACTACCTCGACCTCGCGCGATTTCAGAACGCACCGGCAACCGACAGCGTCGACGCCGCCGAGCTCGAACGCCTGCTGCGCGCCGCGCCGGCGCAGGCGCGCGGCCTGCTCGAAACCGAGGGCTACTTCAACGCCGACGTGAGCGCGGCGCGCGCCGGCACGCAAGACGGCCTGCCGCTGCTGCGCATCACGGTCGACCCCGGACCGCGCACCGTCGTGCACACGTTCAGCATCGACACGACCGGCGATCTGCAGAAGTCCGTATCCGCCGGCGACACCGCCGCGGTGCGTGAACTCGCGACGCTGCGCGATCAGTGGCCGCTGCGACCCGGCGACGCGTTTCGCCAGGCGACCTGGTCCGACGCGAAGAACACCACGCTCGCCAGAGTGCGCGCCGGCGGCTACGCGGCCGCGACCTGGAGCACCACCAATGCGCGCGTCGATGCACCGCAAAACCGCGCCGACCTCGCGGTCGTGCTCGACAGCGGCCCGCTGTACCGGCTCGGCGCGTTGCACATCGAGGGCGTGCAGCGCTACGACGAAGACGCGATCCGCAAGCTCTCGACCTTCGGCCCCGGCGATGCGTACAGCGAGAAGTCGCTGCTCGACTTCCAGGAGCGCTTGCAGAAGCTTGGCCTGTTCGAGGGCGCGTCGGTCGAACTCGACGCCGATCCGCAAACCGCGAGCGCCGCGCCGGTGCTGGTGCGCGTCAAGGAGTTGACGCAGCAGCAGGCCACCGTCGGCATCGGCTACAGCGCCAACACCGGGCCGCGGCTGTCGGTCGAGCACACCGATCGGCGCGTGTTCGGCACGCGCTGGATCGCGAAGAACAAGTTCGAGCTCGGCCCCGACAACAAGACCTGGCAGGGCGAACTGAGCTCGTATCCGCTCGACGGCCTGTACCGCAACCTCGTTTCGGGCAGCGCCACGCAACTGCGCACCGACGATCAGCAACTCATCGGCTGGAACGCTCGCGTCGGCCGCACCCAAGACACGCCGCGCATCGAGCGCCTGTACTTCGGCGAACTCGCGCACGCGCGGGTCGACACGGCGCAGCTGTCGAGCCAGGGCGACGCCGTCTCCGCCAACACCCACTGGATCTTTCGCGACCTCGACAATGTGCTGCTGCCGACGACCGGCCTGACGACCTCGGCCCAGGCCGCGCTCGGCTACGCCCGCGGCAGCCGCGCAGTGCTCGGCGACCCGCTCGAAACCGCGAAGGGGCCGTTCGCGCGCGCGTATGCGCGGCTGACCTGGTACCAGCCGTTCGGCAACGGCTGGTACGGCACGGCGCGGGCCGAAGCCGGCCAGGTGTTCGCGCACAGCGCGGTCGGCATCCCCGACACGCTGCTGTTCCGCGCCGGCGGCGACGACTCGGTGCGCGGCTACGGCTACCGCACGCTCGGCCCCGAGATCCACAACGTGACCGTCGGTGGCCGCACGCTGCTGACCGGCAGCCTCGAAATCGCGCGGCCGATCTCGCCGACCTACCCGGCGTACTGGTGGGCCGCGTTCATCGACGCCGGCAACGCCGCCGATCGCTGGCAGGACATGAAACCCGCGGTCGGCTACGGCGTCGGCCTGCGCTGGCGCAGCCCGGTCGGGCCGCTGCGCGTCGACGTCGCGTATGGTCAGCAGGTTCGGCAGCTGCGGATGCACCTGAGCGTCGGGATCCCGTTCTGATGGACGAGCCGAGCGCACCGACCACCGCCGTGGCTTCCGCGACGCCCAGCGCGCCGATCAGGCGCCGCCGCGTCGGCGTCCTCGTGATCGCCACGCTGCTCGGTGTCGTGCTCGCGCTGCTGATCGCGCTCGTGACCGGCGGCTGGTGGGCGCTGCGCAGCGAGCGCGGCAGCGCATGGTTGGCCTCGGTGCTGCCGGGCGTGCAGATCGAGGGCGCGAAGGGGCGGCTGATCGGGGACTTTTCGGCGCGCCGCGTGACGATCCCGCTGCCCGGTGGCAGCGACACCGTCACGCTGAGCGATGTCGCGTGGCGCGGCTTGCGCATCGAGCGCGCGGCCGCGCCGCTGTGGGCGCGCGTCACGCTCGAATCGCTCGAAGTGCAGCGCATCGACCTCGCGTTGGCGCCGAGCCGGAGCACCGAGCCGATCAAGGCACCAGCCGATCTCGCACTGCCGATCGAGCTCGAGGTGCGCGCGCTGCGCGTCGGCGAGCTGCACGCCGCCGCGCTCGGCGCGCAGCCGCTTCGCGAGCTCGGCGCGCGCGTTCACCTCGGTGCGAACGATGGCGCCGAGCACCGCATCGACCAGCTCACGCTGGCCTGGGATCAGCTGACGGCCAATGGCCACTTGCGCATCGCCAGCGGTGGGCGGATGGCGCTCGATTCGTCGATCGCGCTCGCCCAGCAGGCCGCCGAATCGCGGCCGGCCTGGAACGCCAGCGCCACGCTCGCCGGCCCGATCAAAGCACCGGTGCTGAACGCCACGTTGCGCGCCGACCCCGTCGCCACCGCCGGCGCACAAGGCCCGGCGCAGACGCTCGACGCGCGTGCCACGCTGCGCCCGTTCGCGGCTTGGCCGCTTGGCGACCTGCAGGCGAGCACGCAGGCGCTCGACCTGTCGGCCTTCGCGAGCGCGGCGCCGGTGACCGCGCTGACGGCGCGAGCGGTCGCGACCAGCACGGCGGCGGATCAGCCGGCCAGCGTGTCGATCGACCTGACGAACGCGCTGCCGGGCCGCTGGAACGAAGGCCGGCTGCCGCTGCGCAGCGCGACGCTCGAACTCGCGGCGCGGCCGGACCAACCCCGCGAGCTCGAGCTGCGCGCCTTCACTGCCGAACTCGGTACGCCGCAGGCCAGCGCCGGCCGCATCCGCGGCGACGGCCGCTGGTCACCGGCGCGCTGGAACCTCGCGGCCACGCTGAGCGCGCTGCAACCCGCGTTGCTCGATGCACGCGCACCGGCGATGCAGCTCAGCGGGCCGCTGACGCTGGCCGGCGGCGCATCGACCGATCCGAGCGTCGACATCCAGACGACGCTCGCCGGCGCCGTCACCGAGCGCGGTGCGGTGCGCAACGTGCAGCTGACACTCGACGCCGCCGTGCACCCGCAACGCATCGAGCTGCGCGAGCTGCTCGCGTCGGCCGGCGGTGCGCGCGCGTCGGTCGGCGGCCTGATCACGCAGGCCGGCGCCGCGGCGCCATGGCTCGTCAAGGCGCAGGCCGCACTGGTCGACTTCGACCCGGCCGTCTGGTGGCCCGGTGCCGACGCGTCGCCCTGGCGCAACGCGAACCACAAGCTGAACGCAACAGGCCAAGTCGACCTGAGCCTGCCGGCACAGGCCGCGACGCAGCCGCTGCTCGAGCTGCTCGCGGCACTGCGCGGCCAGGCCGCGGTCACGCTCGACAAGAGCCTGCTCGCCGGCGTGCCGCTCACCGGCGCGGCAAGCCTGCGCAGCAGCGGCGGCGCGCAGGCGATCGCGAGCCTGAAGCTCGACGCCGATGGCAATGCGCTGCGCGCCGACGGCCGCCTCGCGACGAGCGGCAACGGCAGCGCCGATGCGTGGGACCTGAGCATCGACGGCCCCGCGCTGGCGAAGCTCGCGCCGGTGTTCAAGCTGTTCCAGCGTGCCGGCGCCGACCCGACGCTTGCCGGCACGCTGAACGCGAAAGCGCACGTCACCGGCCGCTGGCCCGCGATGACGACAACCGGCCAGCTCGACGCGAGCGCGCTGCGTGCCGGCGCGCTCAACGTGCAGAAGGCGCAGGCGACGTGGACGCTCGGCACCTCGGCCAGCGCACCGGTCGAGGCCAGCGTGACCTTGACGCAGGCGACGCTGACGCAAGGCGCCGCACCCGGCCCGTCGATCGACACGCTGAGCCTGCAGCTCAAGGGCACAGGCCGTGCCCACACGCTCGACTTGCGCGCCGAGTCGACCGCGCGGCCGCCGGCCTGGGCCGAGTCGCTGCAGGGCGGCGCGGCGAGCGCGGCCGGATCGCGCACCGTTGCGGTCGTGCAAGCGCAAGGCGGCATCATCGACGCAGCCGGGAACGCACTCGCCGGCTGGCGCGGCACGATCCAGCAGATCGATCTGCGCAACAGCAACCCCGGCAGCGCACCGCTGCTGCGCACGCGCAACGTCGCGCTCGAAGCGCTCTGGGCCGGCGCCGCGCCGCGCGCCAGCGTGCAGCCCGGCCGCGCCGAACTGCTCGGCGGCGCCGTCAGCTGGAGCCGCATCGCGTGGCAGGCTGCAGCGCAGCCCGGCGGGTTCACGCAGATCGAGGCCGAAGCCAAGCTCGAACCGCTGCGCATCGCACCACTGCTGGCGCGCGCACAGCCCGACTTCGGCTGGGGCGGCGACCTGACGGTCGCCGGCCGCGTCAAAATTCGCAGCGCCCCGACCTTCGCCGCCGATGTCGTGCTCGAGCGCGGCAGCGGCGACCTCACTGTCACCGACGAGATCGGCACCCGCGCGCTTGGCCTGACCGACCTGCGCTTCGGCCTGAACGCCGACAACGGCACTTGGAGCTTCACGCAAGGCCTGGCCGGCAAGGCGCTCGGCGTCGTCGCCGGCGCCGAGGTCGTGCGGACCTCGCCGCAAGCGACCTGGCCCGCGGCCGACGCAGCGCTCAGCGGCGTGCTCGAGCTGCGCGTCGACGACCTCGGCACTTGGGGCCCTTGGGTGCCGCCGGGCTGGCGGCTTGGCGGCGCGCTGCACACCAGCGCGAGCTTCGGCGGGCGCTTCGGCGCGCCCGAGTACACCGGCCGGATCGAAGGCACGCGGCTGTCGGTGCGCAATTTTCTCGAAGGCGTGAACGTCAGCGACGGCGATGTCGCGATCGCACTGCGCGGCAGCAGCGCGCGCATCGACCGTTTCAGCGCGAAGGCCGGCGGCGGCAGCATCCGGCTCGAAGGCGACGCCAGCCTGGGCGAAGCGCCGAAGGCCGTGCTCAAGGTGACGGCCGAGAAATTCCAGCTGCTCGGCCGGGTCGACCGCCGCATCGTCGCCAGCGGCGCCGGGCAGTTGCAACTCGACAAGGACACGCGCGCGTTCGACGGCCGTTTCGACATCGACGAAGGACTGATCGACTTCACGCGCAGCGACGCACCGAGCCTGTCGACCGACGTGCACGTCGTGCGCGAGAAGGGCGTGCCCTCGCCCGCCGCCGCGGCCTCGGCGGCGGCCGCACCGAGCGGTGCGCCGAGCGCCTCGGTGAACCCGCCGCGCGCGGTCGCGCTCGACCTGCGCGTGACCTTGGGTGAACAGCTGCGGCTGCGCGGCCGCGGCCTGGACGCCAAGTTGCGCGGCGAACTGCGCGTCACCTCGCCGGCGGGCCGGCTGGCGGTGAACGGCACGGTGCGCGTGACCGACGGCACCTACGCCGCGTACGGCCAGAAGCTGACCATCGACCGCGGCCTGATCGCATTCAGCGGCGCGGTCGAGAACCCGCGCCTGGACATCGAGGCGACGCGCCCGAACATCGACACCCGCGTCGGCGTCATCATCAGCGGCACGCCGGCGAACCCGCGCGTGCGGCTGTTCTCGGAGCCCGAGCTGTCGGAGATCGACAAGTTGAGCTGGCTCGTGATGGGCCGCGCCAGCGACGGTCTGGGCCGCACCGACACCGCGCTGCTGCAGCGCGCCGCGCTCGCGCTGCTGGCCGGGGAAGGCGGCGGCCCGACCGACCAGCTCACCAAGGCGCTCGGGCTCGACGACATTTCGGTGCGCCAGACCGACGGCGAGGTCCGCGACACCGTGATCGCGCTCGGCAAGCAGCTCTCAAAGCGCTGGTACGTCGGTTACGAACGCGGGCTGAACGCGACGACCGGCAGCTTCCAGCTGATCTATCGCATCGCACAGCGCTTCACGTTGCGGGCGCAATCCGGCGACGACAATTCACTCGACCTGATCTGGACTTGGCGCTGGAAGTAGCCGCAGAAGGCCGCATGCGAGAATTCGCGCCGCTTTCACCCCGACCGCTCGCCGTAGTTCAATGGATAGAACGGCCGCCTCCTAAGCGGCAAATACAGGTTCGATTCCTGTCGGCGGGACCAACGAAGCTGCGAAGATCTCCGCAGGATCTACCGCACATCAAGGTCGGTACCGGTGGTCGGCTGCTTCGACCGCGTCATCGTGCAGTGCGGTGCGGTCCTCGCGCGTCAGGCGGCCCGCTGCGGCCGGGATCGAATCGATCGCGGCGGGCCACGCGTTGGGTGTGCCGATGTACGGCACGAAGCCGATGCACCGCCCTTCGGCACTGAGGTTTGCAACGTGCCGAAAACTCCCGCCGCTTTGGCCCCGTCCAGCAACGCGGCGAAGCGCCGGGTACCCAGGAGCCGTCCAAACACCCGACCTCAGCGTCCCTTGCGACGGGAAGGAATTCACAATCCACATATTGCAAATCATTCTTGCGTCAGGTCGCACTCATTGCGTCGCAATCACAGCATGACTCCCATCGCTGGCTCGACGTTATGGATCGACCAAGTGGTTTCACATGTTGACAGTCAAGCATTGCTCTCGCACACTTTCCCGACACGATCCAGATTCAGGAGACGCCATGCAGCCTTCACTCCTTCAATGGCCGCGCGTGCTCACGGCGTGCGCTGCGTTGCTCGGTTCGCTGCCCCCGGTGGCCGGCGCCAAGCCCGCCATCGACACGGACACGATCGTCTTCGGCATCGGTCGCGACATCGCGATGCTCGACGCCCAGGTCGACAACACCGGCAATTCCGATCGCTACGCATGGCAGTTGTTCGACAACCTCTACACCTTCGACAAGAAGGGTGTTCTCGTGCCGCAGGTCGCCACCGCCGTCAGCGTGGCGCCGAACGGCCTCGAGTACCGCTTCACGCTGCGGCGCGACGTCAGGTTCCACAACGGTGTGACGCTGACGGCCAAGGACGTGAAGTTCTCGTTCGAGCGCATCCTGAACCCCGAAGTCAAGAGCACGCGACGACCCTACTTTGCCGAGACGATCGACAGCATCAGCGCGCCTGACGACCACACCGTGGTCGTCCGGATGAAGAAGCCCGATGTGGTCTTCCTCAACAAGGTGGCCGCGTTCGTCGCGCTCGTGCCGATGGAGTACACGCAGTCGCTGCCGTCGATCGAGGCTTTCTCGCGCGCGCCGGTCGGCTGCGGCCCCTACAAGTTCGTCGAACACAAGATCGGGCAGAGCGTGGAGCTCGCGCGGTTCGACCAGTACTACGGCAAGAAGCCCGGCATCAAGCGCCTGATCTTCAAGTTCGTTCCCGATCCGAGCAGCCGCGTCAACGCGCTGATCGCGCAGGAAATCGACATGGCCGACGGCATCGCGCCGAGCGATGTCAAACGCGTGAGCGCGCAGCCCGGCCGCGAGACGATCTCGGTGCCGATGGGCAGCCCGCTCAACATCCGGCTGTACACGCTCACGCCAGGCACACCGCTGGCCGACAAGCGGGTGCGCTTGGCGCTCAACCACGCGATCGACGTCAACGCCATCATCGCCAACGTGATGCAGGGCATCGGGAAGCCGCTCACGACCTACATCTCGTCCTACTACCCGATCGGTGTCGACAAGACGCTCGCACCCTACGGCTACGACCCGGCGCGAGCCAGGAAGCTGCTGGCCGAGGCCGGGTATCCGAACGGCTTCGAGACCGAACTCCTGAGCCCCACCTCGTATTCGAAGGATGTGACCGAAGCGGTCGCCGCGTACTGGTCGCAGATCGGCGTGCGCGCCAAGATCCGCATGCTCGACTACCCCGCATGGAACCGGCTCAACAACACCCACAAGTCCGGGCCCATGACGGTGATGCAGTACTCGAATGCGCTGTACGACCCGTCGACGCCGATCTCGGGTACGGCGAGCAAGGATGGCACCTGGTCCGACTACTACAACCCCGAAGTCGAAGCCCTGATCGAGCAGACCAACACCACCGGCGACTTCACCGAACGCGACAAGCTCTTCAAGCGCATCGGCAAGCTGCTGCGCGATGACGGGCACTCGGTGCTGATCTCCGAACTGTTCTCGGTGTTCGCGAAGGACAAGCAGATCGAATGGGAGCCGCAGTTCGGCTACGCGTTCTACGACCTGCGCACGGTGCGCTGGAAATCACCATGAGCCATGCCATGACGAACGAGGACTTTCGCGTCGAACCGAGCAGTTCACCGCTCGGCCATCAGGTCACCGGGCTGGACATCAGCCAGGGCGTTTCGCCCGGCACGTTCGAGCGCCTGAAGGCGGCCTTCAGCGACAAGTCGGTGCTGGTGTTTCGCAACCAGAAGCTCACGCCCGAGCAGCAGATCGCATTCAGCCGCGGCTTCGGCGATCTCGAACACCACGTCGTCGAGCGCTATTTGCTGCCGGGCCACCCGGAAATCTTCCGCGTCTCCAACATCGTCGAGAACGGTCAGCGCATCGGCGGCAGCGGCGAGTTCTGGCACACCGATCTTTCCTACGTGGCCGAACCCAGCCGCGGATCATTGCTGTATTCGATCGAGGTGCCGACGCGCGACGGTGTCGTGCTCGGTGACACCGAGTTCGCCAGCACCGCGTCGGCCTACGACGCGTTGCCGGCCGGGATGAAGAAGCGGCTGACCGGCCTGCGTGCGGTGCATCGCTTCGGCGACATCTACGCCAAGGTCGCCGCGCGTCAGGGCACGGCACCACAGCTCTCGAGCGAGCAGAAGAGCAAGACGCCGGATGTCGTCCACCCGGTCGTCATTCGCCATCCGTTCTCCGGCCGCCTCGGGCTGTTCGTCAACGAAGGCTTCACGGCGAACATCGTCGGCCTGCCGGCCGCCGAGAGCGATGCCTTGCTGGCCGAGCTGTACGCACATTCCAAGCGGCCCGAGTTCGTCTACCGCCACCGCTGGCAACTCGGCGACCTCATCATGTGGGACAACTGGGGCACCGTGCACCGGGCCACCGGCGGCTACACCGCCGACGAGCGCCGATTGATGCACCGCACGACCTTGAAGGCCTCGATGCCGTTTGCCGCGTTGGCGGCGAACTAGCGTGCGAGTTCCCGCGTCAGCCGCTTGAGTTCCGCAGCCAGCTCGCGCGCCAGTTCATCGCGTCGCTTGCCCTGCATGCGCTGCGCGATCGACGCGATGCTGATCGCGGCGAGCGTCGGTTCGCCCGCGCCGCCTGCGGGCGTGGCCGCGAACGCAATGCCGATCGCCCCGACGCCTTGCATGAGCTCCTCGTCGTTGATCGCGAATCCGTGTTCGCGCGACAGTCGAACCAGCGCGCGCACGCGCTTGGGCGTGAGCCGCTCCCAAGCCGCATAGCGTGCCGCATTCGCGCCAATGACGCGCTCGACCTCGGCGTCGGGCAAGGACATCAGGATCGCCATCCCGCCAGCGCCCACGCCCAACGGGCGGCGCGCGCCGGCATCCAGTGTGTGGGCCTGGATCGCGAAGGTGCCGGCGACGCGTTCGAGGCACACCACGTCGAGCTCGCTTCGCACCAGCAGGAACACCGAGTCGCCGCTGTGCGCGGCCAGCTTCTCGAGCGTCGGCCGGCACAGGTCACGCAACGGGAAGTGCGGCGTCGCGGCGAGCCCGAGCTCGTGCACGAGACGCCCGAGGCGGTAGCGCCGCGTTTCCGCCTCGCGCCTGAGCATGCCCTCGAAACACAGGCCCTTGACGATGCGATGCGCGGTGGTGATGTCGATGTCCAACGCGGTCGCGATGTCGCTCAGGCGGGTGGCATCCGCTGCCAGCGCGACGTGCCTCAGCACGGCGACCGCGCGCTGCACGCTCTGTGTGCCGCCGACTGTCGCCGCGCCGCGCGCAGGCGCGGCAGTCTCCGATTTCACAGGGTGGTCACCTATAATTCCAACATGTGAATATGCCGCAAGGGCACCGTCGATGACAAGGACTCGTTCTGCGACCACGCCAGCGGCGGCGAAGAAAAGCAACGCCGCGAGCGCACCGAAAAGCACGAGCAAGAGCACCGCGGAACGCGCCGCGCCGCATCCGTGGGGCACGCAGAGCATTCATCGTGCGGTCACCATGTTGCGTGAGATCGCGGCGTTCCAGAAGGGAATGCGCCTGGTCGACATCGCCAGTGCCATGTCGCTCGAGCGCCCCACCGCGCACCGCATCGTCAAGGGCCTGATGTCGCAGGGCATGGTGACGCAGGACCCGACCACCAAGTGCTATCGGCTCGGGCATGTCGTCTACGAGCTGGGACTGGCCGCGTCGCCGTACTTCAATCTGAAGGAGGTCTGCCAGCCGACGCTTCTGCGCCTTGCCGAGCGCACGGCCGATTCGGCCTTTCTGGTGGTGCGCAGCGGCTTCGACGCGGTGTGCATCGAGCGCATCGAAGGAAGCTACCCGATCCGTGCGCGCACGCTGGATGTCGGGATGCGCCGCCCACTCGGCATCGGCGCCGGCAGCGTCGCGCTGCTGCTCGGGCTCGGCGACGCCGAGATCGAACGCATCATCGCCGTCAATTCACCGCGCCTGAAGCCCTTCGGCCTGCTCACCGGCGACCGGCTGCGCGAGGTGATCGCGAAATCGCGCGCTGCCGGCTACTCGATCAACGAGGAAGACGTGCTGCCGGGCGTGGCCGCGATCGGCGCACCGATCGTCACGCGCCGCGGCCAGCCGTATGCGGCGATCAGTCTGGCAGGCATCGCGGCCCGCTTCGAGGAACCGCGCCGCACCGAGCTCTCGACCTTGCTCCTCAAGGAAGCGCGCGCATTGGCGCGCAAGCTCGACGAACTCAGCGTGTCGTGGGAGTGACCGCCTGCAGGTCGGGGGCACCGCGGGCACATTCGAACCCGGCGACGCCATCGTCGAACAGCGGCGTTCCGCCGGCCCGGCTGCGCTACTCGATGCCGGCGAAGCCGGGCGAGCATTCCGGACCTCCTCGGGAACCGGTGCGCCCGGGTCAGCGGCCGATGCCACGCCAGCGGTGTCTGCGAACGCTGCGATCTGGACCGCAACCCTGAAACAGCCCACAGTGCCACACGTGGCGAGGACCCTGCACGAGCCGTTATCCGCGGAACGTGCTTGCTTCCGTGCCTTGTTCCATTTACATTGTCGACAATCGATCATCTATCGCCGCGGCACTCAATGGCATTTGCCGACCAGATTTCCAAACTGCCTCGCGCCACGTTCCGCGAGCACATCGCCGACCGGCTTCGCTCGGCCATCCTGACTGGCGAACTGGAGCCAGGCGCCGCCCTCATCGAAACGACCCTGGCCGACCGGTTCAGTGTCAGCCGTGCGCCCCTGCGCGAAGCATTGCGACAGCTTGTCGAAGAGGGCCTGATCACGACAGTGCCGTACACCGGCACGCGGGTCATCGATCTGTCCGTCGAGGACGTGCGCGAGATTCACTCGCTGCGGACGACGCTGGAAAGGTTCGCCTTCGAGCAGGCATGGCCGAAGCGCGACGCCGCCTTCGGCAAGGAACTGCACCGGCGCAACGCCGCGCTGAAGAAGACCATTGATCGCGGCGACGACCTCGCCAGCATCGCCGCCGAACTCGAACTGCACAGCCTCGTCTACGAAGCCAGCGGGCACCGGCTGTTGCAGCGAAGCTGGGGTGACCTGCGCGGGCGATTGCAGCTGTACTGGGCGGCGCACCACCGCGCGCACGGCAAGCGCGGTCCGCGGCCGGACGCGCACGACGACTACATCGCTGCCGCGCTGGGGGACGACCTCGGCGCGATGCATGCCGAGGTCGACAGCCACATGCTGCGCGGGGCCAGTCAAACCGAAAAGTTCCTCAGCGCCCGCATGCGAACGGCGGATTCTTCATCTTCTTCACCCCCAACCCCACTTGCAGGAGCTCTGACATGACAAAGGCCAACATTCACCGCCGCAGCGTGCTTGCCCTCGCCGCAGTCGCCTGTGCGCCGGCGGCCTGGGCGCAAGCCGCCGCGGGCACGCTCGCCCAGATCAGGCAACGGGGCTCGCTGCGCGTCGGTGTCACGCAGGCACCGCCCTGGTTCACCAAGGATCCGAAGAGCGGCGAGTGGGCAGGCGGCGTCGGTGTGTCGCTGGGCAAGGCGATGGCTGCAGACCTCGGCGTCAAGTTCGAGCCGGTCGAGGTGACTTGGGGCACGGCAGTCGCGGCGCTGCAGGGCAACAAGATCGACATGATGTCGATGATGGATGCCACGCCCGAGCGCGCGGAGGCGGTCGATTTTCCGAAGACGCCGCTGCTCTACTACTCGCTCGCTGTGCTGGCGCGGGACGATCTGCCGGTAAAGGCGTGGGCAGACCTCAACCAGCCCTCGGTGCGCCTTGCCGTGCCGCAGGCCAGCAGCATGGACAAGTTCCTCAGCGAGAACGTGGCGAAGGCGTCGATCTCGCGCTTCCCGGGCAATGCAGAAGCGATCGCTGCCTTCCAGGCCGGTCGGGCCGATGCAGTGTGCCTGTTCCACCCGCCGCTGCTGGCGGCGCGTCAAAAGCTGGGCGCCGGCAAGATCATCGTGCCCACGCCGGCGCAGTCGCAGGCTTCGAGCGTCGCTGTGCGCAAGGACGCCGACAAGTCCTTCGTCGAGTGGGTCGACAAGGAAGTCGGCAAGTTCTACACGAGCGGGCAGACGCAGAAGTGGTACGAAGAGTTCCTGGTCGGATTCGGCCTCGACCCGAAGGCATCGCCGCCGGTGATGAAGGAAATGCTGAAGTCCTGACACGTCCTGCCGCATGCACGTCTGGAACTTCGCGCCGGTGTGGGCGAACGCCGATCTGCTGGCGCTCGGCCTGCTCAACACCCTCAAGGTAACCGGTGCGGCGCTGATCTTCGGTGTGCCGCTCGGGCTTGTGCTGGCGCTGATGCGGCTCTCGCCACGGCGCATGCTGGCCTGGCCGGCGGGGGTGGTGATCGAAGTCTTCCGCACCACGCCGCCGCTGGTGCAGCTGTTCTGGTTCTTCTTCGCGCTGCCGGTCCTGATCAAGGTGGAGATGACGCCTTACGTTGCAGCCGTGCTGACCTTCTCGATCCAATCGGCGGCCTTCTTTGCCGAGGTGTTCCGCGGCGGCATCGTCTCGGTGGAACGGGGTCAGTGGGAGGCGGCGCGCGCGCTCGGCATGACACCGCCTCAGGTCATGCGCCGGGTGGTGCTGCCCCAGGCAGTCAAGCGCATGGTCCCTGCGTTTCTCGAGCGCGCGATCGAGCTGATGAAGACCACCACGCTGGTCGCGATCGTGTCCTACGCCGACCTGCTGTTCCAGACCAACGAGGTGGCGCAGAAGACCTTCCGGCCGCTGGAAGTCTTCACGGTGACGGCGCTGATCTACTTCGTCGTGATCTTCGCGGTCAGCTCGCTGGTCCACCGCGTCGAGAGACGCCTGGGGGCGAGCGGCGAAGGGATGGCGCGCTGAGATGCTCTACCGCTGGAACTTTGCGCCCCTGCTCGAGAATGCCGACGTGCTCTGGGCCGGCGTCGTCGGCACGCTGCGCCTGTTCGTGATCTGCATGGTGCTCGGCATGAGCTTTGGCCTGCTCGTCGGCCTCGGTCGTCATGCCAGATCGCGTTGGGTCTACTTGCCCGCCACGGCATTTGTCGAGCTGTTTCGCAATACACCGGTGCTGGTGCAGATACTGTGGTTCTACTACGCGCTGCCGATCCTGGTGCCGTTCGAAATCGGGCCCCTCACCGCAGCCGCACTCGGCATCTCTCTCAATTCGGCCGCGTTCTCGGCCGAGATCTACCGTGGCGGCATCGAGTCCATCGATCGCGGCCAACGCGAAGCGGCGCGCGCCCTGGGCATGACCAGCGCGCAGGCGATGCGCCGCATCGTGCTGCCTCAAGCGCTGCGCCGAATGCTGCCGGCACTGACCAACCGCGGCATCGAAATCTTCAAGATGACGACGCTCGCATCGGCGGTGGCCTATGTCGAGCTGCTGCAACAGGGCAAGCTCTTGGCTTCACTGAACTTCAACCCGATCGAGACCTACACGGTGATCGCGGTGGTGTTTTTCCTCTGTCTTTTCCCGCTGGTGCAGGCAGCGTACGCGCTGGAGCGCCGACTCAACCGGTCAGACGCATGACGAACACGGCTTTGCCCCCGGCCCCACTGATGCGCGTCAGCGCCATGCGCAAGCAATTCGGCGCTCATGAGGTGCTTTGCGGCATCGACCTCGATGTGATGCCGGGTGACCGGATCGCGATCCTCGGCGCGTCGGGCTCCGGCAAGAGCACGCTGCTGCGCTGCCTCAACTTCATGGAGTTGCCCAGCGGCGGCACGATCGAACTCGCGGGTCAGACGATCGGCCGCGCCGGCCCGGTCCGGAACGACTCCGGGCGGCGCGTGTACGACGAAGCCGAGCTGACGCGCGTGCGCCAGCGCGTCGGCATGGTGTTCCAGCAGTTCAACCTGTTCCCGCACATGACCGCGATTGGAAACGTGATGGAAGGTCTGCGCACGGTGCGCGGCCAGCCCGAGCCGGCCGCGCGGCTGCGCGCCCGAGCCGAGCTCGCGCGAGTCGGCTTGGCGGACAAGGCGGATGCGTTTCCGGCACGACTCTCGGGTGGCCAAAAGCAGCGCGTGGCCATCGCACGCGCATTGGCGATGGACCCCGAAATTCTGCTGTTCGACGAGCCGACTTCGGCGCTCGACCCCGAGCTGGTCGGCGAAGTGCTGCGCGTGATCCGCTCGCTCGCCGAGGAAGGCCGCACGATGCTCCTCGTGACGCACGAGATCGGCTTTGCCTACCACTTCGCGAACCGCGTCCTCTTCATTGCCGACGGCGTGATCCACGAGCAAGGCACACCCGACGAAGTGCTCAAGCAACCGTCACAAGCACGCACGCAGGCGTTCATCGAGCGCCACCGCGAATTCGACTTCTAACTGCCAACACCTCCATCATGAATGCCATGAACCCGCTGACCCAGGGCGAGAGCGCTCAGGGCTATCTGCCCGACCCGCGCAACGACAAGGTGCTCGTCTACGTCAACGGCGAGTTCGTGCCGCGCGACGAGGCCCGCGTATCGATCTTCGACAGCGGATTCGTGCTCGGTGACGGCATCTGGGAAGGCTTGCGTCTCGTGCAGGGCCGGATCATCAGCCTGGAGGCGCATCTCGACCGGCTGTACGAAGGTGCAGCCTCGATCGCCATCGACATCGGCATGAGCCGCGCGGCGCTGACCCGAGCCATCACCGACACACTGGCGAAGAACGCAATGACCGATGGCGCTCACGTTCGCCTTATGGTGACGCGTGGCGTGAAGCGCACGCCGAACCAGGACCCGCGCTTCGTGATCGGCAAGGCGACGATCGTCATCGTCGCCGAGTTCAAGACGCCGAAGCCCGAGTCGAAGACGCGCGGCCTCACCCTGTTCACTTCGACCTTCCGCACCAGCAGCCCTGACGTCTTCGACCTGAGGCTGAACTCGCACAGTCGATTGAACCTGATCCAGGCGCTGATCCAGGCCATCCACGCCGGCGCCGACGAAGCGTTGATGCTGGATCCACGGGGTTTCGTCGCGAGTTGCAATTCGACCAACTTCTTCGTCGTGAGGAAGGGCGAGCTGTGGACGTCGACAGGCTCCTATTCATTCAAGGGCATCACCCAGCGCAACGTGATTGACGCCTGGAGGGCCGCCGGCGGCACCGTGCGGGAATGCGACTTCACCTTGGCACAGATCTACACGGCAGATGAGGCCTTCGTGACCGGAACGCTCGGCGGCGTGACGCCTGTGACGAAAATCGATGGGCGGCAGATTGGCGACGGCGTACCGGGCCGTCAAACGCAGCGCGCTGCCGAGTTGTACCGGCAGCAGGTTGTCGCCCAGTGAATTCATCCCCGGGCTGCCGCGTAGCGGGTCCTCAGCAAGTGGTGCCCTCACTTGCGGACCCGTGGCGTGAGGCGCAATCATCGGCAAAGCGGCGGAATCGGCAGGTCACCGGCGCGTCGGGCTGCAACCGGGTCGGCTGCGACGGCGAGGCGCAGTTGCCCGAACGCTTCTCTGCGATCAACAGCGCCCTGCTGACCGACCCGCCGACCAGCGGCGGCCTGCCGGTGTCGTGCGATGCAGACGCGGTCGCCGAGGTGCTGGCGGTGTTCCATCGTCACGGCATTGATCCGGCAGCCGAGATCGGCGAGATCGTGGGCGCGGCGGCAAGCGAACGCGCTTGCGGGTGCGCTGAGCGTCGACACGACGCAGCGATCCGGGGCGGATGCCCGCCCCGCAACAGCGCCGCCTCCTGGAACAAGGGGTTCGCACGCTGAACGCAGGCCGATAGGATGGCCCGCTGGCGTTTCGTCGCGGTGCCCCACGCCGCATCCCCCGGGAGGTGTCATGGCCAAGTTCAGGGGTCCGAATCAGGGCAGGAAGCTGGTCTGGCGCATCACGGCGGACGCGCCGCTCGGCGAGTTCGTCGACCCAGGCGCGCTGCCGCCAAGCCCCTCGGTGCCGGGCCAGCCCGAGCCCGGCGGCTGGGTCCTGTCGTCGTTCGATCTGAAGCACGGCGTCGAGGTGCGCGAAGACGGCGACACCGTGCCGGGCGACCTCTACGACGCGCTGTTCTCGATCCCCAAGGCAGAGCCGACGCCGGGCGATCCGACCTGACCAGACCGGCGCAACCCCGCCGCGGTATTCCTGCATTTCTTTACATCGCCCGGGCTTGCCGCCGCGCCGCACCGGCAGCACCTGTGCAAACGCGCGCATCCGCGCGGGGCGGCGGCGCGCCGCGAGTTGCCTCGACCACACCGAACGCCCGGCGCGAGTGCAACTTTCGCGCCCGCCCGAGCGTCCCAAGCTGGGGACGCAGGAATATACTGACGAAAGGGTATTCTTTGAACCGGATTCACGCAGCCGACGGGCATTACAAGGGGTCACTCATGGGTGCCAAAATCAAGGTCGCAGGTTGGTTGGCGGTCGGCGCTGTCGCCGGCGCGCTGACAACGATGCAGTTGCAGGCCACTGCACGCAACGGCGTGGCGCAACTGCCGCTCGAAGAACTGCAGCAGATGGCCGCAGTCTTCGGCATGATCAAGACCGACTACGTCGAACCGGTCGACGAGAAGAAGCTGATCGGTGACGCGATCGGCGGCATGGTGTCGGGCCTCGACCCGCACTCGCAATACTTCGACAAGAAGTCGTTCAAGGAATTCCGCGAGGCGACCACCGGCCGCTTCGTCGGCATCGGCATCGAGATGGGCATGGAAGACGGCTTGGTCAAGGTCGTCAGCCCGATCGAGGGCTCGCCCGCGTTCCGCGCCGGCATGAAGAGCGGCGACCTGATCACCAAGATCGACGACACGATGGTCAAGGGCCTGACGGTCGACCAAGCCGTCAAGAAGATGCGCGGCGACCCGAACACCAAGGTCACGCTGATGGTGTTCCGCAAGAGCGAGAGCCGCAGCTTTCCGGTGACGATTACCCGCGAAGAGATTCGTACCCAGAGCGTGCGCTCGAAGGTCATCGAGCCGGGCTACGCGTGGCTGCGCGTGAGCCAGTTCCAGGACCGCACGGTCGAAGACTTCGCGAAGAAGCTCGAAGAGATCTACAAGGCCGAGCCCAACCTGAAGGGCCTCGTGCTCGATTTGCGCAACGACCCGGGTGGCTTGCTCGAAGGCGCGGTCGCGATCTCGGCGGCGTTCCTGCCGGCCGACACGGTCGTGGTCTCGACCAATGGCCAGATCGCCGATTCGAAGCAGACCTTCAAGGCCTCGCCGAGCGATTACATGCGTCGCGGCGGCAGCGACCCGCTGCGCCGCCTGCCCGAGGCGCTGAAGAAGGTGCCGCTGATCGTGCTGGTCAACGAAGGCTCGGCCTCGGCCAGCGAGATCGTCGCCGGCGCGCTGCAAGACCACAAACGCGCCACGCTGATGGGCGCGCAGACCTTCGGCAAGGGCTCGGTCCAGACCGTGCGCCAGCTCTCGCCCGAAACCGCGCTGAAGATCACGACCGCGCGCTACTACACACCGAGCGGCGCGTCGATCCAGGCCAAGGGCATCGTGCCTGACGTGATGCTCGACGAAACCGCCGAAGGCAATTTGTTCGCTGCGCTGCGCACCCGCGAAGCCGACCTCGAGAAGCATCTGCAGAGCGGCCAAGGCCCCGAGGTCAAGGACGAAGCGCGCGACAAGGCACGCGAAGAGGCCCGCAAGAAGCTCGAAGAAGAGGCCATCAGGCGCGCCTCCGCGCCGGCCAAGGCGCCGATCGAGTTCGGCAGCACTGAAGACTTTCAGCTCGCACAGGCGCTGAATCGCCTGAAGGGCAAGCCGGTGCTGGTCAGCAAGACCGCCGTCGAGCGCAAGCCGGAGACCGAAACCGTGAACTGAATGGGTGGGGCACCCGGTGGCGGGTTACCGCCACCACGCGCCGGGCGGGTCGCGGTCCGCTTGGGAGCGGCCCGGCGCTGGACCGCTCGGCTCGACGAAACGCCTGCAGCCTCTGCGGGCGTTTTTGTTTGTATCCTCAGCCCATCATGAATGACGACCAGTTGCTGCGCTACTCGCGCCACATCCTGCTCGACGAACTCGGCATCGAAGGCCAGCAGCGCTTGCTCGCGGCGCATGCGCTGGTGATCGGCGCCGGTGGGTTGGGCTCACCGGTGGCGCTCTACTTGGCGACCGCGGGCGTCGGCACGCTCACCCTCGTCGACAACGACACGGTCGACCTGACGAACCTGCAGCGCCAGATCGTTCACAACGTCGCGCGCATCGGGCAGCCGAAGGCCGCGTCGGCGGCGCAAACCTTGCACGCGATCAACCCGGAAGTGCGCGTCAACGCGTTGTGCGAGCGCGCCGACGCCGCACGCCTGGCCGCACTGGTCGCTGACGCCGATGTGGTCATCGATTGCAGCGACAACTTCGCCACCCGCCACGCCGTCAACGCCGCCTGCGTCGCCCACGCCAAGCCGCTGGTCTCGGGTGCCGCGATCGGCTTCGACGGCCA
>JAZJZJ010000199.1:0-3258 GCA_040389925.1 Pseudomonadota bacterium
CGAGGCGCGCCAGTTCAACCCGAAGGAGTTCCGCATCGTCGCCTCGGCCGCGGTGGTCGAGATGCTGCTCGACGAAGAGAGCCAGCACCTCGCCGGCCTGTCGGATTTCATCGGCAAGCCGATCTCGCTGCAGGCCGAGCCGCTGGGCTCGCCGGAGCAGTACGACATCGTGCTGCTCTGAGGCGCGCGGCGCTGCCTCAGCGGTCGCGCGTCGTCAGGCGCTTGAGTGCGAAGAGCGGCGCGAGCAACGCCGGCCAGGCCGCGTAGACGAGCAGGCGGGTGCGCAGGGCCAGCGGCACCCGACGCGCGGCGGTGAATGCGCGCCAGCGCTGGCCGAGGCTCGTGGCGCCGAACAGGTCGCGCACGAAGACTTCGCGCGCGAACTGCAGCGAGAGCGCGTCTTCGACCGCCGCCAGCTGGCCGGCGCGCGTCGCGTCGGCCAGCAGCTGCGGCAGTTCGACCAGCGCGTGGCGATTGTTCTTCAGCAGCCGCTCGATCACGTCGCGCGCGTGCAGGTTGCGGCGCCGGCGCGAGATGCCGCCGCGCCGGTACTGAACCAGCGGCTCGGCCAGCGTGATCGCGCCGCCACTGACGATCGCGCGGAACACCATCAGCCAGTCCTCGGCGACGCTGCCGTGCGGCAGCGGGCCGAAGCGGTCGAACACGCGGCGTGTCCAGGCCTGCGCGGCACCGATCACGTGGGGCGGGCGGGCAAGCCAGTCGGCGGCGTTGCGGTAGGTCGAGAGATCGGTCGGTGTGATCGTCGCGTGGGTCTGGCCATGCTCGTCGAGGTCGAGCAGGTTGCTGGAAATCAGGTCCGGCTGGCGATCGGCTGACAGCCACGCATCGACGACGAGCGCGCAGCGCTGCGGCAGCGAAATGTCGTCGCCGGCCGCGACGAACAACAGCTCGCCGCGCGACAGCGCAACCATCTTGTTGATGTGCGCGCCGATGCCCAGATTGACCGGGTTGCGGTTCAGCACGAGGCGGTGCGGGCCGGTGTAGCCGGCGACGGCGCGTTCGATTGCGGCCCAGGTGCCGTCGGTCGAGGCGTCGTCGGAGATCACGATCTCCAGCGGCACATGGGTCTGCGCGAGCGCGCCGCGAATCGCCTGTTCGATGCTGCCGGCCTGCTGGTACGCGAGCAGCAGCATCGTGGCCAGCGGCCGTTCGTGCGCAGCGGGGCGCGTCACGGCGTCGATGGATCGAGGCGGGGCCGAGGCCGAACCAGCGCACCGGCGATCGCGAGCAGCGCGTCGATGTGGGTCGCGACGCGCGGGTCGTAGCCCAGCGCGCGCAGCGGTTCCGCGATGCGATGTGTTCCGGCTTGCCAGCGCGCGACGCCGAGCGCGACGGCGCGGCCGAGCGAGTCCGGCGTGGCGAGCGCGAACGGCAGCTGCCCGAGTTCATTGATCACCTCGGCGCAGCCGGCGTTGTCGGCCAGCAGCACCGGCGTGCCGCACAGCACCGACTCGACGCCGACCAGGCCGAAGGGTTCGTACAGCGAGGCCATCACGGTGAAGTCGACTGCGCGGTAGACGTTCTCGATGTCGCTGCGGTAGCCGAGATGGCGCACGTTGCGCGCGCTGCCGTGCATCGCGCGGCCGGCGATCACGAGCGTGGCGGGCAGATCGGTCTTCGAGAAGAAATCGACCAGCAGGTCGAGGCCCTTGCGCTTGTGGCCGGTCGAGGCGAGCAGGAAGACGGCACGGTCGCTCGGCAGACCGAGCTGTTGACGCAGCGCATTGCGCGTGGCCGGATCGACGGCCGAGAAGCGCTCGCCGTCGATCGGCGGGTAGAGCAGGGTGATCTTCGACGGGTCGATGCCGTAGTGGCGCACGACCTCGTCGCGCATCCGTGCCGAATGCGCGACGATGACGGCCGAGTTCTGCAAATGCGCGCGCTCGAGTCCGATCTTCCAGCGGTCGTTCAAGCCTTCGCGTGCGCCCATCGCTTCGAGAAAGCCCGGATGCGTGCCGCCACAGATGCCGATGTCGGACCAGCGCGTCTGGTTGCAGGCGATCAGCGGGAACAGACCGAGGCGGCGCTTGACGCGGCCGATGCGCCAGTCGAAGAACAGATCGCGCAGCTTGCCCGGCGCGGCTGTCACGGACGTGTGGATCGGCGTGACCCACTGGTACTCGGGCAGCGCGGTGTCGAAGGCTTTCGCAATCAGCGTCGGCTTCACGCCGCGCTGGTGCAGGCCACGCACCAGCGTCATCGCATAGCGCTCGATGCCGCCGCTCGCGCGCAGGCCGTGGTTGCTGATCGCCAGTGTCTCGAAGGCCACCGCGTCAGGCCCGGTCGTCGGCGCTGAAGGCGACGGCCGGCTTCCAAGTCATAGCCAGCCGTGCGCGCAGCCGCGCCTTCGTGAGCCCCTTGCGGTCCGCGTCGTCGAGCGTGCGGCCCTTCAGCGCGGTCTCGAGTTCGACCGGCTCGCCGCGATGCAGGCAGATGCGGTCGAAGTCGCGCTGGCTGATGCCCCACTTGTGCAGGAACTGCAAACGCCCGTCGTTCTTGACGATGCGCCCGGTCGAGACGCAGGCGAAGTGGTAGACGAAGCTGTCGCCGAGGCCGATGAAGGTGCGGCAGCCGGCGTGCCAGAGCTTCATCGACAAGTCGTTGTCGCTGCTCATGCCTGGCGAGAGCTCGGTGCTGTAGCCACCGACTTCGGTCCACATCCAGGTCGGCAGCAGCGTCGGCGGCCAGGTCGAGCCGAGCCAGTGCGAGCGGCGCATGGCTGGCAGCGCGGCGATCAGCTCGGCTTCGCGGAAGCTCGCGGTGTCGCGGCCGTAGTCGGCCGCGACGGTACAGCGGTTGTTCGCACCGCCGGGTTCGACCATCGTGCTCGACAGCATGAAGCGCTGGCCTTCAAGGCGCTGCGCGACCTCGAGCAGCCGCGTGTCCCAGCCCGGCAGCACCGCCATGTCGTCGTTCAGATACAGCAGGTAGGGCTGCGTCGCCAGCGCCGCGACCCGGTTCACCGCGAAGCAGATGCCGATGTTGGCGGGGCTGGCGGTGTGCTTGAGGCCTTGCTCGCGCACCCACGCGAGCGTGCCGTCCGAGCCGTCGTTCACGTGCACCAGGATCTCGTGCGCGTGCGCCGAATGGCGCCGGATCGTGTCGACCGCGAGCTGCAGGAACGGCAGGTTGTTCCAGGTCGGGATGATGATCGAAAACATCGATTCAGGACTTCGGCGCGCGCGGCAGCCGGCCCATCAGGTAGAACTCGTCGTTCGGCCGCATCGAGGTCACGTT
>JAZJZJ010000200.1:0-2535 GCA_040389925.1 Pseudomonadota bacterium
CGGCGACGTCCATCGGCAGGCTGTCGCCGATCTTGCGGATCAGCGCGGGCGAGAAACCGCAGTCGAGCAGCTTCTGCGTCAGGCGCGCCTGGGCGGGCTGGCGGTTCAGCTTCTCCATGAAGGCGAGCGCACCGAAGCGCTCCTCGATCAGGCCCTTCATCGAGCGCAGCTCGCTCATCATGTCTTCCTGGTCGCGGCGCGACGCGAGGCCGCCTTGCGCCGCGTGCTGCATGTCAGCGAGTGCGGGCACGTGGGGCTCGGCCGCGAACGCGGAGGCGGATGCCGCGGCGATCGCCATCGGCTCGCGCAGCACGGGCGGCTCGCGCAGCAGCGGTGCCGCCGGCGCGGTCATGCGTTGTTCGAGCACGCTGGCCCGGTCGGGCGTGGGCGCAGCACTGCGCGGCTCGTCGCGGGCCGGCGTCGGCGCTTCGGGCTTCATCGAGGCCTGGCGGCGCCGCAGCATGCGCTCGCGCACATAGTCCTGAAACGACAGCGTGCTCATCGAGAGCTGGGCGACGTCGGCGGCGACCTCGTCGCGAGGCGGCGCCGGTTCGGCGCGCGCAGCAGCGGCGGGCGTGGCCGCCATGCGCTCGACCTGCTTCATGCCTTCGGGGGCCATCGCGAGCACCTCGATGCCGTCGACCGAGGGCTTGGTGGACAGAACCACCGCGTCCTCGCCCAGCGCCTGCCGCACCAGAACGAGTGCATCGCGCGAAGTGCGAGCGGTAAAGCGACGAACGTTCATGGGTTGGCTCCGGTAGAAATGTGGCGTGTCGTTGCATCGGCGCGGTCGCCAACCTCAACACCTGAATCGCTGCGATCCCCACTGCGTGGGGCCCCTCTTTCGCGATTCATGCGTTGGCTCCAATGATCGAACCGATGCGGATCGAATGAGTCTCGGGAATTTCAGAGTGGCCGAGCACGCGCAGCCGCGGCGCGGCGCGCTTCAGCAGACGCGCCATCGGCGCGCGGATCATGTCGGGCACCAGCAGGCAGGCCGGGTGGCCGAGGTCTTCCTGGCGCTTGGCGGAATCGGCGGCGCTCCTGGCCAGCGTCTCGGCCACGCCCGGGTCGAGCGCGGCGCCGTGCGGTGAGTTCAGCGCCTGCGTGACGAGGCGTTCGAGCTCGGGCTCGAGCGCGATCACTTCGAGCTCTTTCACCGGCCCGTAGATCTGCTGGACGATGCTCGGCGCGAGGTGGATGCGGATGCGACGCGCCAGCTCGGCCGGGTCGGTGACGGTGGCGGCCGTTTCGGCCAGGCTCTCGACGATCGAGCGCATGTCGCGGATGTGCACGCCTTCTTCGAGCAGAAGCTGCAGAACCTTTTGCAGTGCGGCGATGCCAACCATCTTCGGGACCACGTCTTCGATCAGTTTCGGGGCCAGCTTCGTCACGTGTTCGACGAGCTGCTGGGTCTCGACGCGGCCCAGCAACTTGGCGGCGTGAAGCTGCATCAAGTGTGAAAGGTGGGTGGCCACGACAGTCGAGCAATCAACGACCGTAAATCCGGCCATTTGGGCCGACTCGCGCTGCAGCGCCTCGATCCAGACCGCCGGCAGGCCGAAGGCCGGGTCGGTGGTCTTGGTCCCGATCAGCTGCGTGGTCGCGCCGCCCGGGTTGATCGCCAGCAGCATGCCCGGATAGGCCTCGCCTTCGCCGACGACCGCGCCGCGCAGCGTCAGGCGGTAGGCGCTGGGCTTGAGCTCGAGGTTGTCGCGGATGTGCACCGGCGGCGGCAGAAAGCCGACGTCCTGTGCAAACTTCTTGCGCACGCCCTTGATGCGGCCGAGCAGGTCACCACCACCCGACGAGACACGCGCCTTGTCGACCAGCGCGATCAGGCGGTAGCCGACTTCGAGGCCGAGGGTATCGACCGGCATCAGGTCGTCCCAGGTCGCTTCGGGGTTCGCTTGGGCGGCTTCGGCCGGGCGCGGCGGCGGGATCTCGGCAGCGCGTTTGTTGCGCCGGTTCATCCACCACGCCGCATAGCCGAAGGCCGAGGCCAGCGACAGGAACACCAGGTTCGGCATGCCCGGGATCACCCCGAGCAGTGCGATCACGCCGGCGGTGATGGCCAGCGCCTTCGGCGAGTTGAAGACCTGCGCGGCGATCTGGCTGCCGACGTCTTCGCCCTTGCCGACACGCGAGACCACCATCGCCGCCGCCACCGAGATCAGCAGCGCCGGGATCTGCGCGACCAGCGCGTCGCCGACCGCCAGCAGGATGTAGCTGTTGGCCGCCTGCGAGGCCGTGAGGTCGTGCTGCGCCACCCCGATCACGAAGCCGCCGATGATGTTGATGAACAGGATCAGCAGGCCGGCCATCGCATCGCCGCGCACGTACTTGCTGGCGCCGTCCATCGAACCGTAGAACTCGGCTTCGTCGCCGACTTCGGCGCGGCGGCGCTTGGCTTCCTTGTCGTCGATCAGGCCGGCGTTCAGATCGGCGTCGATCGCCATCTGCTTGCCAGGCATCGCATCGAGCGTGAAGCGCGCGCCGACCTCGGCGATGCGCTCGGCGCCCTTGGTCACGACG
>JAZJZJ010000200.1:2715-2850 GCA_040389925.1 Pseudomonadota bacterium
CGCGACCATCATCACCATCAGCGCCATCGCGATGTTGAAGGTGAACAGCAGGTCGAGCGCGAACGGCGGCAGCGGCAGCACCATCATCGCCAGGATCATCACGACCACCAGCGGCGCCGCCATCGAGCGCACGGC
>JAZJZJ010000201.1:0-11984 GCA_040389925.1 Pseudomonadota bacterium
CTGATCAGCATGTTGCCGCCGACATCGGGCACCTCGACCTGCAGCTTGCCGAGCATCTCGGGGTCGATGTTGTTGCGCACCGCGCCGCGGTATTTGCCGTAGAAGGGACCTGCACTCATCGCGTCGTTGTCCTGCTCGTTCTGTGTTCAAACCGGCACGGCCGGCACGGTGGAAATCAACCCGTTGCGCGCGAGCTCGAAGCTCTGCTTGTAGCTGCCGCGCTGGATGTCGTGGTTCACGCTCTTGACGTAGTACAGGCCGTCGAACGGCGTGCCGGCGCCACGCACGCCGACCAACGCGCGGCTCTTCAACACGCGGCCGTAGCGGGCCACGTCGAGCTGGCCCGAACCGAACACCGAGTCGCTGTGCGCGGCGGCGTGTGCGAGGCCGCGCATGAAGGCGGCGCCGGTGGTGAGGTGCGCGGTGTCGTCGAGCTTGCGGATATTCGGCGGCAGCGGCGGGATCAGCCCGAGCGGCGGCGCGAGCGGGTTCAGGTCGGGCACCGGAATCGGGATGCCCACCTTCGAGACCGACTCCTGGAAATACACGACCGGCATGTCCTTGCGCTGGCGGTCGAAGTTGAAGCTGATGTTCTCGACATTGGTCAGCGCGTCCATGCCGGTCGTCAACGCCGGCTGCGGGATGCCGATGCGGATCTCCGGCCCCCAGTACGCCTTCGAGGTGCCGGGCACCGGCCCGGGTTCGAAGTAGAAGACATAGCCGGATTCGCGCGCGAGCTGCTGCACGTACTCGTAGTCGTTGCCGCGCTGCAGCGGAATGCGCTTGGTCGGCAGCGGCGGCTCGTCGACCAGCGACGGGATCACCAGCGGGATCACGCCGAGCGCCGCGTACTTGGTCAGGATCGTCAACACCCGCAGCGAGGGTGGCATCGCCGGGTACGGCAGGCTCGGGAAGTCGATCACCTGCATCAGCGCCGACAGGTCCTTGCCCTTCACGACCAGCTGGCCGATGCCGCCGGCG
This sequence comes from Pseudomonadota bacterium, assembly GCA_040389925.1. Lineage (GTDB taxonomy): Bacteria > Pseudomonadota > Gammaproteobacteria > Burkholderiales > Burkholderiaceae_C > LMDS01. The sequence continues at coordinate 982 of JAZJZJ010000201.1, forward strand.
CCGGGTGCGGTCTCGACGTTGGTCGCGATGCCGTCGACGATCGATTCGCTGCGCCCGTCGATGATCACGACCAGCACCACACGCATCAGCGGCACGCCGCCCCCGCCGCCGCCGCTGATCAGAAACAGCGTGCGCAGCGGCGAGCGCGGCGGCAGGTCGAAGCTCATCTCGAAACCGCCCTGCGACTCGCCCGAACCCATCTGCACCTTCACCGACGCGAGCGCCTCGACGACCTCGCGCGGCGCCGGGATCGGCACCGGGCCGATCAGCAATTGGAGCTGGATACCGCCGCGCATCGTGTGGCCCTCGTCATCCGGCCGGGATCAGCACACGCGCACCCGGCGTGGCGGTGAGCTCGGCCGCATCGGTGACCGCGTTGGCATCGGCGACGCGCCAGTACAGCAGCGGCTCGCCCAGCGTGCGCGCGGCGAGCAGGTCAGGCCGGTCGCCGGCGCTGATGACGACGGCCGCGGCGATCGCGATGTCGCGCCGCTGCGCGATGAAGCGCCGCTTCACGTACGCGATCGGTGGTGCATCAAAGGGTTGCGCGAGCAGCGCGATGCCGGTGTTGACGTAGCGGCTGGCCGCGTCGAAGGGCTGCGCGGGGATCGCGCCGGCATCGATCAACAGTTGGACAGGGTCGGTCATGGCAGGTTGCTCACGCCAAGCGTTTGCAGCGTGGCCGAACCCGAAGTCGCGGCCAGGGCCTCGCGTTTGCGCAGGTGGTTGAGGAAGAGGGCGCCGCCGCGGCTCGCGAAACCGAGGTCGTCGGTGCTCATCACGCGCAGCCCGAGGCTGACCTTCGCGCGGATCGGGTTCAGCGCCGGGTCGAAGGCCTCTTCGGTGATCGAGAAGTCGGTCACGCGCACCGGCACGATGCGGTTCGAGCTCCAGATGAACAGCACCAGCGGCGCGTTCGGCGGCACGATCTCGAGCGTGCCGGCTGCGCCCAGCGCGTTCAGCGCCGAGATCTCGTCGCTGCTCGGGTTGACCAGCGCTTCGAGCGCGGCGAGCTGCGGTGCGATGCCGTGTTTCGTCGCGTTCGGATTCTGGTCGGGAAACTCGAGCGCATCGGTCGCATCGATCTCGGCGTCGAGCTTGATCGTCTCGATCGCCGGGCCCTTCAACCGGAACGGCGTCGCGCGCTCGCCGCCGCCGTCACCGCCCGCGCCCTGCACCTGGTAGCTGCGCGACAGCGTATCGGGGTTGTACTGCAGCGCGATGCTGTGCCGGATCGCGCTGCCGCCGGGGTCGAGCACGACCAGCCCGCCCTTGATCAGCTTCGGCGAATTTGTCATGACGTGCTCAGGCTCATTTCGGGAACTCCGCCTTCAGGTGATCGAACACGTGCGGGCGCACGCGGCGCAGCAGGTCCGGGTTGGTCTGGTACAGCGCATAGCACTCGGCGTAGTACTCGCGCCAGATCGGGCTCGGGTTGGGATAGTCGGTCGGCATGCGCGGGCTGCCGGGACCGTCGTCGCGCTGCGCGGCGGCACGGAACGCGGGCGTCGGGTCGCCCCGTGCCGTGGTGTCGGTGACGTTGCCGCTGCTCGGCCAGCGCGCGCCCGAGCGACCGCGCGCTGCAAGTTGCGCCGTGCGTGCGGTGTTGCGGGCGGCGTTCAGTGTGTCGTAGCGGGCGCGATCGGCCGCGGGCGCATCGCCGGCAATGCCCCAGCTGTTGGGGCCGGTGCCGAACTGGCCGATCAGCGCGTCCTGCGCGGTTTTGGTGGCGTCCTGGGTGGTGCGCAGCACATTCATGTCCTGCGCATGCCCGATCTCGTGCGCCACCGTGAAGGCGGCCGACTTCAGGATGCGACCGGCGCGGCCTTGGCGCGAGATGCTGCCGGCATAAGCGGGGTCGAACATCGTCAAGGTGTGGCCGTCGGTGCTGTACTCGCCCGCCTTGGTGGGGCTGGCCGGGTCGGTGCTGGCGCGCACGACGTTCAACGCGCCGAGGCTGGACAGCTGCGCCTCGGGAATCTCGGCCAGCCCGATCAGCACCTGGTCGAACTCCTCGTCCGAGAATCCGCTGGCGCGCTTGAAGCCGACGCGGTCGAAGCGCTCCTGCAGCGCCTTGCGCTCGGCCACGTTCAGCCCCTCGGTCAGGATCGCGCCTTGGCGCTCGACCAGCACTTCGTTGTTGGGCTGGCGCGCGTTGCCGAGGTCCAGGCATGTGAAGCGGTACGCGTCGTTGCCGCCACCGAAGGCACGCAGGTCCAGTGCGAGCATGAGGGTCGAGTTGGACTCCAGGATGCCGTGGCTCATGCGCTCGACCAGGCCCCGGAACCCGGGCTGCAGCACCGCCGGCACGGTGCTCGAAAAGCGCACCGTCATGCCCGCCGGCAGCGCCGGCGGCGTACCGGCCGCAGGGCCGAACAGGTCGGCGATCGGCATGGTCACCGACGCCGTGCTCACCTTCATCCGTTGGCGCGCACCGGCCAATGCCGTGTGACGCGCGCGCTGCGCGGCGCTGGGCTGCGCCGGCAACGCTGCTTCCAGCTCGGCGCTGAGTTCCTGGGCGCCGGTGTCGACCGGGTGCGCGAACGGCTCGATGTTCGCGCGGTGGGTTTCGTACAGGTCGAGCAGCGTGGGCGGCTTGCTTCCGGCCGCGGGCTTGATCCGGGTCTGCGCCTCCAGGACCGCGCGCACCGCATCGGTGTAGACGGTGCGCAGTTCGGCGGCCAGCTTCAAGGCCTGATCCGAGGCGTCGCCCTCGAGCACCTTCAGGCCGTTGTTCACGCTCGTGCGCAAGTGCGGCAAGGTCTTGGCCGGATCGCGCGGCTCCGGCAGCGTCGCAAAGAAATCGCCCTGGCCCTTCAGGAAGTTGACGGCTTCGCGGGCGAACTCCTGCTTCTCCTCCGGGGTGGGCGGGCGGGCCGTGGTCTGCGCGGGCGCCGTGGCCACCGGGGCGCACATCGCGCGTGCCACTGCGCCCGGGCGCGACTGCTGCACCACGTGTGCCAACTCGTGCGCCAGCAATTGCCGCCCCGTTGACGTGTGTGGCGCGTAGCGGCCGGCGCCGAACACGATGTGCGGACCGTGTGCAAAGGCGCGCGCCTGCAGCGCCGCGGCGGCGCGCTGGGCGCCGCCGTCGGCATGCACGCGCACGCTGGCGAAACTGTGGCCGAAGCGCTGTTCCATGTCGGCGCGCGTTGTGCGGTCCAGCGCGCGACCGAGGCCGGGCGGGCGGATCGGTTCGGCCACGCCCGAGGCCGCGGCCAGCGGCGTGCGCAGGCGACCGCCCAGCGCTTCGTCGGCCGCGCGGTCGGCGGCGTGCTCGGCCGGGTCGGTGCGCTGGCGCACTGGCTGCATCGCACGCGCCGGGGCGCGTTCTGGCGCATGCACGCGCGCCTGCGTCATGGCCGGCCTCGTGAAGCAGTCGGCACGGCGAGAGCGCGCGCGGCGGTGTCGCCCAGCAGCGCGGCCGAGGGCGCCTCGAAGCGTGCTCGCAGCGTCGCGCGATGCCCGCTGGCGGTCCAGGCTTGCGCAACGCCCGGCGCGGCAAACTCGCGTGAAAGCGCCGCTTCGAGCTGGCGCACCACGGCCTCGCGCTGCGCCGCCGGCACACCGCGCAGCACCAGCCGGTCGATGTGCAACACGACGCGCGTCATGGCGCCCACCCCCGGGTCTGCGTATCGGCCAGCGGCCGCTCGCGCTTCGCGGCCTCGTGGTGCGCGGCCTGCACCAAGTGGTTCATCTGCACGGCCCGGTCTTCGGCGGCGGCGAGGAACGCGGCATTGAGCGCGATGTTGCGGATGTGGCCGCCCGGCATCGGCAGTCTGGCGAGCTTGGCGTAGTCGAGCTCGGCGCGCGGCATCGCGGCCGGAAACACGCGGCGCCAGATCGCTTCGCGCTGCGCCGCATCGGGGAACGGAAACTGCAGCACGAAGCGCAGCCGGCGCAGGAATGCCGGGTCGAGCGCGGCGCGCTGGTTGGTCGTCAACACCGCAAGGCCGCGGTAGCTTTCCATGCGCTGCAGCAGGTAGCTGACTTCGATGTTGGCGTAGCGGTCGTGGCTGTCCTTCACTTCGCCGCGTTTGCCGAACAGCGCATCGGCTTCGTCGAACAACAGCACCGCGCTCGAATCCTCGGCGGCATCGAAGACGCGTTTGAGGTTCTTCTCGGTCTCGCCGATGTACTTGCTGACGACGGCGGACAGGTCGATCCGGTACAGATCGAGCCCGAGCTCGTTCGCCAGCACCTCGCAGGCGAGCGTCTTGCCGACGCCGCTGTCGCCGAAGAACAGCGCGCTCAGGCCCAAGCCGCGCCCGCCCTGGCTGGCGAAACCCCAGTCGTCATACACCTTCAGGCGGTGCTGCACCTGCGAAGCGATCTGGCGCAGCGTCTGCATTTGCGCCTCGGGCAGCACCAGCGCGTCCCAGCCCGCGTGCGGGGCGATGCGCTGCGCCAAGCCGTCGAGCCGCGGGCGCGCCAGCGCGCGGCATTCGGCCTGCAAGCAGGCGCCGAACGCCGCCGCACCGCCATCTTCGCGCCAGACGTGCGCGCGGCGCGCGATGCTGCGCGCCGAGAAGCGGTACTGCGCTGCCATCGCGTCGAGCGCGCGCTGCGCGGCGGGGTCGCGGGCGAGCGCGTCGGGCAGCGTCTGTCGCCACAGTGCGCGCTGTTCGTGCGCCGCGGGCTTGTCGACCGCTGCGGCCAGTGTGCCGATCTCGCCAAGCGGCTCGGCCGCGGCGACGAACACCACACCGCCGAGCCGCCGCAGCCAGGATTGCAGCAGCGCGAGGTCGACGCCTTGATGCGCGTCGACCAGCAGTGCGACGCTGCTCAATGCCGCCTCGCGTTGCCACAGCGTGGCCAGCAGCTCCTGCTCGCCGGCCGCCGCGGGGATGTCGGTCGCGCGCAGCCGGTACAGGCCGAGGCCGAGTTCGGACGCGACCGACGCTGCCACGTCGACCTGGCCATCGGCGTCGCTGCCATGCAGCAGCACGATCGGCGGCGCCGCCTGCAGCGCGCGCAGCTGCGGCGTCAGCGCGCGCGCTGTCGCGAGGTGGCTGGCCGCGATCAGCGCCGGGGCCGCCTCGGCCTGCAGCAGCGGACGCAGTTGCGCGTCGAGCCCGTCGATGCCGGCCAGCGCATGCAACACGCGCTCGTCGATGTGGAGTGGGGCTTGTGCGAGGCCGGCGCGTGCGTCGACCGCGAGCAGCGACCAGCGCCGCAACGGATGCTGCGGCGTCAGCGCGCTCCAGTGCGCGCCGTCGAGCGTGGCGAGTGCGAGGCCGAAGCTCGGGCCGCCGCGCCGGCCGTCCTGCGCCGCGGCCACGGCGGCGGCGAACTGCGCGTCCATCTCGACACCGGCGGCGAGCAACAGCACGTCGCGCTCGAAGGCGCTGAGCGAGAACAGCGCTGCGATGCGGTCGATCGCGGCCGGCTCGGGCATCGCCTCGCGCAGCGCCGGCAGCAACGCAAGGCCTTCATCGTCCGCGCCGCCCAATCGCGCCTGCAGGCGCGCGAACTCGGCGCTCAGCAAGCGCTGGTTCGCGTCGAGCCAGTCGGTCGCGAGTGGCAACGGCGCGTTCATGGCAGCGTGATCCGGTGGTTGAAGAACACCGGCGGCTTCGCCGCGCGGTTCACGACGACGCTCTCGATGCCGTCCACCTTCAGCCGCAGCAGCGGTGCGGCACCGGCTGGCGGTGCGCGCCCGAAGTCGAACGCGAGCGTCGTGGTCGGCGCGGCGAACGGCAGCGCCGGGGCCTCGGCGCCGTCCATCATCAATGCGACGCGTTGGCCCGGCCGCACCGCCGGCGTGCAGCCGATGCTGAGATGCAGCACGCCGTCGGGCCCGGGATCGCGCACGATCGCCAACGGCGGAAAGCTCGTGATCGCCGGCGCCAGCGCCACCGGCAGCGCGTTGCTGACGCGCGCCGCCGCCTCGGTCGGCCGTTGCACGCGAAGCTCGAGTCGGTAGACGCCGACCGGCAGGTCGCTCGGCAGATCCGGCAGCACGAAGTCGATGTCGTCTTCGAGCGCGGTGTCGGGCACCGGCAGGGCCTGCACGATGCCGAAGCGGTCGCTGCGCAGCACGATCTCGCGCTGCGTGCCGGCGAGGTGGTGACCGGCGAGCGTGACCGTGTCGCCGCCGCGCAGCGTGGCCGGCGTCTCGTGCGCGGCCACATTCACGGCCGTCAGCGTCGGGAACGGCGGCGTCAGTCCGGCCGCGACGATCGCGCCCTCGTCGCGCTGCAAGGCCGCATCGAAGCGGCCGCGCGTCAGCACCGGCAACGGCGTGCGCACCGGCCGCGGGCGCTCGATCAGCACGACGCTGACGACGAAGGCCGAGGTGGGCCGGTAGTGGCCTTGCAGCGCGGACCACAGGCGCGACATCTCTTCCGGTGTCATCGCTTGCGGCGTGAGCTTCAGCAGCTCGACCTGGTCGGCGAGATCGGCGGCACGCAGCGCCTGGAAGACGCTCGGCAGAATCGCGCCGCTGACCGGCGACGGCTGCAGCGCGGTGCGGATCGCTTCGCGCGTCAGCACCGGCGTCTCGTGCAGCATCAGCAGGCCGTAGCCGAGCAGCACCTCGGCTTGCAGTTCTTCGATGCCGTAGGCCGTGAGCAGGTAGTGCAGGTCGAGCGCCAACGGCGGGTTCGTGGTGCGGCGGCCGGTCGCGTCGTGCGTCGGCATCAGCGCGTTGCGCCACGCCAGGTTCGGCGTGGCTTGGTGCAGGAACAGGTTCAGCCGTGGCACCGCGTCGACGCCTTCGAGTGGGATCACGTCGGGCGGCAGTGCCGAGACGGTCACGCTGGCGCCGAGCGCATCGGTGACCTGGTGGTCGATCATGCCGGTGTCGAGCAGGTCTTTCAGCACGGCGGTGACACCGGCGATCGCGAGGGCGTTGCTCACTTGCGGCTCCCGCCGCGGTCGCTGCGCAGGTAGTCGGCCAGCGATGTGGCCGGTGGACGCGGCGCTGCCTTCGGCCGCGTTGCAGCCGGGGCAACCAGTGCGGTGAGTTCGACGCGGCCGATGCTGACGTGCACGACGGATTCGGTCGCACGCGCTTCTTCGGCCATCGACGTTTCCGTGGCGCGGCGCCGGGCGACGCGCGGCAACGGCGGCGGCGCGAACGACGGCGGTTCGATGGGGGCCATCGGCCACGGCGCGCGGCGCTGCGGCTGCAGCAGAGCAGGGCGGTGAGTTCCGGGTGTCGGTGAGGTGTCGGCAGCGACGCTCGCGTCAGCGTCAGGCACCCTCGGCCGCGGGTCGTGCGCGTTCGGCGGTGTGACCGACTCGGCCGGTCGAAGCACGTCGGCGCGGGCGACGTCCACCCGGGGTTTCTGCGTCTGGGTTCGACGCGGCGATGCGGGCAGGGCGCTCAGCAGCCGCGCCGGTGGTGCGGCGGCGGCGCGTGACGCCTGGTTCGGCGCCGCCGCGTCGGCGACTGGCTGCGCGCGCGCCGTGGCGACCGGAGCCACATCGAACACGTCTTCGAGCTCGCCCCATGCAACCGAAGGCGCTGCCGAACCCGTCACGGCCGGCCGCACACGCGACCCCGCGCCGTGCCCCGTCGCGCGCGCCAGCAACTGCTGCATGAAGCCGCTCACGCCAGCACCCGCTGCAGGTAGTGCTGGCGCCGTGCCGGCGGCACTGCCAGCACCTCGGCCTCGGACCAGCCATAGGCGCCGGCGAGCAGGTGCACCTCGTCGAGCGTCTGGCGTGCTCGGCGCGCGATGTCGGACCACAGGCAATCGGCCACGTCGAACAGCGACGTGAAGCTCGTGCCGCAGGCTGCGCAGCGGAGCTCGATGTCGATCTGCGCGGCCGGGTCGGCGCTGGCGCAGGCTGCGTCGAGTGCGTCGAGTGCCGCGTCGTCGAGCGGCGCATCTCCCTCGACCCGGCAGCGCAACGCGAGTGCGCGGCGCGGCTGCGCAGCGCCGATCGCATGCGCGAGGTCGCGGCTGGTCGGCAGGCGGAAGCGGCCGCCGACGCAGCTCACCTGCGCATCCGGCACGGCCGGCGTGGTCTGTGCGGCGAGCGCGTCGAGATCGAGATCGAAGCTCATGCGCTCGGTGCACGCCGGGCAGTCGGCGGTGGCGGCCAGGCTGGCGCCGAACAGGCGACTGCGCGCGCGCAACAGCGCGGCGTCACGCGCGCCGATCGTCCAGTCGGCCAGCGCGTCGTCGGTGTCGGCCGCACCGGTCGCCCACAGCAGCAACAGCGCGCGGTCCAGCCACTGGCACGGTTCACCCGCTTCCCACAGATCGAGAAGCGCTGCCTCGTCGAGCGGACGCGGGGGTGAGGTCATGCCGGCTCGGTGAAGCTCGGTTCGGTCGGCTCGGCCACGTCGTAGTCGCGCTCCCAACCCTCGTTCTCGAGCTTGAGGGTCTGGATCGCGATCGCGTTGGCGTTGGCGTCCAGGTCGGGCAGCGCCTGGAACTCGGAGACCCAGCAGCGGAAGAGCTTGTAGGCCAGCACGACCTGCCCGGTCTCGTTGTAGACCTCGAGGATCAGGTCCTTGCGAAAGTCCTTCAGCGACACCTCGGCACCCAAGCCCGAGCCGAAGTTCCAGACCTTGTTGGCCCATTTCTCGAACTCGGTGTCGTGCGTGACGCCGCGCTCCAGCGTGATCGCCTCGAACTTGGTGCGCCCCGGGCTCTTGCGGCCGGTCGACGGGTCGCCGCCCTCGCGGTGCTCGACAACCTCGGTGCTGCGCTTCAGCGCCGAGACCTTGCTGACGCCGGCGACGTAGCGGCCATCCCACTTGATGCGGAATTTGAAGTTCTTGTAGGGGTCGAAGCGCTGCGCGTTGACGGAGAACTGGGCCATGGTCTGCTCCTGGGCTGCGGTGAGTACGTGCTGGAACGTTTCGTCGGTGGCGGTCAGGTCGCGATCTCGCCGGCCATCTGCTGGATGCGGATGACGACGAACTCGGCCGGCTTCAGCGGCGCGAAGCCGACGTGGATGTTCACGATGCCGTTGTTGATGTCGGTCTGGGTCGTGGTTTCGCCATCGCACTTGACGAAATAGGCATCGCGCGGGCTCGTTCCCTGGAACGCGCCCTGACGGAACAGCGTGTTCATGAACGCGCCGAGGTTCAGACGAATCTGCGACCACAGCGGTTCGTCGTTCGGCTCGAACACGACCCACTGCGTGCCGCGGTACAGGCTCTCTTCGATGAACAGCGCCATGCGCCGCACCGGGATGTACTTCCACTCCGAGCCACGGTCGTTCTGGCCGTGCAGCGTGCGCGCGCCCCAAACGACGTTGCCGTAGACCGGCAACGTGCGCAAGCAGTTGATGCCCAGCGGATTGAGTTGGCCGCTTTGCGGATCGCTCAACGTGAGTGCCAGCGCGGCCGCGCCGTTCAGGCTCGCGTCGCTGCCGGCGGGCGCCTTCCAGACGCCGCGGCTGCCATCGGTGCGAGCCATGATGCCGGCGACGAATCCGCACGGCGGGAAGTCGCGCAGCGCACCTTCTTGCAGCGGGTCGGCCGCGCGCACCCACGGGAAGTAGATCGCCGAGCAGAGCGCGTCGCTGCCGGTCAGGCCGGCCGTGCCGGTGGTCGCTGCGGTCGCGACGGTCAGGTTCGGGTCGGCATCGACGATCAGGAACGCGCGGCGTCGGCGGCATTCGGTCTGCAGCGTTGCGAGCGTGCCGGCATGGATCAGCCCCGGCACGCAGAGCAGGTTGTACAGGTCGATGCGGTCGGTGATCGTGCCGACGCCGAAGCAGGCGAGCAACGCGGTGCGGAAGGCGTTGTCGGCCGGGCCCAGCACGGTGCCGTCGACACCGGCACGCACCGCCGCTGCGACCGCGGGCGGCCCGGCCTGCGCGGTCGTGTTGCCGAGAAAGACCGTCTGGTCGGTCGGCGCGGCGGCGGCTGCCGTGGCCGTCACGCGGATGACGCTGGAACGCGCGTTGATCACGTTCGGCGGGAAGCGCGCGTCGTTGGCGGTGAGGCACAGGTTCTCGTAGCTTTCGACCACCGCATCGTTGTTGTTGCCATCGAGTACATCGACGCGAAAGCGGATCGCATCCGGCGCGGCGCGGCGCGTCGAACGGAGCTTGTAGCGGTTCGCCCAGGCACCGACGGAACGCGCGTCGACCGTCAGGTTCGCACCGAGCGCCGCCTGTGCCGCCACGGCGTCGGCCGCGGCCACGCGCAGCACCCAAGTGTCGGCGCCGCCGTTCGCGAAGAACTGCTTGACCGAATAGCCCAGCAGCGAACGGGCATCGAGCCCACCGAACTCGCGCTCGAACTCGGTGAAATTGTTGATGCGCACCGCGGCGTCGGTCGCGCCCTTCGCGGACCAGCCCGCGAACAGACCGATCGAGGTGGACACCCCGGCGATCGTGCGCACCCCGCTGGACACTTCATCGATGTAGACGCCGGGGTAGCTGACGGATACGGTCATGGCGAGCTCCTTGAATTCGACGATGGCGACTGTCGGCTGTGCGGCACACACGCGGGCGAGCCAACAGCGCAGCGCACGGTAGGGCGGCCGCCCGAGGGTGGTCTATCCCTAGCACCGCCAAGATTGAAACCGTCTCGTTACAACGCGTCGTGCGAAACGCGAGAGCCCCTGCTCGGCAACACCCGCGCGTTCGCGCTATCGTTCGCACCCGTCCGGGTCTTGAGAACCCGCGCGAACAACCCCATCTCGCCACCATGCGCAGCACTCGCACCTTTGACAAGCTGATCGCCACGATTCGGACCCGCCGAAGTGCGGGGAGCTTGCGCTCGCCCTTTGGCGCCGTCCCGGCAATCACCGACTTGCAAGTCAGCGGCTGAGCCTGCGGCGAATCTCGCCTGAGGCTCCGCCTTCAGGTTTTCGAGAGATTCGCATGAACACCAATACGAAGAAGCTTCGCAACATCGGCATCATCGCCCACGTCGATGCCGGCAAGACCACGACCACCGAACGCATCCTGTTCTACACCGGTGCGAACCACCGCGTCGGCGAGGTCCACGACGGCAACACGACGATGGACTTCGACCCGCAGGAGCGGGCGCGCGGCATCACGATCAACAGCGCCGCGACGACCGT
>JAZJZJ010000202.1:0-1938 GCA_040389925.1 Pseudomonadota bacterium
TTGGGGCAAGCGCATCCGCACCCACTCCTGGCAGTTCCCGCAAGGGGGCATCAAATACGGCGAGACGCCCGAGCAGGCGATGTTCCGCGAGCTGCATGAAGAAGTGGGCCTCGTGCCCGAGCATGTGCGCATCGTCGCGCGCACGCGCGACTGGCTGCGCTACGAGGTGCCGGATCACTTCATCCGGCGCGATGCACGCGGGCACTACCGCGGGCAGAAGCAGATCTGGTTCCTGCTGCAGCTGGTCGGTCGCGACAGCGACATGAACCTGCGCGCCACCGACCACCCCGAATTCGATGCGTGGCGCTGGAACGAATACTGGGTACCGCTCGAACTCGTGATCGAGTTCAAGCGCGATGTGTACCAGATGGCGCTGACCGAGCTTGCGCGCTTCCTGCCGCGCGGCACACATCACAACCGCTATCTGCGCTCGGGAATGCGGCCGCACCATCGCGATGACGGGCCGATGCATCACGACGAGCCTCAGCACGGGACTGAGCCGCTGGTGATGCCGCTGCCGTCGGTGGGAAAACTGCCCGACTGATTCCCGGTTACGCCAGGACCAGATTGTCGCGGTGGATCAACTCGGGCTCGGCCGTGTAGCCGAGCAGCTTCTCGAACTCGCTCGACGGCCTGCGCGCGACCAGCCGCGCTTCGCTGCTGCCGTAGTTCGAGAGGCCGCGTGCGAGTTCGGCGCCGTCCGGCCCGTGCACCGCGATCACGTCGCCGCGGTGAAACTCGCCCTGCACGTCGGTCACGCCGATCGGCAACAGGCTCTTGCCTTCGTCGCGCACCTTGCGCGCCGCGCCGGCGTCGATCACGACCGTGCCGCGCAGTTGCAGGTGATCGACCATCCATTGCTTGCGCGCCGCGAGCTTCTGGGTCGGCGCGATCAGCGCGGTACCGATCGCTTCGCCGCCGGCAAGCCGAATCAGCACGTCGACCTCGCGCCCGTAGGCGATCACCGTGCTCGCACCGCTGCGCGCCGCGCGCTTGGCGGCGAGGATCTTCGTCAGCATGCCGCCGCGGGCGAGGCTCGAACCCGCGCCGCCGGCCATGCGCTCGAGCTCGGGATCGCCGGCGCGCGCCTCGCCGACGAAGCGCGCGTCCGGGTCCTTGCGCGGATCGGCCGAGTACAGGCCGCGCTGGTCGGTCAGGATCACGAGCGCATCGGCGTCGACCAGGTTCGCGACCAGCGCGCCCAACGTGTCGTTGTCGCCGAACTTGATCTCGTCGACGACGACCGTGTCGTTCTCGTTGATAACCGGGATCACCTTGTGCGACAGCAAGGTCAGCAAGGTCGAGCGCGCGTTCAGGTAGCGTTCGCGGTCGGCCAGGTCGGCATGTGTCAGCAGCACCTGCGCGCTGCCCATGCCGTGCTCGCGCAGCTTCGATTCGTAGATTTGCGCGAGGCCCATCTGGCCGACCGCGGCAGCGGCTTGCAGCTCGTGAACTTCCTTCGGTCGCACCGACCAGCCGAGGCGCTTCATGCCCTCGGCGATCGCGCCGCTCGAGACCATCACGACCTCGCGACCTTCAGCCGCGAGCGCCGCCATCTGCCGGCACCAGTTGCCGACCGCCTCGGCGTCGACGCCACGACCTTCGTTCGTCACCAGGCTGGAGCCGACCTTGACGACGATGCGGCGGGCGTTTTTCAGCGCCGCTCTCATGGGGTCGAATTGGCAGGCGCCTCGTCGAAACGCGGATCGGGATCGTCCGGCACCACGTTCTTCAGCGCCGCAACGTGCTTGTAAATCGCGCGGATCAGCGGCTCGCAGCCTTCGCGGGTCAGCGCCGAGATCTGAAACACCGGGCCCTTCCACTTGAAGCGCTTGACGAAGTCCTTGACGCGCTTCTCGCGCTCTTCGACCGGCACCATGTCCATCTTGTTCAGCACCAGCCAGCGCGGCTTCTCGTACAGCGCCTGGTCGTACTTCT
>JAZJZJ010000203.1:0-18166 GCA_040389925.1 Pseudomonadota bacterium
TCGAGCTGATGGGGCAGGGCGTGAACTACGTGACCGGCGACTATTCGCGCGGCGCGGCCGGCTTCTGGGTCGAGAACGGACAGATCCAATACCCGGTCCACGAGATCACGATCGCCGGCAACCTGCGCGCGATGTTCAAGGGCATTCAGGCGGTTGGTGCCGATGCCTACACGATGGGCAGCAAGACGATCGGCTCGGTGCTGATCGACCGGCTGAAGATCGCCGGGCTCTGATTGAACTCAGGCCAGCGCCGGGCCGCCCCAAGCGGCCTGAGCTCCCCTCGGGGGAGCGGGCCGCAGGCCCGGCAGGGGCCGTCATCCACCGGTCGCGGCGCGGTAGAGCTTGCCCGAGCGCGTGCCGGTGCGGCAGAACGCCAGGATCGGCTTTGGCAGCTCGGCCAGCAAAGCGGCGAACCGGGAGATCTCGTCGGGCGTTTGCACGGCCGGCAGCACCGGCAACCAGGCGTATTCCAACCCGGCGGCCTTCGCGGCGGCTTCGATCACGGCGTTGGTCGGCTGATCCGGGCCGCCCTCGTAGTCGGGCCGGTTGTTGATCACGCTTTTGAAGCCGTTCTGCGCCGCCCAAGCCATCGCGTCGGCATCGAGCTGCGGCGCAACGCAGACGTCAGGGCTCAATTGCTGGACTTGCGGCGCGTTCACGGTGCGAGCGCCTTCTTGACCGCCGCCGAAACCAGCGCCATGTCGGCCTTGCCGGCGAGCTTCGCCTTGACGGCGCCCATCACCTTGCCCATGTCGCTCGGGCCGGCTTGTCGACCAAGTTCGGCACCCAGCTCGGCGACGATCGTGGCGACCTCGGCCGCCACAGCATCGGCATCCATGCGCTGCGGCAGGTAACCTTCGAGCACGGCCAGCTCGGCCGCCTCCTTCTCGACCAGATCCGGCCGGTTGCCGGCCGTGAACTGCTGGATCGAGTCCTTGCGCTGCTTCACGAGCTTGTCGACGATCGCGATCACGGCGGCGTCGTCGAGCACGATGCGCTCGTCGACCTCGCGCTGCTTGCAGGCCGCGAGCAGGCCGCGGATGGTGAGCAGGCGCGGCGCGTCTTTCGCGCGCATCGCGGTCTTCATGTCTTCGGTGATCTGGTCTTTGAGGGTCATGGCAACAACTCCAGTCGGCACAAACGAGAAAGCCCGCAATGCGCGGGCTCTCCTGAGGCAATGACGAGCCGCGAGGGCCTGTCTGCCGCGACGCTACAACCGCGTCAGAACAGCTTCTTCGGCAGCTGCATGCTGCGAACGCGCTTGAAGTGACGCTTCACGGCGGCTGCCTTCTTGCGCTTGCGCTCGGCGGTGGGCTTTTCGTAAAACTCACGGGCACGCAGGTCGGTCAGCAGGCCGAGCTTCTCGATGGTGCGCTTGAAGCGGCGCAGTGCCACGTCGAATGGCTCGTTTTCTTTGACGCGAATCGTAGTCATGTAAAAGGTTGATCCTGAAATTGAATGCGCTCGGTGTCGGCGAGAACCTGTGGAAACCGGAGGGTCCGGAGTTCCGATTCCCTGATAGTCGCCAATCGCAGCGCTGGGTTTTGCCAGCAAAGACTGTCGATTATAGCCCGAGGTTTCAGGGGCTGCAATCTGGTTGAATCAGCGCTTGTTGCGGGTCGCGCTCGACGCGAAGTACGCCTTGATCGCTTCGGTGACGCGCTCGCGGCTGTGCTGACGCCGCTCCAGCAGCCCGACCGAACGGCTCACGTCAACGCCCGGCAGCGGCACGATCCGCAACGCCCGGTCGCGCGACCAGTCGAGGTTCGCCAGCTGCGGCACGATCGAGACGCCGAAACCTTGGCGCACGAGCGCGACGATCGCTTCCAGCGAATTCAGCTCCATGCGGGTCGCGGCGGTCGCACCGCATTGGGCGAGGGCTTCGTCGACCAGATGCCCGGTCCAGGTTTGCCGATCGAAACGCAGAAACGGGCACTGCGCGAGGATTTGCGTCGCGTCGCTCGGCAGCGCGAAGTGCGGCCTGCTCGGCACGATCAGCACCATCGGTTCGGTGTAGAGCGCGGTCCAGACCAGGTTCGACGGCAGGCGCGCGGGCGGCTGGGTGACGACCGCGGCGTCGAGTTCGCCGCGCTCGACCTTCGCGGCGAAGTCGGCCGATTGACCGGCGAACAAGGTCACTTCCAGCGCCGGATGCTGGCGCGTCAACGCCCACAGGCTGTCGGCGAACGCGCCCATCAGCGCCGACACCAGCGCACCCATCACGACCGTGCCGCTCAGCGCTTCGCCGGGCTCGCCGGCGGCCAGCGCCTCGTAGCGCGCGACCAGTTCCTTGACCGGCGCGATCATGCTGCGCCCGGCCGTGTTCAGCACGATCGCCCGACCGCTGCGGTCGAACAGCACCTTGTGCAGCTCGTCTTCGAGCGCGCGGATCTGCTGGCCGACCGCCGCGGCGGTCAGGCCGATCTCCTTGCCGGCGGCCGAGAAGCTGCCCAAGCGGGCGACAGCCAGAAAGCTCTTCAGCGTGCGGATCGATGACATGGTTCGAAACTCCAAGCCAACTCTAAAGTTTTTTCATCGCTCGATAGAAGAATAATTCGCTTTCCCTTTCGATCGCGCGTCGCGATGATCCACGGCTGAACCACGGACGAGGCAACAACGCACATGTCGACGACACTCACGGTGAAGGTTTGGCGCGGCACCAAAGAAGGCGCGTTCACGCGCTACGAAGTGCCGCGGCAAGGCAGCCAGACCGTGCTCGATGTCGTCACGCACATCCAGCGCTTCATGGAGCCGTCGCTCAGCTACCGTTTCGCCTGCCGCGTCGGCATGTGCGGCTCGTGCGCGATGACGGTCAACGGCAAGGCCTGCTGGACCTGCCGCACCCACGTCGCGAAGGTCGCCGGGGAGGGCGGGGAACTGGAGATCGCCCCGCTCTCGAACCTGCCGGTGATCAAGGACTTGGCCACCGACATGAGCGCCTTCTTCGACAAGTGGGCGCGCGCCAAGGGTCAGTTCAAAGGCACGGCAACGCGTGCCGATGACTTCGCGACCGTGGCGCCGGCCTCGCCCGAGCGTGTGGCCGCGAACGCCGGCATCGAGTGCATCGGCTGCGGCGTCTGCTACGCCTCCTGCGATGTCGTGAGCTGGCGCCCCGACTACCTCGGCCCGGCCGCATTGAACCGCGCCTGGACGCTGGTCAACGACGTGCGCGACGTGCAGCAGACCGAGCGCCTGCGCGCCGTGGCGGGCGACGCCGGTTGCCATGCGTGCCACACGCAGGGCTCGTGCACCGAACGTTGCCCGAAACAGCTCGCGCCGACGCTGGCGATCGCCGGCCTGAAGCGCAAGGTCGCCAAGGCCGCGGTGCGGGGTGAGCTGTGAGCGGGCCGGCCAACAGGGCCATCGCGCAGGCCAGGCGCTGGTACTGGCAGCGCATCAGCGCGATGGTCCTGGCGCTGTGCGTGCTCGTGCACCTCGGCGTGCTGATCTATGCGGTGCGCGGGGGCTTGAGCGCGTCCGGCATCCTCGGCCGCACCCAAGGCAACTGGGCCTTCGGCGCGTTCTATGCGGTCTTCGTCGTCGCCTGCGCCGTGCACGTGCCCGTCGGTTTGGCGAACATTGCCAGCGAGTGGTGGGGTCTGCGCGAAGGCGCGGCGTTGTGGCTCGCGCGCGCGTTCGGCGCGCTGCTGCTCGTGACGGGCCTGCGCGCGGTCTGGGCGGTGGTCGCATGATGCGCCGCAACGACCAGCGCGCGCGCGCGCATCCGGCCTGGTGGGCCTTTCTGATGCACCGGCTGTCGGGCCTCGGCTTGGCGCTGTTTCTGCCGATCCACTTCTGGGCGCTCGGCCAGGCGCTGCACGGCGCCGCCGCGCTCGACGGGTTCTTGCGCGCCACCGACCGCCCGTTGTTCAAGTTCGCCGAATGGGGCCTCGTCGTGCTGCTCGCGCTGCACATGGCCGGCGGCGTGCGGCTGCTGATCATCGAGTTCGGCAGCGTCTCGAACCTGCGCAAGGACTGGATCGCCGGCTCGCTCGGTTTCGCCGCGGCGGCCGGCATGGCCTTCGCGCTTTCGCTGTTCGCCTAGTTTGGTATCCGGAGACACGACATGAAAAACAATCGACGCGCGACCCTGCGCTGCCTGCTCGCCTGCGGTGCCACGGCGCTCGCCGCCAGCTGGAGCCTGCCCGCCACGGCGCAGGAAACCTGGCCGAGCAAGCCCGTGCGTCTCGTCGTGCCGTTCGCGCCCGGCGGCTCGACCGACGTGGTCGCGCGGATGATGGCGCAAAAGCTCGGCGAGCTCTGGGGCCAGACGGTGGTGGTCGAGAACCGTGCGGGCGCGGGCGGCAACCTCGGTGCCGACATCGTCGCGAAATCGCCGGCCGACGGCTACACGCTGCTGTTCGCGTCGGGCAGCATCACGATCAACCCGCAGCTCTACAAGCGCATGCCGTTCGACACGAAGAAGGATCTCGTGCCGATCACGAATGTGGCGAGCGGCCCGATGCTGGTCGTCGTGCCCGACGACGCGCCGGCCAGGACAGTGAAGGACCTGATCGTGGCGGCCAAGGCCAAGCCCGGCAGCGTGAACTTCGGCTCGGCCGGGGTCGGCAGCCAGGTGCATTTGGCCGGCGAGAACTTCGCGAACGCCGCCGGCATCGACATCGTCCATGTGCCGTACAAAGGCGAAGCGCCGGCGTACACCGACCTGATCGCGCACCAGACGCAGATGATGGTCGGCAACTTCGCCGCCGCTTCGGCGTTGCTCGGCAAGGGTCGCCTGCGCGCCCTGGCCGTCACCGGCAAGCAGCGCTCGCCGCTGTTGCCGGATGTGCCGACGGTCGCCGAGAGCGGCCTGCCGGGCTTCGAGAACACCGGCTGGTTCGGGTTGCTGGCACCGGCCGGCACGCCGCCGGCGATCCTCGCGAAGGTTCAGGCCGACAGCGTCAAGGTGCTGGCCGCCACCGACATGAAGGCGCGCCTGTACGTGCAAGGCATGACGCCGGTCGGCAACACGTCGGCCGACTTCGCCAAGGCGATGGACGACGAATCGCAGCACTGGGCCACGGTCGTGAAGAACCGCAAGCTCACGGCCAACTGAGGAAGCGGGATGAAGATCGACTTGCGCGCGGTGGAAGATGCCGCCAAAGAGCTCTACATCCGGGCGCTGAAGGTGCTGCCGCCGGACATCAAGCGCGGCTTCAGCCGGTTGCAGACCAGCGAGACCGGCAGCACCGCAAAGCAGGTGCTCGGCACGATGGTGACCAACATCGCGGTCGCCGAGCAGACCGACAACCTGCTGTGCCAGGACACCGGCGTGCCGATCTACAACGTCTGGATCGGCCGCGATGTGCAGGTCGACGGCCACGCGTTGAAACAGGCGATCCGCCGCGGCTGTGAGCGCGCCACGCGCGAGTACCCGCTGCGCAGCTCGGTCGTGCACCCGCTGACGCGCAAGAACGAGCACAGCTCGTGCGGCATCGAGGTGCCGGTGATCCACATCGACTTCAGCGACACGCCCGAGCTGCTGCAGATCGAGATGATCCCGAAGGGCAGCGGCTCCGAGAACAACTCGTTCCTGAAGATGGCGATTCCGGCCGAGGGCATCGACGCGATCAAGACCTTCGTGATCGACTGCGTGCTCGCGGCCGGCGGCAAGACCTGCCCGCCGACGATCGTCGGCGTCGGTCTCGGCGGCACTTCCGATCTCGCGGTTGCGCTCGCGAAGCGCGCGGCGACGCGCGAGCTCGGCACGCGCTGCGCCGATGCCGACGGCGCGGCGCTGGAGGCGCAGCTCTCGGCGGCGGTGAACCAGCTCGGTGTCGGCCCGCAAGGCCTGGGCGGCGACTCGACGGCGTTCGCCGTGCACATCGAACTCGCCGCGACCCACATCACGATGAACCCGATCGCGGTCAACATGCAGTGCCATTCGGCACGGCGTTCGCGCGCGAGCTTCACGCCGGGCGGCGTGAGCTACGGGTTCTGACGGGAGCCTCACGCATGGCACACCACAACCTCGAAATGCCGGTCACCGAAGCGCAGGTGCGCGCGCTGCATGTGAACGACACGGTGACGCTGCAGCGCACGCTCTACGGCATCCGCGACGCGACCCAGATCCACATGTTCGACCGCGGCCGCACGACGCGCTTCGATCTGAGCGGCCACGCGGTGATCCACACCGCGCCGAACGTGAAGAAGGTCGAACCCGACGACGCGTATCCGGCCGGCTACCAGCCGATCTGCATTGGCACGACCACCTCCGATCGCATGGAGCGTTTCACGCGGCCGTTGATGACGCGCAACGGCGTGCGGTTGATCATCGGAAAAGGCGGATTGCGCGACGCCTCGGCGGCGGCGTTCAGCGAACTCGGCGGCGCCTACCTCGCGATCGTCGGCGGCACGGCGGCGCTGGAGACGACCTGGATCGAGCAGATCGAAGCGGTCGACCTCGACGATCTGAACCCCGAGTCGCTGTGGAAGTTCCGCATCCGCGACTTCGGGCCGTTGCTGGTCGCGATGGACAGCCACGGCGGCAGCCTCTACGACGTCGTGCGCGACGATGCACAGGCACGGCGCGCGCAGGTGCTCGCGAGCCTCGGGGTGAAGTCCGCATGACGCCGATCAAGCGAGTTCAAACCGACATCCTGATCCTCGGCTCCGGCGGTGCCGGCCTGTTCGCCGCGCTGCACGCGCACCAGACCGCGCCGGAGCTCTCGATCACCGTCGCGGTGAAAGGGCTGCTCGGCAAGTGCGGCTGCACGCGCATGGTCCAGGGTGGCTACAACGTCGCGCTCGCGGCCGGCGACTCGGTCGAGCGCCACTTCATGGACACGATCGAGGGCAGCAAGTGGCTGTCGGACCAGGACCTCGCGTGGACGCTGGTGACGAAGGCCGTTGAGCGCGTGCACGAACTCGAGAACGAACTCGGCTGCTTCTTCGACCGCAACCCCGACGGCACCGTGCACCAGAAGGCGTTCGCCGGCCAGACCTTCGACCGCACCGTGCACAAGGGCGACCTGACCGGCATCGAGATCATCAACCGGCTGTCGGAACAGGTCTGGTCGCGCGGCATCGCGCGCCTTGAAGAACACCGCGCGATCGAGCTCGTCAAGACCGCCGACGGCGCAGCGCTCGCCGGCGTGCTGATGATCGACATGCGCGACGGCGGCTTCGTGTTCGTGCAAGCCAAGGCCGTGCTGCTCGCGACCGGCGGCGGGCCGACCATGTACAAGTACCACACGCCGTCGGGTGACAAGACCTGCGACGGCCTGGCGATGGCGCTGCGCGCCGGCCTGCCGCTGCGCGACATGGAGATGGTGCAGTTCCACCCGACCGGGCTGCTCGCCGGCACCGGCACGCGCATGACCGGCACCGTGCTCGAAGAAGGTCTGCGCGGCGCCGGCGGCTACCTGCTGAATGGCGACCGGCAGCGCTTCATGGACCGCTACGACCCGCGGCTCGAGCGCGCCACGCGCGACATCGTCTCGCGCTCGATCTTTGCCGAAATGCGCGCCGGGCGTACCTCGCCGAACGGCGGTGTCTACATCCAGATGTCGCACCTCGGCGTCGACAACGTGCGCAAGCAGTTCAAGGGCATGGTCGAGCGCTGCGAAGACTGCGGCTTCGACCTGGCCGGTGGCCTCGTCGAGGTCGTGCCGACCGCCCACTACATGATGGGCGGCGTGCAGTTCCGCGCCGACTGCAGCACCGCGCTGCACGGCCTGTTTGCCGCCGGCGAAGACACCGGCGGCGTGCACGGCGCGAACCGCCTCGGTGGCAACGGCGTCGCGAACTCGACCGTTTTCGGCGGCATCGCCGGCGATTCGATGGCGGCGTGGGTGCGGGCCGAAGGCGCCTGGCACGACGCCGACGAAGCGGCGATCGACGCGAGCGTCGCGTGGCACGAAGCCCCGTTCGCGAACGCGCCGGGCAGCATCGAGCCGATCCGCGAGGCGCTGTTCGAGTGCATGTGGGAAGACGTCGGCATCCTGCGCACGGCCGAGGGTCTGCAGCGCGCGCTCGCGACGCTGGCCGAGCTCGACCGCCGGCTCGCGCGCACCGGTGTGGCCGACGGCGACCGCGCGTTCAACCTCAGCTGGCACGACTGGCTGAACCTGAAGAGCCTGATCGCAGTGAGCCGCGTGATCGCGAGCTCGGCGCTGGCGCGCGAAGACTCGCGCGGCGCGCACTTCCGCGAAGACCATCCGCAAACCGGCGATCTGTCCGGCTCGACCTACATCGTCGTGACGCAGGCGGGCGACGATCTGGCGATCCGGCGCGAGCCGGTGCGCTTCACGCGCGTCGTGCCGGGGCAGACGATTCTGGTCGACGCGAGCGCCTGAGCGCCGCACCAACAACAACGACAGGAGACAAGCCATGCAGTACCTCCGCCGCATCCTCGCGGCTGGCCTCGGCGCATGCGCGCTGAACGCCCCCGCGCAGACGCCCGCCTATCCCGATCAACCGATCACGCTGGTGATTCCGTTCAGCGCCGGCGGCGACGCCGACGGCGCGGCGCGCGCGCTCGCGATGGTCGCGCAGAAGTCGTTCAGCCAACCGCTCGTGCCGGTGAACCGGGCCGGCGCGAGCGGCGGCATCGGCTCGGCCTCGGTGCGCAACGCCAAGCCCGACGGCTACACGTTGCTGATCGCGCGCGTCGGCTCGCAGGCGGTGCTGCCGGCGTTGCAGCCGACGACTGGCTACAAGTGGAACGACTTCACCTTCCTCGGCCTGCTGGAGCTGAATCCGTACGTCTGCGTGACGCGCGCCGATTCGCCGATCAGGACGACGAAGGACCTGGTCGACGCCTTGCGCGCGCGGCCCGGCAGGCTGAACTACAGCACCTCCGGCCCGGCGACGATCCTGAATTTCGGCCCGCAACTGCTGTTCGACGTGCTCAAGCTCGGCAAGGACGCGGCGGTGCAGATCGCCTACAAGGGCGGCGGCGAAGCCGCGCTCGCGGTGCTCGCGGGCGATGTCGATTTCAGCTGCGGCAACCTCAGCTCGCTGATGGGCAACGTGCGCGCCGGCAAGCTGCGTGCGATCGTCACGACCACACCCGAGCGCGTGAAGGACCTGCCCGATGTGCCGACCGCGCGCGAGGCCGGCTATCCGCAGCTGGAGGCGATCGTCGGCTGGAGCGCGCTGTACGGCCCGCCGGGGATGAGCAAGGAGCTGGTCGAGCGCTGGAGCGCGACGTTGAGCGCCGCGGCCAGAGATCCGCAATGGATCGCCGCGACCGAGAAGGCCGGCAGCATTCCGCGCGTGCTGAGCCCGGCCGAGACCGAGAGGTTCGCGGCCGAGCAGTACGCGGTGTATGAGCGGCTCGGCCGCCAGTTGCAGATCGAACTGAAGTAGAAGGATCAGAGATGAGTTCAACCCGCCCGTCCCGCGGCGCTGATGCGCTGATCCAGGCACTGGAAGCCGCCGGCACGCGCCGCATCTTCACACTGTCGGGCAACCACATCATGGCGGTGTTCGATGCCGCGTTCGATTCGGCCATCGAGCTGATCCACACCCGCCACGAGGCCAGCACCGTGCACATGGCCGATGCGTATGCGCGCATCACCGGTGAGGTCGGCATCGCGCTGGTCACCGGCGGGCCTGGCCATGCGAACGCAGTCTCGGCGCTGTACACGGCGCAGATGGCCGAGGCGCCGATCGTGCTGCTCTCGGGCCACGCGCCGAACGACCAGCTCGGGCAGGGCGCGTTCCAGGAGATGCGTCAGGCCGAGATGGCCGCGCCGGTGACGAAGGCGGCATGGGCCTGCGCGAGTGCCGACGAGGTGGCCGGCGACATCGCGAAAGCGATCCGCCTCGCGCGCTCGGGCCGGCCCGGGCCGGTGCACCTGAGCCTGCCGACCGATGTGCTCGACAACGCGGCCGTGGCCGCGACGCCGACCGCCGCGGCGTTCGCGCCCGAACCGATGCCGCTGCCCGAGCGCACGGCGATCGAGCTGATGCAGCGCCTGGCGCAGGCGAAGCGGCCGATGATCCTCGTCGGCGCGGCGTGCATGACGCGGCCCGGTCGGGCGCTGATCGCGGCGCTCGAAGCCGCCAGCGCCATCCCGGTGATCGGCATGGAGAGCCCGCGCGGCATCGCCGACGCCAGCCTCGGCGCGTTTGCGCAGGTGCTGGCGCAGGCCGACTGCGTGCTGCTCGTCGGCAAGCGCGTCGACTTCACGTTGAAGTTCGGCAAGGCGCCGTTCCCGGCCGACGCGGCGGTGCGCCAGGTCGACGCCGAGCCGCAGGAATTCGAGCGCACGCGGCGCGCGCTCGGCGCGCGGCTGCAAAGCACCGCACTGGCCGATGCCGCGTCGGCGTTGCAGGCGCTGACGCACGCCGCGCGTCATGTGCCGCCAAGATCATCCGGCGACTGGCTTGCCGACGTGCGCAGCGCGATCGCGTGGCGTCCACCGGCATGGGACACGGCCCGCTCCGAAGCCGCCGGCCGCCTGCACCCGGTGCAGATGCTGCGCCCGCTGCAAGCGCTGCTCGACAGCCACGCCGAGTCGGTACTCGTTTGCGACGGTGGCGAGATCGGCCAGTGGGCGATGGCCTGTCTTTCGGCGCCGCACCGCGTCAACAACGGTGTGGCCGGCTCGATCGGCTCCGGCCTGCCGTACGCGCTCGGCGCACGCTGCGCGGTGCCCGACGACGCGCCGGTCGTCGCGATCATGGGCGACGGCACGATCGGCTTCCACATCGCCGAGTACGACACCGCCGTGCGCTACGCGCTGCCCTTCGTCTCGGTGATCGGCAACGACGCGCGCTGGAACGCCGAATACCAGATCCAGCTGCGCGACTACGGCGCCGATCGGCTGCTTGGCTGCGAGTTGCGGCCGCTGCGCTACGACGCGGTCGCGCAGGCCTTCGGCGCGCACGGCGAATTCGTCACCGAGCCGCAAGCGATGCTCGCGGCGGCGCAGCGTGCGCACGCGAGCCGGCTGCCGGCCTGCGTCAACGTGATGATCGAAGGCGTGCCGGCGCCGCAGATCAAGCGCTGACGTGTCAGGCTGACGCGCGGTGCTCGATCTGCCGCTGGGCACGCTGCTGGCCGCCGCGGCGATCGTCACGCTCGGCTACACGGTCTATGGCCTGACCGGCTTCGGCTCGTCGATCGTCGCGATCCCGTTGCTCGCGCTGTTCATGCCGCTGCGTTTCGCAGTGCCGATGATGCTGGTGTTCGACCTGTTCGCCGGCCTGCTGCTCGGGCTCAGGAACCGCCGGCAACTGAGCCGGCCCGAACTGCTGCGGCTGTTGCCGATCGTCGCCGTCGGCATGCTGGCCGGCGTGATCCTGCTGGTGCGGGCGCCCGAGCGCTGGCTGTTGACGGGGCTCGGCGGGTTCGTCATCGCGTATGCCGCGTGGAGCCTGCTGAGCCGCGTCGCGCCGACGCCGGCCTCGCGTCACTGGGCGTTCCCGGCCGGCCTGATCGGCGGCGCGTTCACCGCGCTGTACGGCACCGGCGGCCCGATCTACACGATCTACCTCGCGCGCCGCCTGCCCGACAAGACCCAGCTGCGCGCGACGATCGGCGTGCTGATTTTCTGCACCGCGCTGATCCGGCTCGTGCTGTTCACCGGCAGCGGCTTCTACACCCAAGCCGGTCTGCTGCCGCTCGCGTTCGCGCTGCTGCCGTGCGCGCTGATCGGCTACCTGCTCGGCAGCCGGATGCATGCGCGGATGTCGACGCAGCGTGCGATGCAGGCGGTGTGGGCGCTGCTGATCATCGGCGGCGCGAGCCTGTTGTTGCGCGCGTTCGCGATGCCCTGATCAGCGCGTGTTCAGCGCGTGTTCAGTGAAGTGCCGTGGCGCACGCCGCCGCACTCGCCCAGGCCCATTGAAAGTTGTAGCCGCCGAGCCAACCGGTCACATCGACGACCTCGCCGATGAAATGGAGGCCGGGCACGCGCGTGCTCTGCATCGTCTGCGAACTGAGCTCGTGCGTGTCGACACCACCGGCGGTGACCTCGGCCTTGCGGTAGCCCTCGGTCGCCTGCGGCTTCAGCTCCCAGCATTGCAGGCGCGCCGCGAGTTGCGCGAGATCGCGGTCGCGTTGCTCGGGCAGTGTGCGCTCGGCCAGTTCGGGCGTGGGCGCGAGCCAGGCGTCGGCGAGACGCTTCGGGATCAGTTCGGCGAGTTCGTTCGCGAGCTTGCGGCGTGACGACTGTTTCGCTTCGAGCAGTTCCGCATTCAGATCGCGACCGGGCGCGAGGTCGAGCCGAATCTTTGTTCCGGCCCGCCAGAAGCTCGAGATCTGCAGCACGGCCGGCCCGCTCAGGCCGCGGTGCGTGAACAGCAGGTCTTCGAGGAATGTGGTGCGCGCCTTGCCATCACCGGTCTCGATCGAGGCTTCGAGCGAGAGGCCCGACAGCGCCGCGAACGGCGCCCAGCTGACCGGGTCGAAGGTCAGCGGCACGAGGGCAGGGCGCGTCTCGACGATCGCATGGCCGAATTGGCGCGCGACGCGGTAGCCGAAGTCGGTCGCCCCGATCTTCGGGATCGACAGGCCGCCGGTTGCGATCACGAGCTGCTTCGCGCTGACCGTGCCGCGATCGGTGTCGAGCTCGAAGCCGGCGTCGGTCTGGCGCACCGCCTGCACGCCGCACGGCTGCCAGCGCGTCACGCCGCCTTGCGCGCACTCGCGCAGCAGCATCGTGATGATGGCGTCACTGCCCTCGTCGCAAAAGAGCTGCCCCTTGTGCTTCTCGTGCCACGCGATGCGGTGGCGCTGCAGCAAGGCGATGAAATCGGCGGGCGTGTAGCGCGCCAGTGCCGAGCGGCAGAAGTGCGGATTCGCCGACAGAAAATTCGCCGGCGTCGTGTCGCGGTTGGTGAAGTTGCAGCGCCCGCCACCGGAAATGCGGATCTTCTCGGCGACCTTCTCGGCGTGGTCGATCAGCAGCACCTTCAGCCCGCGCTGGCCCGCGATCGCGGCACAGTGCAGGCCGGCCGCGCCGGCGCCGACGATGACGGCATCGAAGTGGTTGGCGGAGATCAGGGCCGCCACACGAACGGAAACGCCAGCTGCTTGAAGAACCCGTTCGGCACATAGTCGCCGACCACGCCGTAGTGCTCGGGCCATTCGCGCTCCGAGGTCACCGCCGTGCCGAAGGCGTAGTCGATGAACGCGAAGTGCGCGGCGTAGTTCTTGTCGATCGCCTCAATGTCCTGCGAGTGGTGCCAGTGGTGGAAGTTCGGCGTCACGATGATGTAGCGCAGCGGCCCGAGCCGCACGCTCACGTTGGCGTGGTTGAACACCGCTTGGAAGCCGACGATGATGATGTAGGCATCGATCACCTCCTTGCTGAAGCCGAGCACGTAGATCGGCGCCAGCACCAGCGTGCGCGTGATGATCAGCTCGAGGATGTGCTGGCGCGAGCCGGCCAGCCAGTCCATGCTCTTGACGCTGTGGTGCACCGCGTGCAGGCGCCACAGCAGCGGCACCTCGTTGTACGCGCGGTGCGTGGCGTACTGCACCAGATCGGCGACCAGCACGATCAGGAACAGCGCGACCCAGAAGTTCAGCCCCGTGACCCAGCCGCGGACGCCATCCTGCGCGGCCCATCCGAACAGCTTGTGCACCAGCAGGTTGGTCGCCAGCAGCACGAAGCCGACGATCATGTGGTTGACGATGAAGTGATGGAAGTCGGTCTGCCATTCGGGGCGGAACACCGGCTGCTCCTTGCGCAATGCGAACAGCTTCTCGATGAAGACGAAGATCAGCGTCGAGCCCAGCAGGTCGAGGATGAACCAGTCGAGGCCGATGTAGGGCGTGTGGTCGGGGAAGTTGCTGTCGACCGGCACCTTGTGGCCGCCGAGCGCGAGCGAGAGTGCGATCAGCACGAAGGCGCCGAGTGCGAGCCAGCGCGCGCGACCCATCAGGATGTTGAACAGCGACAGCGCGCCCGCCAGCACCAGCGAGCCGAACAGCAATTGGCGCATCACCTCGACGTTGTACGACTGGCGCAGCTGCGGCGTCGTCAGGTACTGCGGCCAGTGGAAGGCGAGCACGCCCAGAAAGCACAGGATCGCGAGCGCGAGCGCGATCACGCCCGTGACCATGCCCTTGCCGGGGCGCAGCGCGCCGTGCGACTCACTGAGCTTGTTCAGCTTGTCGAGTTCTGTTTTCATGGGGCTCTCCGCGGCTCGATTTGGCGCGGATTATGCGGCGCGTGGCGCCGGCCCTCAGGCCAGCGCCGGGCCGCCATGGGCCACAAAGAGGCCCACTGCGTGGCCCTCTGCGGCCTGCGCTCCCCGTGGGGGACGGTGCCGAAGGCGCCTGGGGGTCGTCATTTCAGGCGGCGTGCGCGGCAGCGGTGGTGCGCGACAGGGTTTGCACGCCGCGCAACACGTCGCCGACGATCACGATCGCGGGGCTGCCGATGCGCTCGGCGTGCACGCGGGCGGCGAGCGTGCCGAGCGTGCAGATCAGCTGGCGTTGCTGCGGCAGCGAGGCGTGTTGCACGACCGCGGCGGGCGTCGCTGCCGGCAGACCGTGCAACAGACCCGACTGCAGCGCTTCGATGGAGGTCACACCCATGTAGACCACAAGGGTCAGACCTTGTGCGGCTGCGGCGGCAAGGGTGTGCCAGTCGAGCGGCGCGCCGTCGGCGCGCGAAGGGTCAGGCGGCGCGGGCGCTTCGGCCCGCGCGTGGGCGGTCACGAAGATCACGCCATGCGCATGGTCGCGATGGGTCAGCGGCACGCCGAGCGACGTGACCGCAGCGAGGCCCGAGGTGATGCCGTTGACGACCTCGACCGCGATCCCTTGCGCGCGCAGCCGCTCGGCCTCTTCGCCACCGCGGCCGAAGATGAACGGATCGCCGCCCTTGAGCCGCACGACGGTCTCGCCTTTCAGCGCCTCGGCCGCCATCAGCTTGTCGATGAAGGCTTGCGGCGTGCTCCGGCAGCCGCCGCGCTTGCCGACGCGCACGATGCGCGCCGTCGGTGCGGCAAAGGCCAGCACCTCATCGCTGACGAGATCGTCGACGAGCAGCACCGTCGCGCGGCCGATCGCGCGCACGGCCTTCAGCGTCAGCAGTTCCGGGTCACCCGGCCCGGCGCCGACCAGTGTCACGCTGCCGCTCATGCGATCTGCTCCTTCGGTGCGCTGCGATGGATCGCGCCGAGCGCGGCGATCAAGCACTCGACCTGGCTGCTCAGCGGCCCGGGCGCCGGCTTCTCGCCGCTGACGACGGCCTGGATGTAGAGGGCGGTGGTCGCAGCATCGAAGCCGCGCGGCAGCAACGGCAGCTCGGTCAGCACGCCTTCGTGCGCGGCGCGCGACAGATCGGCACGCGCCTGGCCCGCGATGAACACATCGAGCTTCGGCGCGCGGCGCGGGTCGGCGACCGGTTCGCCCTCGGTGCCGCGCAACAGCACGGCGTCGCCACCGGTGTGAGCGAGAAACTCGCCCAGCATCGTCGCGTACTCGGGGTGGGTGTAGTTGACGACGCGCAGGCAGGTGCCGGCGCGGCAGGGCGCCAGCACCTTGGCGATCGTGTGGCCCGAGTTGCGCAGGCCGACCACGCGCCGCACCTCGAGCAGGCGCGCGAGCGGCGGGCACAGATCGTCGGTGGCGATGAAGACCGGCTCGCGGCGCATCCAGCCGTTCTCGATCTCTTCTGCGGTGGTGGCGAACGGCAGGCCGAGGTCGTGAAAGATCTCGGCGCTGCTGACGCGCCCGGCATCGCGCATCGGCCCGTGCACCAGCACCTGGGCACCTTCTTGTGCGAGCAGCAGCGCCAGCAGCGGCGTCAGGTTGGGCAGCTTGCGGGCGCCGTTGTACGAGGGCAGCACGATGGTCGGGCGGGTCGGCGCGATTCCGATGCAGCGCTCGTGCGCCGCGCGCAGAAAGCCGCTGAGTTCGGCGATCGATTCGCCCTTGATGCGCATCGCCAGCGCGAACGCGCCGATCTCGAGGTCGGTGACCGTGCCATCGAGCACCTGGCTCATCAGGTCGTGCGCCTGAGGCTCGCTCAACGAGCGCGCGCCGTCCTTGCCCCGGCCGATTTCCTTGATGTAGCTCGCGATCGCCATTCTTGTCTCCCGCACGGGCAGGGAGCAATTGTCGGGCCAGTCACGCCACTTTCTGACGCAGCTGAATCATCCGTTTCAACTCGGGGATGCACGAACCGCAGTTGGTGCCGCATTGGAGCCGGCCCTGCAGCTGCAGCAACTGGGCGTCCGGTGTTCCGGTGATCGCGGACAAGGCAGCTTCGATCTGATGCTCGCTCACATCGAAGCAACTGCAGACCTGCTTGCCACGCGACGCCACCGCCACCGGCGCCTTCGCGCCCGGGATCAGCAGCAGCCGGCCGTAGGCTTGCGCGGGCAACTCGTCCTGCAGCAGCGGCTTGACCCAGGCTTCGGCGCTGATGTCGCCGGCGAGCATGAAACCTTCGAGGCGCGCGTCGCTGCCGCTCGGCTCGACGCGCATGCTGCGGCGCTGGCCGCGGCGCTTGTCGGTGTAGTGCAGCACGCCTTTCGCGCCCAGCCCGAGGATGCCCTCGATGCGCTGCAGCAGCGCATCGTCGATCGCCTCGTGCGACGCGGCGCGAAACAGCACGCCTGCGCGGTCACGCCCGAACGGCACGCAGGCCGCAAACGCGAACGCCTGCATCAGCGGCCTGAGTTGCTCGCGGGCGCGCAGCGCCTCGTCGCCGCTGAGCCAGGCGACGCACAGCAGCTTCCACGGCAGTTCGGCCTTGAGAATCTTCACCGCCGCGTGCTTCAGCTCGGGCTGTTTCGAACTCGGGCAGAACGCCGGCGAGGTCAGCGCGTTGACGCCGGCAGCGCGCCGGCCGGTCGCGGTGCTGCCCGACAGGAACTCGTCGCCCCAGTGCATCGCGACGAAGGCCTGCGCCAGACCTTGCTGGTCGCTTCCGCGCGCCGGCAACACGATCGAGCCGCGCTTCGACGTGACCTGCACCAGATCGCCGTCCTTGACGCCGAGGCGCTGCATGTCCTGGCCGTGCATCTCGATCGATGGTTCGGGCACATGGCCGAACAGCCGGCCGATCGTGCCGGTGCGGCTCATGCCGTGCCACTGATCGCGCAGGCGCCCGGTGTTGAGCGAGAACGGGTAGCGCACATCGCGTGGCTCGGCGAGCTTGACGTACGGCGTGTCGACGAAGGTCGCGCGGCCGTCGTCGGTCGGGTAGATGCCGTCTTCGTAGAGCCGCGCGCGGCCGGTCGACGCGCCTTCGGGAAACGGCCATTGCTGCGCGCCGAGTTCGAGCGCGGCATAGCTCAGGCCGGTGATGTCGAGATCGCGGCCGCGGGTCGACTCGCGGTGCTCGTTCCAGACCCACTCGGGTGTCGGGTACGCGAAGCGGGTCGATCCGCCGGGCTGCAGGCGCGCTTCGAGGCGGCGCGCGAAGTCGGCCGCAATGCGCCAGTCGTCGCGCGCTTCGCCGACCGCGGGCATCGCCGAACGCACCCGGCTGATGCGGCGCTCGCTGTTGGTGACGGTGCCGTCCTTCTCGCCCCAGGTCGAGGCGGGCAGCAGCAAATCGGCGTACCCGCAGGTGGCGGTCGTCGCGAACGCTTCCTGGACGACGACGAACTCGGCGACTTCGAGCGCGCGCCGCACCGCCGACACATCGGGCATCGACTGCGCGGGGTTGGTGCATGCGATCCACAGCGCCTTGATCTCGCCGTCGGCGACGGCTTCGAACATCTCGACCGCGGTCTTGCCCGGCGTCGATGGCACATCGGCCACATTCCAGAGACGCGCCACTTCGGCGCGGTGCGCGGGGTTCGACAGATCACGGTGCGCGCCCAGCAGATTCGCCAGGCCACCGACCTCGCGCCCGCCCATCGCGTTCGGCTGGCCGGTGAGCGAGAACGGGCCTGCGCCCGGCTTGCCGATCTGCCCGGTCGCGAGGTGCAGGTTGATCAGCGCCGCATTCTTCGCGGTGCCGCTGCTGCTCTGGTTCAGGCCTTGGCAGTACAGCGACAGCACCGGCTTGCGCGGCTCAGGCGGCGCGCCCGGCAGATCCAGCCCGGCGAACCAGCGCGCGGCCTCGATCAGATCGGGCTCGCGGATGCCGCACAGCTGCGCCACGTCCTTCGGCGTGAAGTCGCGCACGCGCGTCTTCAGCGCCTCGAAGCCGTTGGTGTGCGCGGCGATGTACGGCATGTCGAGCCAGCCTTCCCACAGCATCACGTGCAGCATGCCGTTGAACAGCGCCACGTCGGT
>JAZJZJ010000204.1:0-1894 GCA_040389925.1 Pseudomonadota bacterium
CGCCAGCGGCAGGATCACGAACTGCGGCAGGATCACGCCCTTGATGATCTCGGTGGCCAAGCGCGAACGCTTGCCGAGCGTCTCGGCGACCTGCACCAGCGGCGCGTCGGTGACCGGGCCGAGGCTGCGCTCTTGCGCGCGCTCCTGCACAGTCACCCACATGTACGCGACGCGCACGGTTTCGTTGCCCAGCGTCTCGTCGCGAAAGCGCACCTCGCCTGCGGGCGCGCGGTCTTCGTCGGCGGGCACCGGCAAGGCGGCGTCACCGCTCAGGTACTCGCCGCGCAGGCCGAGCACCTGGTAGTAGATGTCATCGGCCTCGTCGGTGCGCAGGATTTCGGCGGCCGCCACCGGCAGCTTGAACACCGCCTGCGGCGAACCGCTGCGGGTACCGGGATCGGCGTGCACCGAGACCTCCTTCGCCAGCACCCGCACCATCTCGCCAAGCTCGCGATCAAAGGGTTTGTTGGCGATGCCCTGCGCGACCAGCCAGGTCAGCACCACGCTCATCGGCCACAGCAGCAGCAGCGGCGCGAGCATCCAGTCGAGGATCTCGCCGAACAGCGAGCGCTGCTCGCGGGGCCGCGATTCGGCCTCGGCAGGCTTCACGCGGCAATCTTCTCCAAGCAGTAACCCAAGCCGCGCACCGTTGCGATCCGCACCGGGCCCTGCTCGATCTTCTTGCGCAGCCGGTGGATGTAAACCTCGATCGCGTTGTTGCTGACCTCTTCGCCCCATTCGCACAGGCGCTCGACCAGCTGATCCTTGCTGACGAGCCGGCCGGCGCGCTGCAGCAGGACTTCGAGCAGGCTCAACTCGCGGGCCGATAACTCGACCATCTGGTCATTGAGGTAGGCGACGCGCCCGGTCGCGTCGAAGCTCAGCGGGCCGTGCTTGATGATCGCCGACGCGGTGCCGAGGCCGCGCCGCGTCAACGCCCGCACCCGCGCTTCGAGTTCCTGCAGCGAGAACGGCTTGGCCATGTAGTCGTCGGCGCCCAGATCGAGGCCCTTGACGCGCTGCTCGACGCTGTCGGCCGCCGTCAGGATCAGCACCGGCACGCTCGCACCGCGCGCGCGCAGCTTGCGCAGCACTTCGAGCCCGTGCAGTTTCGGCAGGCCGAGGTCCAGGATCACCAGGTCGAACTCGTGCGACGACAGCGCCGCATCGGCCTCGGTGCCGCTGCCCACCTGGTCGACCGAATAGCCGGCGTTGCGCAGCGAGCGCAGCAGGCCGTCGGCCAGAACCTGGTCATCTTCGGCGATCAGGATGCGCATTCGAGTCTCCTGTCCGGTGGAGCCTTCATTGTAGGGAGCCGCTCAAAAAAGCTGTATGCAGGCACTGTACAAACATCCAGCTTTTGAGATAATGCGGCCAACTTCAGGAGAACCCCTTGGACGCCACTGCAAAAGCTTCAGCCGCCGCCCCGACCCCACTCAACACCGAAAAGGCCAAGGCCCTGCAAGCGGCGCTGTCGCAGATCGAAAAGCAGTTCGGCAAGGGCACGATCATGCGCCTTGGCGAAGGCGAAGTGATCGAAGACATCGAGGTGGTGTCCACCGGCTCGCTCGGCCTCGACATGGCACTGGGCGTCGGTGGCCTGCCGCGCGGCCGCGTCGTCGAAATCTACGGCCCTGAATCGAGCGGCAAGACCACGCTGACGCTGCAGGTCATCGCCCAGATGCAGCGCGTCGGCGGCACTTGCGCCTTCATCGACGCCGAGCACGCGCTCGACATCGGCTACGCGCAAAAGCTCGGCGTCAACCTGCAAGACCTGTTGATCAGCCAACCCGACACCGGCGAGCAGGCGCTCGAGATCGTCGACGCGCTGGTGCGCTCGGGCTCGGTCGATCTGGTCGTGATCGACTCGGTCGCCGCGCTCACGCCCAAGGCC
>JAZJZJ010000205.1:0-9127 GCA_040389925.1 Pseudomonadota bacterium
CATGATCGTTGTCGCCGAACGATCCGATCTCAAGATGGGTTTGCCGGACGCTTACGTCAATCAACGATCTGCGCCGTTCAAATACGTCGGCATCGAACTGAGCTGCGGTCTTGGCGCGCCTGTGGCCTAACCCTTCCATCGAGCCGCCCATGTCGCACATTGGGCGTCAGAGAGGACCGATTTGTCATGTCAGCCGCCGCGGAACTCCAGCAGTTGCTTAACAGCCAGCCACAGCCAGAGTGTGCAAAGCTCACTCCCTGCACCGTGGAAGAAGCAGACCTCGATGTCGGGCGCGTCCGCCTTCGGTTTGCCCCTCAACCTGCGTTCAGGAACCACTTCGGCAATGTGCAGGGTGGCTTCGCAGTGGCCATGATCGATGTACTCGTCTCCGTCGCCGCCTATGCCAAGACGCGCACATGGCTGCCCACTGTGGAGATCAAGAGCAGTTTCGTCGCACCCATGAAGCTCGGTGAATGCATCGGTGAAGGTGTGGTCGTCAAGGCCGGCAAGCAACTTGTGTTTCTTGAGGCTCGGCTGTGGGGTGCGGACGGAAAGCTCGCCGTCCATGCCACCGCCACCGCGGTAGTCCCGGCGCAGTAGGCAAAGCACCGTGCTCGGTCGGGCTAGTCACGCTCGTTGCCAAGCGGACCTCAGCAGGACACCCTGCAGCCAAAGAGCCGATTCAGCATGTGACTCCACATAGCGTGGCGGTTCGTAGCGAAGGCCGATCGCGACCCGCCCGGTCCACCACACCGTGCGTCCGGTGTCCGACAACAACACCGGCCCGAGGTGCCCCTTCGGAATCTCGGTCCCGAGCTCACCGCACCTGAGAGAGTCGCTCGCATGTTTCACGAACACGTCGTTGACAGCTACCGTCGTCGTCATGATGGGTTCTCCCGCAGTGATGTGGAAATACTCGCACCACAGGCGAGCGCTGCCAGTGCCCGATTTGAGGGGTGACACAACAGACCCCCGTGAACGAGTGCCGGCTTCCACCCGCCAAACGGGTGACCCCTCGCCTGAGACTGTCGAAAGTCACGCCAGTGGTTCGTCGTGTGATTGCAGGCCGAGTCGCTTGTGCATCGGCCGCAACGACTTCAACCGCGGACACGGAGACTCGAATGAGAAAGCTCAAGATCATCGAACACATCTCGCTGGACGGCGTGATCCAGCATTCCGCAGATGACGGCGATTTCCCCTACAGCGACTGGACCGCACCCTACCGGACCCCCGCTGGCCGCGACGCCGTGACGGCCGCGCACGGCGAACGCTTTGATCTGCTGCTCGGCCGTCGCACCTACGACATCTGGTCGGGCTTCTGGCCAAAGGCGCCGAGCAGTCCGATCGCGGACCGCCTCAATGCGGCGACGAAGCATGTCGCTACCCATCGTCCGGAAAGTCTTCAATGGGGCCCGTTCACAGGCTTCGGACCGGACATCGTCAAAGGCATTCTTCACATCAAGGCGCAGGACGGCCCGGACCTCGTCCTCTCGGGCAGTTCCACGCTGACGTCGACGGTGCTTGAACACGGCTTGGCGGATGAAGTCGTGTTGATCGTCTCTCCGGTCCTGCTGGGCACGGGGAAGCGCTTCTTTGCAGAGGGAACCCCGGCACGCGCGTTCGAGCTCGTCAGCACGCACGCAACGCCGTCCGGCGTCATCCTCAGTACGTACAGGGTCGCGGGGCCATTGAAGACCGGATGATCGGACAAGACAGACATGAGCGACACCGCGGAACGACGCCCGCTCATGTCAAAGGTTGGCAATCGCAAGACCATCGGGCCGGAGAGGATGCAGCACAATGGCGGCGCCATGAGCTCCCGCGCCTTTTCAAGAGCTGTCATCGCCGCAGCAACGCTCCCGGCCTTGCCCTGCAGTGCCGTGACTTGCGCTGAACTGCAGGCCGAGGTGGAGGTCAGGATTCGCAGCGCCGGCGTCACGCAGTTCAGCGTATCTGTGGTCGACGCAAGTGCTTCATCTCCGGGCAAGGTGGTAGGCACTTGCGAGCGTGGCGCGAAGAAGCTGATGTACACGCAGGCGGCGTCAAGCAGCGGCGCGGACGATGCCCTCAAGCGGGGCGGAAAGAATGCGCAGCCGATCCTCACCGAATGCAGGGACGGCTCGGTATCACTTGGCGGCGATTGCAGGAAGTGATGAGCGCCATCGACAGCCCATGGCAGCTTGCGCTGGCTTGCGCAGTCGCGTTGGCTGCGTCAACGCTTGGCGGCCTGTCCGGTTTCGGAACCGGACTTGTGCTCCCCGTCTTCCTGGTCCCCCTGGTTGGTGTGGCCAATGTGATCCCGGTCATGGCGGTCGCCATGCTGTTGAACAACGGCAGCCGCGTTGTCGCCTTCTGGCGGGATGTTCAGTGGACCCACGTGTTGAGAATGCTGGCAGTCGGCTTGCCGGCGTGCGCCGCTGGCGCCTACAGCTACACGCTGCTGAGCGCTACTTGGATTGCGGTACTGCTGGGCGCGTTTTTGCTCGTCAGTGTTCCGCTTCGACGGCTGCTTCGTCGAGCTCGGCTCCAGCTCTCGCCTGCGATGGAGTTCGGCGCGGGTGGCTGCTTCGGTTTCATCAACGGCGGAATGACCGGCACCGGTGTCATTCTGATCTCGATACTGATGTCCGTCGGGGTGGCTGGCAGCGCACTCGTCGCCACCGACGCCGTCGTCTCCCTGATCATGGGTCTCGCCAAGGTCGTGCTGTTCGGCAAGCTCGCCGCGCTGAGCCTCGAACTCGCGCTGGTCGGGTTGCTGGTCGGCGTGTTCACGGTCCCGGGAGCGTTCCTTGCCCGTGCATTGCTCAGGCACATCCCCGCTGGAGTCCACGCCTGGTTCATGGAGGCGGTTGTCATTGCCGGCGCGGTTGCCTTGCTTTGGCATGCATGCTCACCCGCAAGGGCTTGAAAGGTCGAACTTTGGCAGCCGCCTCAAATCCGCAACCCATCATGAACGCGCTTCCAGGACCATGAAAACACGCGAACGGGACGATCTGTTTCAGGCACTGAAGGCTCGCTTCGACGCCAACATGCACCGGCATGCCGGCATCGCGTGGGCCGCGGTGCGCGCCAGGCTCGAGAGCAATCCCGATGCGCTGAAATCCTTGCGAGAGATGGACGTTTCCGGGGGCGAGCCCGACGTCATTGGCCAGGACCCGGAGACGGGCCACCTGATCTTCTGTGACTGCGCCGCAGAGAGCCCGACGGGACGCAGAAGCGCCTGCTACGACGGCGAAGCGCTTGCGTCCCGCAAAGAGAACAAGCCCAAAGACAGCGCGGTCGATATCGCGGCCGCGATGGGCATCGAGCTTCTGACCGAGGCGCAGTACCGGGAACTGCAGCGGCTCGGTGACTTCGATACGAAGACGTCCAGCTGGGTCAGAACGCCGCCTGAGGTCAGAGCACTGGGCGGGGCTCTGTTTTGCGACAAGCGATACGGCAAGGTATTCGTTTATCACAACGGTGCGCAGTCGTACTACGCGGCGAGAGGCTTCCGCGGTTCACTGCGCGTCTGAACCCCGGCGCGGTCAGCGGATCAGCAACCCGTTCACCGACGCCACGTCGTCGGGCGTCAGCCGCCCCGAGGCCTGGCGCAGCCGCAGGCCGGCCATGATGGTGTCGTAGCGCGCTTTCGCGAGCTGCGCCTGCGTGGTGTAGAGCTGGGCCTGCGCGTTCAGCACGTCGATGTTGACGCGCACGCCGACCTTGAAGCCGAGCTGCGTCGCTTCGAGCGCGAGCTTGCTCGACGACTCGGCCGCTTCGAGCGCGCTGACCTGCGCGGCGAACGAGCCGACGCCGTAGAACAGCTGGCGCGTCGCCTGAGCGACGCTGCGGCGCGCGAACTCGAGGTCGTTGATCGACTTGTCCTCGAGCACCAGCGTTTCCTTCACGCGGTTCTGGACCTGGAAGCCGGCGAACAGCGGCACGTTGACATTGACCGACACGCTGCTGACCGTGTTCGGCGTCGTGTACGAGAACCCGGCGCCCTGCGTCTGCAGATCGTTGGCGGCGCGGCCGCGGCCGTAGCTGCCGTTCAGCGTCACGGTCGGCAGGTGGCCGGCGCGGGCTTTCGAGGTGTCGAGCCGGGCAATGTCGAGCGCGACGCGCGCCTTGCGCACCAGCGGGTGCTCGGCATCGGCGCGCGTGACCCACTCGTCGACGTTCGCCGGTGTCAGCGCCGGCAGCGCGATCGGCACCGCGAGCTGCTTCGGCACCACGCCGGCGCGGCCGACGGTCTGGTCGAGCAGGATGCGCTTCGTCGTCAGGTCGTTCTCGGCCTGGATCTGCGTGAAGCGTGCCAGGTCGTAGCGGGCCTGGGCCTCGCGGGTGTCGGTGATGGTCGCGGTGCCGACCTCGAAGTTGCGCTTCGCCGAGGCGACCTGCTCCGAGATCGCGGTGAGGCTGGCGCGCGCGGTGGCGAGGTTGTCCTGTGCGGCGAGCACGTCGAAGTAGGCTTGCGAGACGCGCAGGATCAGGTCTTGCTCCGACGCTTCCAGGTCGGCGCGGTAGGCGTCGACGGCTTTCTCGGCCTGCGAAATCGACACGTCGTTGGCGCGGTTGAACAGGGTCTGCGAGCCGCTCAGCGTGGCGTTCAGCGAGGTCGCGTTGGCGACCTGGGTCGACGGCGAATCGGGCGTGCTGCTCAACTGGCGCGCCCCGACGACGCCAAGTCCGATCTGCGGCAGCCGCAGGCCGCGCGCCTGGTCGTAGCGGTACTGCGCGGCGTCGAGGCCGGCGCGCGCGGCGAGGTAGGCGGCGTCGTAGCCGTGTGCCGTCTGGTAGAGATCCTGCAGGCTCTGAGCCTGCGCGCTGAGCGCACCGCCGAGGCCGAAGGCGATGGCGAAGGCCGCCGCGAGCGCGCGTGGGCGCAGGGTGGGGTGGCGGTGGCTCGATGACATGGGTGACCTCCTCGACGGATTCGTTGTGTTCTGTTCTCAAGCAAATGTGGCTCTGCCACTTTGCTTGACCCTTGGGGGCGGGAATGTCGGAGACATTTCCTGGGGGGCTCAGTAGCGGGGAACGGCGGCGTCGATCTGCGCCGACCAGGCGTCGACGCCACCGGCGAGGTTATAGACCGCCTCGAACCCCTGGCGCTCGAGGAATGCGACGACTTGCGCACTTCGGGCCCCGTGATGGCAAATACAGACGATGGGCTGCGCCGGGTCGAACTCGCCGCTGCGTTCGGGAACGGTGTTCATCGGCATCAGCCGCGTCTCGGTCCCGTCGATGCGGATCGCCGCGAGCGCGAACTCCCAAGGCTCGCGCACGTCGAGCAGCAACGGCATCGGGGCGCCGGCGGCGGCGCTGGCCGGATTCGTCATGCCGACAAGATCGCGGCCACTGATCTGCTTCATGGTCAGAAGTGGAACCGGGTCGGCTCGGTGAAGCCGCGCAGGCGCTGCGCGACGGTGTCGAACAGCACCCTGCGCTCCAAGCCCTGCTCGCCGGTGCGGGTGATCAGGATCGCGCGCATCACCGGCTCGGCGCCGACGATCGCGGCCAAGCGCCCGCCGACCTTCAACTGCGACAGCAAGGCCTCGGGCACCTCGGCGACCGAGCCCGACAGCACGATCACGTCGAACGGGCCTTCCCTCGCCAGATCAGCGGCGAGGCCGCCGGCGCCGTCGGCATTCACGACGTTCGCGTTCATCACGCCGGCGCGCTTCAGGTTCGCGGCCGCGAAGCGCGCCAGATCGGGGTCGATTTCGAGCGAGGTCACCTGCTGCGCCTTGTGCGCCAGCAACGCCGCCATGTAGCCCGAGCCGGCGCCGATCTCGAGCACGCGCTCGTGCTTGCCGACCGCGAGTTCCTGCAGGATGCGCGCCTCGACCTTCGGCGCCAGCATGCACTGGCCGCCCGGCAGCGGAACCTCGGTGTCGACGAAGGCCAGCGCGCGGTGCGCCGCCGGCACGAAGTCTTCGCGCTTCACGACGGCGAGCAACTCCAGCACGCCCGGATTCAGCACATCCCACGGGCGGATCTGCTGTTCGATCATGTTGAAGCGGGCTTGTTCGATGTTCATGGTGCGCAACGGGCTCAAGAGGTGAAGTGGCGCGCGAATTCTATGGGTTGGCCGTGGCGGCGACCGCCGGATCAGCGGGCGGCGCCGGGCGCTTGCCGGCCCAGTGGCGTTTGGCCCACGTCGCCAAGTCGTCGAGGTAGCAGTAGATTACCGGCACCACGACCAGCGTCAGCAGCGACGAGGTGATCACGCCGCCGATCACCGCCTGACCCATCGGCGCGCGCTGCTCCGAGCCTTCGGACAGCGCGAACGCGAGCGGCACCATACCGAACACCATCGCCAGCGTCGTCATCAAGATCGGGCGCAGCCGCACCTGCGCGGCGTGCAGCAGGGCGTCTTCGCGTTCGCGCGGCGGCTCGCCATGATCGCCGGCACGCGAGCGGATCGCGAAGTCGATCAGCAGGATCGCGTTCTTCGTTACCAGCCCCATCAGCATCACGATGCCGATGATGCTGAACATGTTCAGCGTCGAGCGGAACGCGAGCAGGGTCAGCACGACGCCGATCAGCGTCAGCGGCAGCGCGCTCATCAGCGCCAGCGGCTGCAGAAAGCTCTTGAACTGGCTCGCCAGGATCATGTAGATGAAGACGATCGCCAGCGCCAGTGCGCCGACCGCGTACTGGAACGACTCGGTCATGTTCTTGGTCGAGCCACCAAAGCTGTAGCGGTAGCCGGGCGGCCAACTGACGCCGTCGAGCGCGGTCTTGATTTCGGCCGAGACATCGCCCGAACTGCGGCCGAACGCGTTCGCGTCGAAATTGATCTCGCGGTTCAGGTCGCGCCGGTTGATCTGGTTCGGGCCGGTCGAGGGCGTGATGTCGGCCACCTGCGACAGCCGCACCGAGCGCGCCGAGCCGTCGGCGCCGGCCGCCAGATTGATCGGCATGCGCTGCAGGTCGGCGATCGAGACGCGGGCCTCGGGGCTGAGGCGCACGTTAACGTCGTAGTTCTCGCCATCGGGCGCGCGCCAGTTGCCCACCGTCGTGCCCGCCACCATCGTGCGCAGGCTGGTCGCGAGCATGTTGACGTTCAGACCGACATCGGAGGCCGCGTCGCGCTTCACGTCGATCGCGACGGTCGGCTTGTCGGGCTTGAGCGTGCT
This sequence comes from Pseudomonadota bacterium, assembly GCA_040389925.1. Lineage (GTDB taxonomy): Bacteria > Pseudomonadota > Gammaproteobacteria > Burkholderiales > Burkholderiaceae_C > LMDS01. The sequence continues at coordinate 7,125 of JAZJZJ010000205.1, forward strand.
GTCGAGATCGACCAGGCCGGTGATCGCCTGCAACTTCGGCGTGATCAGGCGCGAGAGCCGCTCCAGTTCGGCCAGGTCGGGCCCCTGCACCGAAAACTGCAGGCTCTTGCCACCACCCAGATCGGTCGTGCCGATGTTCGTGATCGTGATGCCCGGGATGCGCGCGAGCCGCTCCCGCATCGGCACCGCCATCTGCTGAATGCTGCGTTGGCGGTCCTTGCGGTCGACCATGCGCACATAGGTGGCGGCGTAGATTTTTCCGGCGGCCTGACCGCTGTTGATCGTGGTGACCGTGTACTGCACCTCCGGCAGTTCGCGCAGCGCCGCGTCGACCTGCTTCGCGCGCGCCTCGGTCTGCTCCAGCGACGAGCCGACCGGGGTGTAGAAGTTGACCTGGGTCTCGGAGAAATCGGCCTTCGGCACGAACTCGGCACCGAGCAGCGGGATGATGAAGAAGCTCGCGACGAAGGTGGCGAGCGCGATCGCCAGCGTGGCTTTTTTGTGCTTCAGCGACCAGCGCAGGATGCGCTGGTAGGTGCGCGAGAGCACGTCGGTGAGGCGGTCGAACAGCTGCGTGACGCGGCCGATCGTCTTGTCGTACAGCGTGACGGGTTCGCCTCTCGGCCCACCGTGGGCCTGCGGGTCGTGCCAGACGCTCGACAGCATCGGATCGAGCGTGAAGCTGACGAACATCGAGATCAGCACCGCGGCGACGATCGTCAGGCCGAACTCGTGGAAGAACTTGCCGACGATGCCGCCCATGAAGCCGATCGGCAGAAACACCGCGACGATCGACAGCGTGGTCGCGAGCACCGCCAGGCCGATCTCGTTGGTGCCGTCGAGCGCGGCCTGATGCGCGCTCTTGCCCATCTGCACATGGCGCACGATGTTCTCGCGCACGACGATCGCGTCGTCGATCAGCAGGCCGACGCACAGGCTCAGCGCCATCATCGTGATGCTGTTGATCGTGAAGCCGAACAGATACATGAACAGGAAGGTGCCGATCAGCGCGATCGGCAGCGTCAGGCCGGTGATCACGGTCGAGCGCCACGAGTTCAGGAACAGGAACACGATCAGGACGGTCAGCGCCGCGCCTTCGAACAAGGTGCGCTTCACGTTCGCGACCGAGACCCGGATCGCCCTTGAGTTGTCGCGGTTCACCGACGCGGTGACGCCGGGCGGGAACAGCGGCTTTGCTTCTTTCAGCGCCTGCTGCAAGCCGTCGACCACCGCGATCGTGTTCTCGCCCTGCGACTTCTGCACGCTCAGCAGCACGGTGCGCTGGCCGTTGTAGAGCGCGAGGGTCTCGACTTCCTGCGGGCCGTCGGTGACGTCGGCGACCTGCCAGAGCTTGACCGGGTTGCCCACGGCGCCGGCGGCGCCGCTCGTGGCCCCTCGACGCGCGACGACGATGTCACGGAAGTCCTCCGGCCGTTTCAGCCGCGCGTTGATCTGCACGACCCGCTCCTGTTCGAGCGAGCGGATCGCGCCCATCGGCAGCTCCTGGTTCTCGCTGCGCACCGCCGCGACGACCTGGTCGATGCTGATGCCCAGCGCGTCGAGCGCGGCCGGCTTCACGTACAGGTTGATCTCGCGCTCGATGCCGCCGATCACGCTGACCGAGCCGACGCCGCGCACGTTCTCGAGCTTCTTCTGCAGCACCTGCGTGGCCCAGGTCGTCAGCTCCTGCGGGCTCTTCTTGCCGTCGGTCGAGAGCAGCGCGACATTGAAGATCGGCACGCTTTGCGGGTCGAAGCGCGAGATGCGTGGCTCCTTCACCTCGTCGCGCAGCAGCGGGCGGATCAGGCCGACCTTCTCGCGCACGTCCTCGGCGGCCTTGCGCCCGTCGACATCGAGGTTGAACTCGACGATCACGACCGAGGTGCCTTCGTACGAGCGCGACGACAGCGTGTTGATGCCGGCCACGGTGTTGACCGCTTCCTCGACCTTCTTCGTGACCTCGCTCTCGACGATCTCGGGCGACGCGCCGGGGTAGTCCATCA
>JAZJZJ010000206.1:0-21777 GCA_040389925.1 Pseudomonadota bacterium
CAAGGCCGGCGTGTTCATCACCGGCACGCAGCCGATCGACACCGCGCTGCTCGATGCCTGCCCGGATCTGCGCGCCGTGTGCAGCATGGCGGTCGGCTACAACAACGTCGACGTGCCGGCCTGCACCGCGCATGGCGTGGTCGTGAGCAACGCGCCCGACGTGCTGACCGAGACCACCGCCGATTTCGGCTTTGCGTTGATGATGGCGACCGCGCGGCGCATTGCCGAGAGCGAGCACTTCTTGCGCAGCGGCGCGTGGACGAAGTGGAGCGTCGATGCGTTCGCCGGCGCTGACGTGCATGGCGCGACCATGGGCGTGCTCGGCATGGGCCGGATCGGGCAGGCGATCGCGCGGCGCGGCGCGCTCGGCTTCGGCATGAAAGTGATCTATCACAACCGCTCGCGGCTCGATGCTGCGATCGAGGCCGAACTCGGCGCGCGCTGGGTCGACAAGGACACGCTGCTGCGCCAGAGCGATCACCTCGTGATCGTCGTGCCGTACAGCGCGGCCTCGCACCACCTGATCGGCGCGGCTGAGCTCAAGGGGATGAAGCCGACGGCGACGCTGACCAACATCGCCCGCGGCGGCATCGTCGACGACGCGGCGCTGGCGCAGGCGCTGCGCGACAAGGTCATCGCGGCGGCCGGGCTCGACGTGTTCGAGGGCGAGCCCCAAGTGCATCCCGATCTGCTGAGCGTGCCGAACGTGGTGCTGACGCCGCACATCGCCAGCGCGAGCATCCCGACGCGGCGCGCGATGGCGAACCTCGCGGTCGACAATCTGATCGCCGCGCTCGGCTTCGGTCCGAACGCCGGCAAGCCGCCGACGGCGCTGAATCCCGACGCGCTGTAGGCGCGCTGTAGGAGTCGCCCCACAGGCGAAGGCGGGCACGCCCGATGCGGCGCCCGCCGCGCGCGTGCCAGCATCGGACATGAACGAAGCGACCGCAAAACCCGTTCGCTGGCGCTGGATCGCGGGTGGCTTGCTCGCGGCTCTCGTCGTCGCGCTCGGTGTCTGCGAGGCGACCGGCTGGCCCTTCCTCGCAGCGCCGATGCAGCGCTGGCTCGGTGACACGCTGCAACGCCGCGTCAGCCTGAGCGCCGACGCCGCGAAGCCGAAGGTGACGATCCGTCTGCTCGGTGGCATCGAACTGAACGCCGCGCACATCGAGATCGGCGCGCCGGCCTGGAGCCAGGCGCCGCACATGCTGCTGGCGCGCGACGCGCGCATGAAGCTCGGCTATGTCGACCTCTGGCGCGCCAGCCGTGGTGCGCCGCTGCGTATCCGCGAACTGCGTGCCGCCGCGCTCGACGGCCGGATCGAGCGCAGGGCCGACGGCCGCGCCTCGTGGCAGTTCGGCAAGCAGACCGATGTGCCCGACACCGCCGCGCAGCCAACGAAGCTGCCGGTGTTCGGGCGCCTGCAGGTCGATTCGGGCACGCTCGTGCTGCGCGACGCGCTGATGGCGATCGAACTCGCCGCGACCTACTCGCTGGTCGACGGTACGAACATCTCGTCGAGCGGCATCCGACCGTCGGGCACCGCGACCGGCCTCGTGTTCAACGCCACGGGCAGCTACCGGAAGCAGCCGCTGCGCATCGACCTGCAGACCACCGGCGTGCTGCCGGTGATCGCCGACGATGCCGAGTCGCTCGCCTTGCCGATCACGCTCGAGGCGCGCCTCGGTGGCGCGAAGCTGTCGTTCAAGGGAACTGCCACCGACGCGCTGCACCTGAGCGCGCTGAAGGGCCGCTTCACGGTGCAGGGGCCGTCGCTGGCCGCGGCCGGCGACCCGCTCGGCCTGACCTTGCCGACGACGCCGCCGTTTCGCGCCGCGGGCCTGATCGCGAAGCAGGGCGTGGTCTGGAACGCCGTCGTCGACAGCGCCGCGATCGGTTCGAGCCGCCTCAGGGGCGCGTTCACCTACGACCCGCGCCCGGCCCGGCCGATGCTCGCGGGCCGGCTCACCGGCTCGAAGCTGCTGCTGGCCGACTTAGGGCCGGCAGTCGGCGCGCCGGCAAAGAAAGGCGGTGTCGTCGTCGACGCCGCCGCGCCGCCGGTCGCGAGCACGACCGCCGCCGGCCACGTGCTGCCGAACCGCGAGTTCGACTTGCCGTCGCTGCGCGCGATGGACGCCAACGTGCTGGTCGACATCGACAACCTCGACCTGGGCAGCAGTTTTCTCGAACCACTGAAGCCGTTGCGCACCCACCTCGTGCTGGCCGACGGCGTGCTGACCTTGCGCGAACTCGAAGCACGCACCGGCCAGGGCCGGTTGTTCGGCGTCGTTCAGCTCGACGGCCGCACGGCGCAAGCGCTCTGGACGGCCGATCTGCGCTGGACCGGCGTGCGGCTCGAGAGCTGGATCAGGCAGGCGCGGGCCGACAGCGCGCCGCCGTACCTGACCGGCAATCTCGCCGGGCAAGCGCGTGTCGCCGGGCAGGGCAAGTCGACCGCGGCGATCCTCGGCAGCCTGGAGGGCGCGGTGCGCATGCAGGTGCGCAAGGGCACGATCTCGCACCTCGCGGTCGAAGCCGCGGGTCTGGACATCGCGCAAGGCCTGGGCGTGCTGATCAAGGGCGACGACACGCTGCCGATCGACTGCACGGTGGTCGACCTGAGCGCCGAGAAGGGCCTGTTGAGACCGCGCGTGCTGGTGCTCGAAACGCCCGACTCGACGATCTGGGTCGACGGGTCGCTCTCGCTCGCCACCGAGGCGCTCGACCTGCGCGTCGTCACCACGCCGCGAGACTTCAGCCCGCTGGCGCTGCGCACACCGGTGCTGCTGCGCGGCAGCTTCGCGAACCCGAGCGTGTCGGTCGACAAGGGCAGGCTGGCCGCGCGCCTCGGCGCCTCGGCGTTGCTCGCACTGGTCAACCCGCTGGCCGCGATCATTCCGTTGATGGACACGGGCGACAGCGCCGACGCCAAGCGCGACTCGGATGCCTGCCGCGCGCTCGCGCAGCGCATCGCCGCGAAGCCGCTGCTGCCGGCGCCGCGTGCGCCGAAGCGGGCGGCAGGCCGGTAGGAGAAGAACTACGCCCCGTTGCGGTGCCGTCCGCTGTGTCGGACCAAGTCCGCTTTTCATACTTCCGGCACCGCGGACACCACGCCGTCAACCGAAAGGAAAGTCACGATGATCACGCTTCAACACTGCAAGACCGGCCTCGCTGCGACCGCCTTGTTCACCGCCATGTTCGCCGCGTCGGGCGCGTTCGCCGCCACCGGCAACAAGACCGACTACAGCGCTGCCAAGGACCGCATCGGCGCCGAGTACAAGGCCGACAAGGCGGCCTGCGACGCATACAGCGGCAACAAGAAGGACATCTGCGTCGAGCAGGCGAAGGCCAAGGAGAGCGTCGCCAAGGCCGAGGCCGAATTCAACTACACCGGCAAGCCGGCCGACTCGAACAAGATCGCAGTCGCGAAGGCCGATGGTGACTACGCGGTCGCCAAGGAAATGTGCGACGACAAGGGCGGCAACGAGAAGGACGTGTGCAAGACCGAAGCCAAGTCGGCGCACACGAAGGCGATCGCCGACGCCAAGTTGAACAAGAAGGTCGGCGAGGCCCGCAAGGACGCCGCCGAAGACAAGCGCGATGCCGACTACAAGCTCGCCGCCGAGAAGTGCGATGCACTCGCCGGCGATGCCAAGGCGGCTTGCGTGAGCGCCGCGAAGGCGAAATTCAACAAGAGCTGATCGGCGTGCCGAACCAGCGAAAGCCGGCGATCGCCGGCTTTTTCGGTCGATCCTTGTGGGGCGCGCTGGCGTGAAGTACGTGTCCTGCCAGGCGTGCCCGTTGCGCGCGTTGCCGCTGTTCACCGACCACGCCCCCGCCGAGGTGGCACTGATCGAATCGCTGAAACGCGAGCAGATCGTCGTTCAGGCCGAACGCAGCATCATCCACGAAGGGCAATCGAACGCGCCGCTGTACACGGTGCTCAGTGGTTGGGCGTTCCGCTTCAAGACGCTCAGCGACGGCCGCCGGCAGATCCTGAACTTTCTGCTCGCCGGCGACTTCGTCGGCGTGCAGCAGAAGATGGGCGACGCGTCGCCGCACGGCGTGCAGGCGCTCACCGACGTGGTGCTGTGCGTGTTTCGGCGCGACGCGCTCTGGGAACTGCACGGCTCGGCGCCGACGCTCGGTTTTGCCGTCACCTGGCTGACGGCGCACGAGGAGTCGCTCGTCGACGACACGCTGCTGTCGGTCGGGCGGCGCAGCGCCGAGGAACGCATCGCCACGCTGCTGGTCGTGCTGTTCAAGCGTGCCGCGGCGCTGACGCCCGGTGTCGACACGCAACAACTCGGTGTGCCGTTCCCGCTGACGCAGCAGCACATCGCCGATGGTCTGGGCCTGTCGCTGGTGCACACCAACAAGACGCTGCGCAAGCTGGAGCAGCGCGGCCTGCACCGCATCAAGGACGGCCGGCTGCACCTGCTCGACGTGCACGCGCTGACCCGCATCGCCGACCTGTATGGCGACGGCAAGCCGGCGCCGCGGCCGCTGATCTGACTGCCGGTGAGGCAGCGCAGTCGGAAGTGGGTTCCGTCCTACGCCCGTTTCGGCGCGCGCCGACCGCGCGCGCGGTGGCGCCTCGCTACGCTGTGACCATGGACAGAGGCTGCTGCACCGCCAGCGACCTATCCGTCCGGAGCGCCACACATGCATCGCGATCGACAGCAGCAGGCAGGTTCCACGTCGCGCGAGTCCACGCGCCGGGTTCGGGAACTGCGCGCGCGCGGCTGAGTCGAATCCAGATCGAAAGGCACTCGCATCATGCGCACGTCGATTCGGTTCTTGCTGCTGGGGCTTGGCATGGCGTCGGCCGGCGCGGTTCTGGCTGACGACGAAGACACCCGGGTCGTGCCCTTGGTCCGCGAATCGCTGCCTGGCGCGGGCAGCCCTGATGCGCCCCGCGTGATCCGCTACGACGCACCCGTCGAATCGCAGCGCGCCATGCCCGGCTACCGCATCGAAACGACTGAAGTGGGCTACCGCTGGTGGCTGTCGCGAGGGCGCGCCGACCTCGGCCTCGGTCTGGGCACGCTGACCCAAGGCGCGCGGCCGACCGGCAGCCTGCCGGGTTTGGCGACCGACGGGTCGGCGAGCGTGCTGGCGGCGGCCACCGTGATGACCGTCGGCATGCGCTACCGCAGCTCCGATCACGCGACGCTCTATGCCGATGCGTCCGGCGTGCGCGGGCACGGTCTCGACGGCGGTGAAGCGGTCGTCGGCAAGGTGGGTATCGAGTTCAAGGCCGCGCAATCGCGCTTCGACATTGCCTACGGGGGCCTCGGCCTGAAGCTCGACGGCGACACGCGCATGACCGTGCGTGTGAAGCGCGGCGGGCTCGGGATTTTCATGCGCAGCAAGTTTTGACGGCGTGCCGTGCGCTTCAGCCCTGCATCAGGTTTGCGAAGCGCCGGCCCGGCTTCGTGTGTTCCGCCACCACCTTGGTCAGCACCACCAGCGCCGGGCCGAGCAGCAGGCCCCACACCCCCCACAGCGCGCCCCAGAACACGACGCCGATGAACACCGCGGCGGCATTCATTTTCGCGGCGCGGCCCTGCAGCCACGCGGTGACGACGGTGCCGATCAGCGTCGACATCAGCACGATGAAGGCCGCCATGCCGATGGCCGCGCCGACGGTGCCGTGGACGAGAAAGGCCTCGGCGGCGCCGAGCACGGTGAGCAGCGCCATGCCGAGATAGGGCACCACGTGCAGCACCGCCGCGGTGAGACCCCAGCCGCCCGCATCGGGCAGCCCGGCGAGCGCGAACGCGGCCCAGACCACGAGGCCCACGATCGAGTTCGTGACCAGCAGCACGCCGCCGTAGATGCGGATCTGCCGCACGCATTCGTTCGCTGCGTGCTGGGCGCGTTCGCGCAGCTCGGGGCGCTCGCCCCAGAGGTCGAGAAAGCGCACGAGGAGCGGCTTGCCGCCGGCGAGCACGAAGAAGGCGATGAAGAAGATGATGGTCAGGTCGCTGGCGAACTTGAGCAAGGCACCGGAGCCGCTGAAGGCGGTCTCGCGCAGTGCCACCGTTGCCGTCTGCGAAATGCTCACCGGCGGCGCGGCGGCGTCGGCCGCGCTGGCCGCGGCGGCCGCCTGTTTTGCGGCCGCGGCCTTGGCGCGCGCGGTTTGGACGACGGGCTTGTTGATGCCCGCGAAACGCTCGGCCGCGCGGTCGAGCTCGCGAAATGCGTCGCGCGCGCGCCTGAGCACCGAATCGGCTCCCGGGTCGGTGTCGGCGACCTGCTGCGCGACCAGGCTGATCATGTCGGGCGCGCGCCCGGCCACCCGACCGAGCTGGTCACCGAACGCGGCGGCCGCGAAGCCGAGCACGGTCATCACGAGCATCAGCGTCAGGGTGGTCGCAAGCACACGCACGCGCAACCAGCGCGTCAACACGGCCGTGACCGGCATCACCAGCAGCGCCAGCATCAGCCCCGCGGTCAGCGGCACCATGAAGCTGCGCCCCCACCACAGCGCGACGACGACCGCCAGCACCGCCATCACGGTGGTTGCGTAGCTGGAGGTCGGCGTCGGCGCGGCCGGGGTGTCGGGGGAGGTTGCGGGCATGAGCGGTGTCGTGGCGAGTGGCTGGGAGCGGCAATGGAACGCCCCGCAGTTCACGAGGAACCCGGGGCGTGGATGGCCGACATCGGGATGTCGGCGGCATCGCGGACCGCGTCGCTTACGGGCGCACGACGATCGAGTTCTTGACGCTCTTCACGCCCTTGACCTTGCTCGCGATGTCTTCGGCGGTCGAGCGCTCGGTCGAGTTCTTCGCGAAGCCCGACAGCATCACGGTGCCGTTCAGCGTCTCGACCTTGATCGACGTTGCGTCGACTTCCTTGTTGTCGACGTAGCGTGCCTTGACCGAGGTCGTGATGGCGGCGTCGTCGACGTAAGCGCCGACGGTTTCCTGGCCGCGCGTGACCGCGCAGCCCGATGCGGTGACGAGGGCGATGACGGCGATGGCCGAAGCGATGGAAGTGCGCAGTTTCATGGTGAATCTCTCCTGGGAGTTGAGTTATGAGTTGAAGGGTGGCCATCGGGCCCGCCACCCACAGGCCGGAATCAATCGGTCATCCAGTCGCTGAGCTCGTCGGCGTGCTCCTGTTCCTGGCTCAGGATGCCTTCGAGCATGCGGCGGGTGGTCGAATCCTTGTCGCCGATCAGGTGGATCATCTGCGTGTAGGCCTCGATCGCGACCCGTTCGGCGATCAGATTCGCCTTGATCATCGCCTTCAGATCGGTGGACGCGTCGTAGTCGGCATGGCTGCGTTCGAGCAGGTGGGCCGGCGAGAAGTCGGGCTCGCCGCCGAGTTGCACGATGCGCTCGGCAATCTGGTCGGCGTGCGCGGTCTCTTCGAGCGCATGCACCATGAACTCCTCGGCGATCTTCGGCGAAGCCAGACCCTTGGCCGTGAAGTGATGGCGCTTGTAGCGCATCACGCACACCAGTTCGGTCGCGAGCGAGTCGTTCAGCAGCTTGATGATGTCTTCGCGCCACGGGCCGTAGCTCGGCACCACGGCGCCCTGGTCGAGCGACTTCTTCGCGTTCGTCAGACCCTGTTCGTCGAGCATCAGACGCTCACCTGTGTTGACGGGCAACGAGGTCACGTTGCCGGTTTCCTTTTTCGCGCTCATGAAAGGCTCCTTGGGTGGATCGGTTGGCTGCGGCGGGCTAGCTGACGGCGCCGATGCCCAGCAGGGCCAGCAGCACGACGACCACGAACAGCACGAGGAAGACGATGAACAGGATCTTCGCGATGCCGGCCGCACCGGCGGCAATGCCGGTGAAGCCGAACAGGCCCGCCACGGCAGCGATCACGGCAAAGACAATGGCCCACTTCAGCATCGCGTTCTCCTTCGGAGCAAGGCGTTCGATCACCTCGTTGTCGATGGAAAGACTGTAAGGACGCGTCACCTCGCGGCCCATCGGCGCAGCACACCCGCCGCTGTAGGACGGCGCCGCGACACGCCGGGCGCGCCCGGTGTACCGGTTGCACGCCTACCCGGTGGTCGGCAGCGCGGCCGCGTCGGCGTGCGTCGGCGTGGCGTCGAGCCGCAACAGCGCGGTATCGTGTGTGCCGAGCCCGGACCAGCGCAGCATCTCGCCCGGCACCAGCGTGACGCGGGCGTCGATCACCGCCGGCTCGCAATCGCTGCGGCAGAAGATCACCCGCAGGCTGCGGCCGCCACGCTTCAGCGTCAACTCCGCCTGCGGCCAATGCGATGGCAGGCACGGCACGAAGCCGATCTCGTCGCCGCGTTGCTGCAGGCCGAACAGGTGCTCGATCGCGGCGCGATGCATCCATGCCGCCGAGCCGGTGTACCAGCTCCAGCCGCCGCGGCCGACGTACGGCGCTTCCGAGTACACGTCGCCGGCCATCACGTAGGGCTCGATCGCATACGCGCGGCCGCGCGTCGCGTGTGCCGCGCGGTGCGCCGGGCTCAGCCAGGTGAAGTAGCGATACGCCGTGTCGCCATCGCCGCTCATCGCCTGCGCGATCAGCGCCCAGACCCCGGCGTGCGAATACTGCCCGCCGTTCTCGCGCACGCCGGGCGGGTAGGCCTGGATGTAGCCGGCGCTCGGCTGCTGCGTCTGCAGCGCCGGCGTCAGCAGTTTGATCAGGCCGGCGTCGGTGTCGACCAGATGGGTGTCGAGCGCGCGCATTGCCATGCGCTGGAACGCCGGCGTCGTGGCGTTCGAGATCACCGCCCACGACTGCGCGATCAGATCGATGCGGCATTCGGCGTTGGCGTTCGAGCCGAGCGGCGTGCCGTCGTCGAAGAACGCGCGCTTGTACCACTGGCCGTCCCACGCCTCACTCTGGAGCGCGGCACGCCACTTTCGGGCGGCTTCTTCCCAGCGCCGGGCGCGTGCGGTCTCACCGCGCTCGCGCGCGATCGGCGCGTAGTCGTCGACCAGGTCGCAGAGAAACCACGCCAGCCAGACCGATTCGCCGCGGCCCTCGGCGCCGACCCGGTTCATGCCGTCGTTCCAGTCGCCGCTGCCCATCAGCGGCAGGCCGTGCGCGCCGACCTTGAGGCTGCGGTCGAGTGCGCGCGCGCCGTGTTCGAACACGGTGGCGGTGGTCTCGCTGGTCGTCGGCGCGTAGTACGCGTCTTCGGCGCCTTCCGGGATCGGCCCGCCTTCGATGAACGCGACTTGCTCGTCGAGCAGCGACGCATCGCCGGTGCAGCGCAGGTAGTGCGCAACGGCGTGCGGCAGCCACAGCAGGTCGTCGGAGAAATGGGTGCGCACCCCGGCGCCGGTGGGTGCGTGCCACCAGTGCTGCACGTCGCCCTCGGGGAACTGGCGCGACGCGTTCAGCACGATCTGGCGGCGCAGCGCGTCGGGCTGGGCCCATGCCAGCGCCATCGCGTCCTGCAATTGATCGCGGAAGCCGAACGCGCCGCCGGCCTGGTAGAAGCCGGCCTTGGCCCAGAGCCGGCACGCGACGGTTTGATAGAGCAGCCAGCGGTTCACCATCGCGTCGAACAGCGGGTCGGGCGTCTTGACGGTCGCGGCGCCGAGCAGGGCGTCCCACATCGCGCGGGTCGCTTCGAGGCGCTCTTTCGCCGGCACGGTCGCCGCGGTGGTCGCGAGCTGGCGCGCCTCGGTCGGGTTCGCGCCGAAGCCGAGCAGGAACACGCACTCGGCGGTTTCGCCCGCCGGGATGTTGATCACGGCCGCGAGCATCGCGCACGGGTCGAGGCCGGCGCCGCTGCGCTGGCCGAGGTCATCGGGCACGACCAGCCGGCCGCGCGCGTCGAAGCATTCGCGGCGGTCGCAGCTCCAGTCGGGCGCGCCGTCACCGGCGGTTTGCAGCGCGAGGAATGCAGTGCCGTCGCCGAAGCCGGCCGAGCGGTCGCGCTGCGTGCAGGTCAACGCGGTGACGCGCAGCGTCGCGCCAGCGGCGTCTCTGGCCACCGCAGGCAGGCGTTGCGTGAACGAGCCGGTCTCGGTGCTGCCGCGGTCGCCGCGGCTGCCACCCATGATCCATTCGGCGATGCCGATCGCGCGCAGGCGCTGGGTGCGCTGGCCGCGGTTGACGAGCCGCAGCCGCACCTGCTTGACGGCCGTCTGCGCATCGACGCACCACGCCGCGCTGACTTCGAGATCGCCGCGCCGGTGCGTGATCACGGTGTAGCCCTGGCCATGCGCGACGCGGTAGGTCGCGGCCGCATCGCCCCAGGCCGACGGGGCGACATGCCACAGCTCGCGGGTGCGCATGTCCTGCAGCAGGAACCATTCGCCGGGCGGGTCGGCGAGCGCGTCGTTCGACCACGGCGTGAGCTGATTCAGGCGGCTGTTCAGCGCCCAGCTGTAGCCGCCGCCGGCCTCCGACACGTGCGTGCCGAAGCCCGGATTCGCGAGGACGTTGACCCACGGCCTCGCGGGCCGCTGGAACACGCTCACGTCGAAGCGGAACTCGCCGCCTTCGGGCATGAACCGGCCGGTCGAGACGCGCGGCTCGGCGCCCGCGCCGGCGGCGATACGCAGCGCGGTGCTCGAGGTGGTCTGGCGCTCCTCGAGCGCGGCGTCGTGTTGTTCGGCCCACTCCTGCAAGTGGTGCGTGAGCGGCCGGCCGTCGGCGTTGAAGTGCAGCCGCGCCAAGGTGCGCAAGGTGGCGAACTCGTCGGCCGAGAGCTCGTCGGCGCGCAGCAGCTTGAAGTCGGTGCTCGAATCGGCGTTCTGCGCGGCGAACTGCTCGCGCAGCGCGGCCACGTCGCGCTGCAGCGCCATCAGGTACGACGCCGGTTCGGCATTGACGACGACCAGATCGCAGGCCACGCCCGACCACGACCACACCCGCAGTGCTTGCACCAGCGAGCGCAGCAGGCCCATGCCCTGCGCCGCGCCGGCCGAGACCAGCACGATCGGCCGGTCGCCCGAGATGCCGAAGCGCCACAGCAGCTTGCGGTCGCAGAGCGCGGTCGCGGACGACTCGATCTGTGCGTCGTCCGGCGGGCGCGGGCGGGTCACGTTCATCACGACCGCGGTCGTCAGTGTCTGGATCGCGGCGTAGGTTTCGGCATTGATCGCGAGCTCGCGCAGGCGGATGCCGGTCAGCGTCGCCGACATCAGCGACGCGCGCTCGACCGGGCTGCGCTGGCGGTGTTTGTCGATCACCGCATCGAGCGTGGCGCGGCTGTCGGAGGCCGCGGTGCAGAAGGTCAGCCGCAGCTTGGCGAGCGGCGCGAGTTGCACCCGCACCGAGAGTGCGCAGACCGGGTCGAGGCCGGTGTCGATCGCCTGCTCGACCTCATTCGACTCGGGCAGCGTCTTGAACGATGCGAGCGGTTGGCTCGCGTCGCGATTCCGGCCGAGCCAGCCGAGGCGGTCGGTCTGCACGCGCGTTGCGATGATGCCCGCGTCGTTCTCGGCCAGAAAGTGGGCCGCGTGCAGCCCGGCCTCGGTCGCCAAGCGCGGTTTGCGCTCGAACACCAGCGCCTGCTGCGCCGGCCGCCAGACCGAGCGCAAGAACAGGTTCGAGAAGGCCGGGTGCGCCTCATCGGCGATCGGTGCGGCGAGCGTGATTTCGAACGCCGACATCAGCTCGAGATCGAGCGTGCGCTCGCTCAGGTTGAGCAGTTCGATCTGGCGGAACTCGATGTCGTCTTCCGGGCTGACCCAGACGGTGGCGTGCGCGTTGACCTCGGGCCAGGCCGCGTCGAAGCACACGCGGTCGGCGTGGAACGTGCTCTGGTAGTGCGCGGCGGGGTCGGGCGCCGGGTGCTGGGTGATCGACACGGCCTGCGGCTGGCGGTCCCAGCGCAGGTAGAAGAACGCGCCGTGCGCGTCGCGCAGCGCATCGTCGCGCGAGCGCGTGACGCCGACGCTGCCCCAGCGGCTCCAGCCCGCGCCGTTCGGCCGCAGCGCGACGCTGTAGCGGCCGTTCGACAGCAGGTGCGTCGGCGCCAGCGCGGTCATGCCCGGCACGAGCTCGCGCAGCATGCCGGGGGCGCGGCGCTGGCGCGCGTCGGGCGACGCGCCGGGCGGCGGTTCCAGCAGCACCGAGACTTCGCGCGGCGCGCGCTCGTGCAGCAGCGAGCCGACCGCCTCGATGTGCGGGTTCGCCATGCCCCAGCGGCGCGGCGCGCCACCCTGCAGCACATTGGCGATCGCGACGATGCTCATGCCCTGGTGGTGCGCCATGAAGGTGTCGACGCGGGTGAAGCCGCCGGCGTCGTTCTGGCGGCCGGGGCTGAAGTCGAGCGCCTCGATGAAGCCGTAGCGAGCGCGTGGCGTCAGCGCCTCCATGCGCGCGAAGTTCGCGACCGCGAGGTGCGGCGTGACCTGCGCCGCCAGCGCGGTCGCATACGGCGCGATCACCAACTCGTCGGCCGGCGTGCGGCGCAGCGCCGAGCGCGGCACGCCCTGCGGCGCGTACTGGTAGGCGAGGGTGTGGTCGCTGGCCGCGTAAGCCGATTCCGAAATGCCCCAGGGCACATGCTGTTCGCGTGCGAACACGACCTGCTCGCGGATCGCCGCCTGGCAGGCGTCGCGCAGCACGCTGCCGTGCGGCTCGTCGAGCACCAGCGTGGGCATCAGGTACTCGAACATCGAGCCCGACCACGAACGCAGGCCGGCGTACGCGCCGACCGCGTAGAACGGCCGGCCGAGCGCGGCCCAGTGTTTGACCGGCACGTCGCCCTTGGCGATCGCGAGCAGGCTGGTCAGGCGCGATTCGGACGCGAGCAGGTCGTAGAAGCTCGCATCGAGCTGCTGCTCGGCGACGCGGTAGCCGATGTGGAACAGATGTCGCTTGCGGTGGTACAGGAACCCGAAGTCGGCCTCCCACGCGAGCGCCTCGCAGCGCGCGGCGAGCGACCGCAGGCGGTGCATCGCGTCGTCGTTGCCCGGCAGGCGATCGCGCGCGTTCGCGTCGAGCAGCGCGCTGCGCAAGGTGACGAGGTGATCGGCGGCGCGCCACGCGAACTGGTTGATCGGCTCGGGCGCGAGTGCGGCCGCGTCGCCCGGCAGCAGCCCGCCGAGTTCGTCGGAGGCGCTGCGCAGCAGGCCCTCGAACCAGGCCGGGCGCTCGGCGATGTCGGTGACCGGGTCGGGCAGCGCGAGCAGGCGCTGCAGCGCACCGTCGGGCACGACCTGCGCCGCAGCAGCGCGCAGCGGCTCGATGCGCGCCTGCGAGATCGCGACTGCACGGCGCGCCGCACGTGGGTCGTGCGGTGCATGCGCGAACTCGAGGCAGGCCTGCGCGACCGCCAGCAAGTGGCCGCTGAAGTTGCCGCTGTCGACGGTCGAGACATACATCGGCAGCAGCGCGGTTTTCGTGCTCGTGTCGTACCAGTTGAGGAAGTGGCCGCGATGGCGCGGCAGCTCGGCCAAGGTCGCGAGCGTGGATTCGAGCCGCGCGATCAGGTCCTGCGTGCCGATCCAGCCGAACTGGCGTGCGCAGGCCGCCGCGAGCAGGTACAGCCCGATGTTGGTCGGCGAGGTGCGGTGCGCGACCAGCGTCTCGGGCGTGAGCTGCAGGTTGTCGGGCGGCAGGAAGTTGTCGTCGGCGCCGACGCAGCGCTCGAACAGGCGCCACGTGTCGCGAGCCATGTCTTCGAGGTAGCTCTGGTCGGCCTGCGGCAGCGTCGCGTCGCGCTTCGGCGGGCGCGGCCGGCTGACCCACCAGGTCCACAGCGGCGACGCGGCCCAGGCGGCGCACAGCAGCGTGGCCAAGCCGATCGACGGCGTGTGGCTCGCGAGCAGCGCGAGCCACAGCACGAGCGCGGCGACCGGCACCGCGCGGTGTTGGCGCACGATCGCACGCCACGCGGTCGAGGCCGACGCCTGCGCGGTCGCGGCGGTGGTCCATTGCAGCAGGTGGCGCTGGCTGACCGCCATGCGCCACAGCACGCGCGCGATCGCATCGAGGTTCATCAGCGCGAGCTGCAGCAATTGCCCGAGCAACCACAGGCCGCTGAGCGCGGCGCGGCGCAGGTCGGTCAGCGCCAGGCGGTAGAAGTGCAACTTGGCCACGCCGTCGCGGCTCGGCGCGAAGCCGGCGATCGCGCCCATCAGCGGCCCGGCGATCAGCGCCGCGAGCACCAGCGCGAGCGCCGGCCACGGCGCGACCACGCCGGTACCGAGTGCCAGCACCAGCAGCGCGAGCGACATCGGTGCGACCAGTGAGCGCCGCAGGTTGTCGATCATCTTCCAGCGGTTGATCGCGCAGATGCCACGCACGCCGTACTTCGCCGGGCGGACGATGAACGGCAGCAGTTGCCAGTCGCCACGCGTCCAGCGGTGCACGCGCGAGGCGGCGACGTCGGCATGGAACGGCGCGTCCTCGATCACGGTCACGTCGGTGACGGCGGCGCAGCGGCCGAGCGAGCCTTCGAGCAGGTCGTGACTGAGCACCTTGCCGTCGGGCAGCCGATTCACCAGCACCGCGTTCATCGCCGCCACGTTCAGCAGCCCCTTGCCGGTGAACGTGCCTTCGCGAAACACGTCTTGGTAGACCTCGGAGCTGGCCGCGCTGTACGGGTCGATGCCGCACTGGCCGGCGAACAGCCAGTGGTACAGCGTGAAGTCTTTCGGCTCCGGCAGTGGCGTGCTCACGCGCGGCTGCAGGATGCCGTAGCCCTGCGTGACGATGCGCCGCACCGGGTCGACGACCGGCTGGTTGTGTGGGTGCGCGGCCACGCCGACGAGTTCGCGCAGGCGGCCCGGCGGCAACTGGGTGTCGCCGTCGAGTGTGACGATGTAGCGCGTGCCGGGCTCGACCCGCGCGCACGCGCCGAGGTCGACGAACGGCCCGGTCGGTGTGGGCGATGTGGCACTGCCCGCATCCGGTGCCGCGAGCAGCGCGATCAGCTGCTCGAGCTTGCCGCGCTTGCGCTCCCAGCCGATGAAGCGCTGTTCGGTCTCGTTGAAGACGCGCGCGCGGTGCAGCACGATGAAGCGCGGTGCGCCGGGTGGCGCGGGCGCGTAGCGCGCGTTCAGCGCCTCGACGCTGCGCACCGCCGAGTCGAGCAAGGGCTGGTCGGAGGCGAGCGTCGCGGTCGCGGCGTCGGCCCAGTCGGTCAGCAGCGCGAACTGCGCGTTGCGCTCGGGGTTCGCAAGGTGATGCAGTTCGAGGCGGTGCGTCAGCGCGTCGGCCTCGGCGTGGCTCGTCAACATGCCGGGAATCACGACCATCACGCGGTGCTCGGGCGGGATGCCGTGCGCCAGCGCCAGGCGCGGCAACCGGCTCGGCCGGGCCGATTCGCTGATCAGGCGGTTGATCACCGCGACCACCGCCTCGGAGGCCGGAAACAGCATCAGCAGCGCGGTCGCCAGGGTCAGCCACAGCGGCATGTCGGGCGATGCGCGGCTGTGGCTCACCAGCATCCACGCCACCAGCGCGACCGTGCCGCCGCCCAGCGTGGCCAGCCAGGCCGGCAGCGCGAAGCGGCGCTGCACGCCGTGCCAGATGCGCGCCGCGGTTTCGTCCAGGCCGAGGCGGCGCACCAGTTCGGGCCGCCCCGGGCCGTGCAGCCAGTGGCTTGCGACGGCGCCGACGCTTTCTCCTTGTTCTGTCTGCATCAGCGCCATCAGCGTTTGCGCGACCTCGGTTTCGCCGTGCCCGCTGCGCCGCGCGAGCAGCTCGATCTCGTGCAGCGTGGCGTCGCGCGTGTCGGCGCGCTCGGCCTCGAAGGCCGGCGAACGCAGCAGCAGGCGCATCGTCGCGCTCGTGCGGTCGATGATCTCGGGCCAGTCGGCATTGCCGATCAGGCGCAGCGAGCCGATCGCGTTGCTGACGCTGAGGTTGTCGGCGGCTTGTTCGGCGGGCTGCTGCACCTGCGCGCCGGCGAGGTCGGGCAGGGTGCGCAGCAGCCAGTCGTGGTACGTGGTCAGACCGGTCGCGTGCTGGTTCTGCAGGCGTTGCGCGATCTGCACGAGGAACACGCGGCCGACGCCACGGCGGTTCAGCAGCGCGAGCAGTTCGTCGAGGCGCGCGGTCGAGTACGTCTCGATGCGGTCGCCGACCAGATTCGCGATCTCGCGCGCGGCCTTGTTGGTGGCCAGACGCTCGGCGAGGCGCCGCAGGTTCTCGACCAGCACCACCCGCAAGGTCGTCGGCAGCGCCCAGAGCTCGCCGAGCGTGAGCGCGCGCGTTTCCTGGTAGGCGGCGAGAAAGTGCGCCAGCAACTCTTCGTCGAACGCGCCATCGGTGTGCGCGACGAAGGCCCACGCGACCCCGTAGACGCGCGGCAGGCCGGCCAGCGGCTCGTCGATCAGCACCGGCAGGTCACGAAAGTAGCGCCGCGGCAGACCTTCGTGGATCTCCTTCAGCTGGCCTTCGATCAGGTGAAAGTTGTCGAGCAGCCATTCGGCTGCCGGGCTGACCTGATACCCGGTTGCAGCCTGCGAGCCGATGTAGTGCTGGGCCTCGCGCAGCGAGCGGATGTTGTCTTCGAGCCGCGGGAAGAACGCCGCCGTTCGGCGACCGGCATGCGTGGCGCGATGCGTCTCGCCCAGGCTGCGGCCGTGTTGCGCGAACCGCTCGGGTCCGAAGATCTCGGAGCGGTTCGGCGGCTCGACCGCGCCACGCGCGGCGTCGAGGATGTCGGCGAGCGTCTCAGGCGCGTCGGGGACCAGCCTGTGCAGGTCGATGGACGCGGTCATGCCGCATGCTTCAAAGCGCCAGCGCGGCCAGAGCGATCAGCGTCGCGGCGACGAACAAGGTCGTGACGAAGCGCGGCGCGACGAAATCATGCACCGCGTCGGCCGCGCAACGCAGCGCGAACCAGCGCCCGCGACAGCCGTTGCACCGGCTCACGTGCGCGCCGAGCTGGCGCAACTCCATCGGCGCGGAGTCGGTCGCGTCGGCGATCGAGGCGGTGGTCCAGCGGGGGGGTGTGGCGGCGTGCATGGGCTTCTCCGAGAGGGTGCAGTGGATCGTAAGAAGCGTTCGTCGTTCGGTCTGTCGGCACGACGCGTCGGGGCCTGTAGGACGATTCCTGGCGGGCTTCCGGGGTTCTGGCCGGCACGTCTTCCCAGAGCGCCGATGCCCGAGTCTGACAGCAAAAAAAAGAAGCGCGCCGAAGCGCGCTTCAAAGACCCCACGGTGGGGAGACCGGCCGGTTGTCCCGAGGGACGCGGCAAGGGGTCCGTTGGAGGTGATCTATGCGGTCGGTGCGGCAGGCTGCTGCCGAGACAGCGACGCGCCGGCCAAGGTCATCCACGATTCGATCGGCAGGCCCGAGACAACACGCGAGGCCAGTTGCGGCACCAGACCGGCGAACAACGCCGAGCGAAAAATCCAGCGCCACGGCCGCGTCCACGCGAGCCCGGCGCCGATCGCGCCGGCCACCAACACCAAGGTCAGCGGATTGCGCTGTGCGAGGGGCTTGACGACGGCAGTCGAGGCTTCGTTGGCAACGCTGACAACCGGCCGCAGCGGGTGCTGCGACCACCATGCCGTGAGCGACTCGATCACGGCCGACACCAGCGGCAGATCGGTCACGCGGTGCAGCCAGGACGGCGCCTGCGCGCCTGCACGCTCGGTCGGTGTCGGCGGCGGTGGCGACATCGCCAACTGCAGCCGTGCCCGCGACGCCTCGATGCGGTCGGACGCTTCGCTCATACCGCGCTCACTTCACGCAGCATCACGAGGTCGGCGGCGACCTGTTGCTTCAGTTCGGCGAAAGCATCGCCGGGTTGGCGCCGCCCGAGCAGCGCGCACACGACTGCGACCACGGCGGGCACGCTCGGTGCCGCGATCAGTGCCCATGGCGCCTGCACGCTCGCGGGCGGCAGGCTCGCCCACAACATCAGCGCCACGCCGGCCAGCACCGCCGCCACACCGGCGAGGCACAACGCGATCGCGTTCAGCAGAACCCGATGTTTGAAACTCGCTGCGCTGCGCCCGATTTCGTCGCTGACCAGACCGGCGTACGCTTCCGCGTGGTCAGCCAGCAGCTGCGGTTGCGTGGCGACCAGTCGCAACAGCGGGTGGATCATGATGTGGCGGCGAATCGGCGGGTTGACGACGAGGTGGCTCAGTAGTCGCGACGATGCGAGCGGCTGGCCAGACTCACCAACGCCATCAGCGCGGCGCCGGTCGCCGCGGCAATCAGCATCGACTTCACCGGCTCGTCCTTGATGTAGCCCACGGTGCTGTCTTGTGCGCGAAGCGCCTTTTCGCGCAGCTGCGCCGAGGTTTCCTTGACCATGTCGGCGCCACGGCGGGCCGCCGCTTCGGCCTGCGTGGACAGGCGATTGATCAGCGGCGCGGCGTGGTCACGGGCGTTGCCGACCTTGTCGTTGAGGCGATCGAACGCGGTGTTCGCGACGTTCTGGGTCGAACGGATCGCACTGCTGGCGCTGTCGGCCGCCTGGTCGACGAAGTTCGAGGCGCCTTGGCCGAGCGGGGTGCTGGTGACGGGGGTGTTCATGGCATTTCCTTCAATGGTGAGCGAGCGGGTTCGGGTGAGGAGGGGCTGGCGCGAACGCCGGCGCGCTCTTACCCCTTCTTGATCAAACCGAACAGGAAGCTGGCGACCGCGAGAATCGCGAACAGCACGAACAGAAGCTTGCCGATCCCTGCGGCGCCGGCCGCGATGCCGCCGAAACCGAACAATGCGGCAATCAATGCGATCACGAAGAAGACGACGGCGTAGTGCAGCATGGCAAGGCTCCTGATCATGAAGCGCGTCGCGCTTCTGTTTTTGCTGTGTCGCAACAGGATTGATGCGATGGAGCCAGTGTGGGCTCGGGCTTGGCGGGGCACGATAGGGCGCGTCGCCGCAGCGCTGTCGGGGGAGCGACTCCGCCGCTGTAGGACAGAGCCGACGCGGCGCGGCGCGCGCTTCGGCGACGCGCGTCAGACCAGCGCGCCGGGGCCGGTCGAGGGCGCCGGCTCGCTGCTCTCGGGCAGGTCGGCCCGGATCAGCGTGCCTTTGCCGGGCGCCGACTCGATCACCATCTGACCGCCTTCGGTCTCGAGCCGGTAGCGCATGCCGAGCAGACCGTGCGCGCTGCTGCGCGGCGCCCGCGTGTCGAAGCCGACGCCGTTGTCGCGCACGGCGACATGCACCTGCCGGTCGATCGAGTGCAGGCGCACTTCGACCTCGGTGGCGCGCGCGTACTTGCTGATGTTGGTCAGCGCCTCCTGGACCAGGCGGTACACCGTCAGTTCGCCGGCCGGACGCAATTGCACCGGCTCGAACTCGGCGTCGATCTTGACATCGGAGCGTTGGCCCCACTCGCGCACCAGGATGTCGAGTGCGGCCACCAGTCCGAGGTTGCTCAGCGACGACGGCCGCAGGTCTTCGATGATGCGGCGCTTCAGTGCAATGCCGCTGTTCAGACCGTCGCTCAGGTGCTGCAGGCGCTCGGTGACTTCTGGCGTGACGGCACCGAGGCGCGATTTGAGCCGCGCCACGTCGAGCTTGGCGGCCGTGAGCAGCGCGCCGAGCTCGTCGTGCAATTCGCGTGCGAGGCGATGGCGCTCGTCTTCACGCACCGATTGCAGGTGGCGCGCGAGCTCGGTCAGTTGTTCGGTGCGCAGCAGCACTTCGCTCGCGAACTGGTCGCGCTCGGCTTGCACCAGGCGCGCCTGATTTTCGCGTTGACGCACCAGCGCGGTGGTCTGGCGCAGGTACATGAAGAGCGCGAGCAGGCTCAGCGCGGTCATCGCGCTGACGCCGAAGCGGTTCAGCAGCAGCGTCTTGCCCAGGCTGCGGCGTGCCACCTCGACACTCGCGTTCTCGTGCTCCAGCAAGTTCTGGCTCAGCGAGCGCACCGCGTCCATCTGCTCCTGACCGATGTTGCTGAGGGTCACGCCGCGCCAGGCGTCTTCCTTGCCGTCGTCGTACAGCTTCATCGTCTCGGCGAGTTCGGCAAGTTTGTTGCTCGAAGCGCGAGACACCTGCTTCATCAGTGCCGCAGTGTCGGGATTGGCGCCGTAGTAGTCGTTCAGCCAGGCGAGCGTGGTCGCAACACGCCCCTGCGCCTCGACATAGGGCTTCAGGTATTCGTCGCGTCCGGTCAGCAGGTAGCCGCGCTGACCGGTCTCGGCATCGGTGAGGCTGCGCCACAGCACCTCGATGTTGGCACCCGCTTGGCCCTGCACGCCCAGCCCGTCGAAGGTCGCCGTGGCCTGCCGGTACGAGCTTTCGCTGATCACGAACATCGCCAGCGCCGCCAGCACGGCGAGCGGGAAGGTGAACCGGCTGCCGCGCAGCAGCGGCAGCAACTTCAGTGGCGTCGGCATCGCAGCCCCCTTAGACTCATGAGATTCGTCACTTTGACCGACCCAACACCATGATCCGAATTGCCATCATCGACGATCACGCGATCGTGCGTGCCGGGTTGCGTCAATTCTTCTCCGAACAGGTCGACCTGACGGTCGTCGCCGAGGCGTCGAGCGGCAAGGAAGCGATCGACATCGTGCGCAAGGGCGAGGTCGACGTGATCGTGCTGGACCTGTCGATGCCCGACCAGAGCGGCGTCGACGCGCTCGCCGCGATCAAGGCGCGTGCGCCCGACCTGCCGGTGCTGATTCTCTCGGGCTTCCCGGAAGAGCACTACGCGACCACCTTGCTGCGTCAGGGTGCGAGCGGCTACCTGAACAAGGAATGCGACCCCGAAGAGATCGTCAAGGCGATCCGCACCGTCTACCGCGGCCGCAAGTACATCACCGCGGGTGTCGCCGAGCTGCTTGCCGACGGGCTCGGTGGCGCGGGCGACAAGCCGGCGCACGAGCAGCTCTCGGAGCGCGAGTTTCAGGTCTTTCTCAGGCTTGCGAAGGGCGAGACGATCGGCCACATGGCCGACAGCATGTCGCTCAGCGTGAAGACCGTCAGCACCTACCGCACCCGCGTGATGGAGAAGATGAACCTCTCGTCGAACAGCGACCTGACGTACTACGCGCTGAAGAACGGCCTGATTCAGTGATGGGGCGCTCGCGGCAGAGTCGCGCACGTCAGGGTGTGAGCTCGCCGTGGCCGGTATCGCCGCTGGCGAGCCGGGCGCAGTAAAGAATCAGCGCATCGATGTCGTTCGACTTGTCGAACACGCGGTTCGCGCCCAGTTCGAGGCACTTGCGTCGCATGTCGGGCGTGGCGTAGTTGCTCAGCACGACCAGGCTCATCGGCCTGCGCAAGTCGCTCGCGGCGCGCAGCACGCCGAGGCCCGAGCCGCGCTTCAGGAAGATGTCGATGATCACGAGGTCGCAGGCATGCTCGCCGGCGCCGAGCCAGCCGATGGCCGTGGGCTCGTCCTCTGCCGTGCCGACAACCTTGACGGGCGCCAACTCTTCGAGCGCAGCGATCAAGTTTTCCCGGATCACCGGGCTGTCTTCGACGATGAAGGCTCTGAGAGGGGCGGACATTCCGGATTGTGCGTATTTGGCGAACGGCCTGGAGAACTCGCGACGCTGATCGCCAAACGCGAATCAAGGGCCGCGCCTCGCGCCGAACAACCCGCACCAAGCCCATGCATTGTTCCGCACAAAAGGTGTCATTTCACACCGGCATCAACCCGATGCAACGTCGGACGGTTCCTACACGAAGATCGCTTGGCCTGTGTTACGTGACTGACAGAATCGATGCCATGAGTAACCTCTTCGATCGACTCGTTGTGCTGTGCCTGTGCGGGCTCGTGGCCGGCGTCGCTGGCGCGGCGCCGGCCACGGTGATTGGCTCGAAGCGCTTCACCGAGTCGTACATCCTCGGCGAGATCGTGCGCCAGACGCTCGTGGCGCAGGGCGTGCCGGCCGAGCACCGGCAGGGGCTGGGCAACACCGGCATCCTCG
>JAZJZJ010000207.1:0-3762 GCA_040389925.1 Pseudomonadota bacterium
GAAGTGCTCGCGCACGATGATCGCGTAGCTCGGCACGATGCCGCCCTGGAACAGCCCGAACAGCGCCGAGATCACATACAGCGAGACGAGCCCGTCGAACGGCAGGAACAGCAGCAGCGCGAGGCCCTGCAGCACCGAGCCGAGCAGCAAGGTGCGCAAGCCGCCAATGCGGTCGCAGATCAGGCCCGAGACGAGCCGGCTGACGATGCCCGCGGCAAGCATCAGCGACAGCATCTGCGCGCCGCGCGCGGCGCCGAAGCCGAGGTCGCTGCAGTACGCGACGATGTGCACCTGCGGCATCGCCATCGCCGCACAGCAGGCGACGCCGGCGATGCACAGCAGCGTCTGCGCAAAGCCCATCGACAGACCGAACGGCCGCGTCGACGGCACCACGCCGATCGTGCGTGCGGCCGCGGCCGGCACCGCGATCGGTGGGCGCGGCTTCATCAGCAGCGCGAGCGCGGCCATCGTCACGGCGCTGAACACGCCGAGGCCGATGTAGGTGCTGCGCCAGCCGTCGGTCTCGACGAAGTGCTGCACGATGGGCGGCCAGATCGCGCCGCCGAGGTAGTTGCCGCTCGCGCAAATCGCCACCGCGATGCCGCGCCGGCGCACGAACCACAGCGAGGTGTCGGCGACCAGCGGCGCGAAGGTGGTGGCGCTGCCGAGCGCGCCGAGCAGCAGCCCGTGCGCGATCGCGAAACCCGTCAGGCTGCCCGCCATGCCGGCGGCGATGAAGCCGGCGCCCAAGCCGAGCGCGCCGATCAACATGACCCACATCACGCCGACGCGGTCGGCCAGTTTGCCCATCACGACGCCGCCAAGACCGAAGCCCACCATCATCAGCGTGTAAGGCAGCGAGGCGTCGGCACGCGCCACGCCGAACTCGGCCTGCACCGCCGGCAGCACGACCGCGACGACGTACATTGCACCGCTGCCGATCGTCATCAGCGCGAGCGTGACCGCCAAGCGCGTCCAAGCGTAGCGCGAGTCGGCCGCGTGCGCAGACATCGGCGGGTTCAGATCAACCCAAGTCTTTCTGGCGCTCGATCGTGCGCGAAACGATGCCGTAGGCGATCGCCTCGTCGGCGCTCATCCAGTAGTCGCGTTCCATGTCGGCGGCGACCTTCTCGTACGGCTGGCCGGTCTGGGTCGAGACCACGCGCGCGAGACGTTCGCGGGCCTTGATGATCTCGCGCGCCTGGATCGCGATGTCGGTCGCCTGGCCGCCGGCGCCGCCGGCCGGCTGGTGGATCATGAACCGCGTGTTCGGCAGGCACAGGCGGCGCTCTTTCGGAGGTGCGAGAAAGATGTGCGCACCGGCGCTGGCGACCCAGCCGCTGCCCACGGTCGTGACCGGCGCGCGCACGAAGCGGATCAGGTCGAAGATCGCATCGCCCGATTCGACGTGACCGCCGGGCGACGAGATCAGCATCGTGATCGGCGCTTCGGATTCTTCCGACAGCGCCAGCAAACGCCGGCAGGTCGCGTGCGCGAGCGTGTCGGTGATTTCACCGAACACGAGCACGAAACGCGACTTGAACGCGAGCTGCTCCTCGAGCTTGTCGCCCTTGGCGTCGGCTTTTGCGGGCTTGTCGTCGGCCGCGGCGTGGATGAATGTCATGGCAATGCTCCTGTGATCGGATGAACCGTGCGGACGAGTTTAAGCCGCAGCGGCTGTCGATCTTGTCAGGGCATTTTTCCGGCCTTGCGCCGGGGAAGGCGTCAGTTCGCGCCGAGCAGCTGCGAGGCCGCCTTCTCGTCGGCCTCGGCGGTCTGGATCATCTTCATCTGCGCCTCGAACTGGCGCGCCGCCGCGATCATCGCGACCATCGATTCGACCGCGCTGACGTTCGAGCCTTCGAGCGCGCCGTCCTGCACGCGCGCGGTGTCGTCGGCGCTGAGGTCCCCGTCGGTGCCGCGAAACAGACCGTCGGCGCCGCGTTGCAGCGGTGCCTCGGGCGTGACCAGCTTCAACTTGCCGATCGCGCTGTTCTTGCCGTCGATGCCCTTGGCGCTGACGGTGCCGTCGGCGCCGATGCTGACGGTCGAATTCGGCGGCACCTGCAGCGGGCCGCCGTCGCCCATCAGCGGCAGGCCGCTGCGCGTCGTCAGCGTGCCGTCGTTCGAGACCTCGAGCGAGCCGCCGCGGGTGTAAGCCTCGGTGCCGTCGAGCGCCTGCACGGTCAACCAGCTGTTGCCCTTGACGGCCACGTCGAGGTCGCGGCCGGTCGCGGTGATCGCGCCGGCGCTGGCGTCGTAGCCGGTCGTGGTCTCCAGTGCGTACACGCGCGTGCTCGCGCCGCTGCCCTGCACCGGCACCGCGCGAAACGCCTGCAGTTCGGCACGAAAGCCCGGTGTCGACACGTTCGCGAGGTTGTTCGCGAGCGTGTCCTGGCGTTGCATCGTCGCCTTGGCGCCCGACATCGACAGGAAAATCATGCGGTCCATCGCGAGCCCTCAGTCAGTCAGAAGCGAATCAGCGCAGATTCACAAGCGTCTGCAGCACCTGATCCTGCGTCTTGATCGTCTGCGCGTTGGCCTGGTAGACACGCTGCGCGACGATCATGTCGACGAGTTCGCCGGTCAGGTCGGTGTTCGATTCTTCGAGCGCGCCGGCCTGCAGCGCGCCGATGTTGCCAGTGCTCGGCGTGCCCACCGTCGGGTCGCCCGACGCGAAGCTGCGCGCCCACAGGTTGCCCCCGAGCGGCGACAGGCCTTGCGGGTTGCGGAAGGTCGCGAGTTCGAGCTGGCCGGCCGCCTTCGACTGGCCATTCGAGTAGGTCGCCATCACGATGCCGCTCTTCTCGACCGTGACGCCGGTCAGCAGCCCCGCGGCATAGCCGTCCTGGGTCATGTCGGTCACGCCGAAGCCGGAGCCGAACTGGGTCGCGCCGCTCACGTCGAACGCGATGCCGGTGATCGGCAGCGTGGTCGCGCCGGCGGCGTTGGTGGTCGACGGCACATCGAACGGCACGGTGCCCAACGGCGCGGTCGGCGCGCCGCCGTTGGTCGGGAAGCTGATCTGCGTGATCGGCAGCGGGTTGCCGGCGCCGTCGACGCTGACCGACGTGCCGTTCGCGGTCGCGTAGACGTTCCAAGTGTCGGTGGCCGACTTCTGGAAGTAGTAGGTCAACGCCACGTCCTGGCCCTTGGCGTCGTACACGGTCACCGAGGTCGCGTCGTTGTAGGTTTTCGCGTTGGTGAAGTCGATTTGCGGCGCGGTCGCCGGCAGCGTCGTCGCCTTGCGCGAGTCGAGGTTCATCTCGACCGTGATCGCGGTGGTCGGGTTCGGCGCCACGCCACCGGTGGGCAGTTGCAGCGGTCCGGCCGCACCGGGTTGGATCGTGCCGTCCGCCGTGGCCGGGTAGCCGACCAGCTTCATGCCGGTGTTGGTGGTGATGAAGCCGTCCTTGTTGGCCTGGAACTGGCCATTGCGCGTGTACAGCGTCTGGCCGGCGGAGTTCTGAACCTCGAAGAAACCATTGCCGTTGATCGCCAGATCGAGCGGGCTGTCGGTGGTCGTGATGTTGCCTTGCGTGAACTGCTGCGTCACCGCCTGCAGGTTCGTGCCGATGCCGATGCTGGTGCCGTTGATCGCACTCGCGTACATGTCGCCGAACTCGGCGCGCGACGACTTCGAGCCGATCGTGTTGGCGTTGGCGACGTTGTTGCCGATGACTTCGAGGTTCTTGCTCGATGCGTTCAGACCGGAGAGACCTTGCTGGAAGCTCATGGGTGTTCCTTGGTTGCTTCGTGTGA
>JAZJZJ010000208.1:0-5923 GCA_040389925.1 Pseudomonadota bacterium
ACAAGGTCGCGAGCCGCAACGTCAAGGTGCTGGTGGTCGGCAACCCGGCCAACACCAACGCCTACATCGCGATGAAGAGCGCGCCGAGCCTGCCGCGCGAGAACTTCACCGCGATGCTGCGCCTGGACCACAACCGCGCGCTCAGCCAGGTCGCCGCGAAGACCGGCAAAAAGGTCGCCGATATCGAGAAGCTCGCAGTCTGGGGCAACCATTCGCCGACGATGTACGCCGACTACCGCTTTGCGACGATCGGCGGCGCGAGCGTCAAGGACATGATCAACGACCAGGTCTGGAACGCCGACACCTTCCTGCCCACCGTCGGCAAGCGCGGCGCGGCGATCATCGCGGCGCGTGGCGTGTCCTCGGCCGCTTCTGCGGCGAACGCGGCGATCGACCACATGCGCGACTGGGCGCTCGGCACGCAAGGCAAGTGGGTCACGATGGGCGTGCCGTCGGATGGTCAGTACGGCATCCCGAAGGACGTGATGTTCGGCTTCCCGGTCACGACCGAGGGCGGCAAGTACAAGGTCATCGACGGCCTGCCAATCGATGCGTTCAGCCAGGAGCGCATCAACCTGACCTTGGCCGAGCTGCAAGGCGAGCAGGACGGCGTCAAGCACCTGCTGTAAAGGAAACTGACGATGAGCACTGGCGACTGGAACCCGGCGCTCTATCGACAATTCGAGGACGAGCGCACGCGCCCCGCGCGCGAGCTGCTCGGCCGCGTTCTTCTGCACTCGGCGAAGCGCGTGTACGACCTGGGCTGCGGCCCGGGCAACTCGACCGAGCTGCTGGTCGAGCGCTTTCCGGATGCCGACGTCATCGGCACCGACAACTCTGAACCGATGCTCGCCAGCGCGCGCGCGCGCCTGCCGGGCCGTCGCTTCGAGCTGAGTGACATCGCCGGCTGGCAGCCCGACCGGCCGGCTGACGTGATCTACAGCAATGCCGCGCTGCAATGGGTCGGCGATCACGAAGCGCTGATCCCGGCGCTGTTCAAGCACCTCGCACCCGGCGGCGTGCTCGCGATCCAGATGCCCGACAACCGCGACGAGCCGACGCACCGCGCAATGCGCGACATCGCCGGCCTCGCACCATGGTCGGCGCTGATCGGCGACGCGGCGACGCCGCGCACGAAGATCCTCGCGCTGACCGACTACTACGACCTGCTGGCCGGCGCGGGCGCCGAAGTCGACGTGTGGCGCACCGCGTACCAGCACCCGATGGCGTCGCCCGCGAAGATCGTCGAGTGGGTGCGCGCCACCGGGCTGAAACCCTTCGTCGACCCGCTGCCCGAGGCCGAGCGCCAGAGTTTTCTGGCTGCGTACGAAGCCCGCATCGCGCAGGCTTACCCGAAACGCGCCGACGGCAAGCTGCTGCTGCAGTTTCCGCGCCTGTTCATCGTTGCCCGAAGGCTCGCATGAGCCCGCCGGGCCGCCAAGCGCCACGAAGAGGCCCCCTCGGGGCCTTCGGCTCATACACCGCAGTGCGAAGCACGGAGGTTGCCTGATGACCACTCATCCCCGCGACGCGCTGTTCGACAGCGATGAGTTCGCCGCCGCCCTGCCCGTCTGCGACCACTACTGCGGCGTCGAAGTGCGGATGCGCAAGAGCCTCGCGCTGCAGGCTGAAATGGGTCCGGTGTTCGACGTGACGCTCGATTGCGAAGACGGCGCGCCGATCGGCGGCGAGGCCGAGCACGCCCACATGGTCGCCGAGCTCGCGATGTCGGCCGAGAACCGCTTTGGCCGCGTCGGCGCGCGCGTCCACCCTGTGGATCACCCGAGCTTCGCCGACGACGTGGCCACGCTCGTCGGCCGCGCCGGCACGCGCCTGGCGTACCTGATGCTGCCGAAGCCGCGCAACGTCGACGACGTGCAGCGCGCGGTCGCCGAGATTGATCGGCAGAGCCGCGTCCAAGGCCTCGCGAAGCCGATCCCGGTGCACACGCTGGTCGAGACGCACGGCGCGCTGCGCGAGGTCCAGCAAATCGCCGCGCACCCGCGCATCGAATCGATCTCGTTCGGGCTGATGGATTTCGTCTCGGCGCACCGCGGCGCGATTCCCGCCAGCGGCATGAGCGCCGAGGGCCAGTTCACGCACCCGCTGGTGGTGCGCGCCAAGCTCGAGATTGCCGCGGCCTGCCACGGCCACGCGAAAGTGCCGTCGCACTGCGTCGTCACCGAGTTCAACCACGCCAGCGCGATCGAGGCCGCGGCCACGCGCGCCTCGCGCGAGTTCGGCTACACGCGCATGTGGAGCATCCACCCGAACCAGATCGAGCCGATCGTCGCGGCGTTCGCGCCGAGCGCCGCCGAGGTCGAGCACGCCATCGAGATCGTCATCGCGGCCCAGGACGCGCACTGGGCCCCCATCAGCCACCGCAAGACCTTGCACGACCGCGCCAGCTACCGCTACTTCTGGCAGGTACTCGAACGCGCGCAGCGCACCGGCCAGCCGCTGCCGGCGCAGGTGCACGAGCGCTTCTTTCCGGTCTGATCGCCGGCGCACGCGTCACAGGCGCAGCGGCACAATCGTCGTTTCAATTGCTCACGACTCGCGGGCGCCTGCGCCGACAATCGCAATCCCCTCATCTGGCACCCGAACATGACCACTCACACTCTGGCCCGCTCGATCCCCCTCGCCGTCGCGGCCTTCGTTCTTGGCGCCGCATTGCCGGCGCTCGCCCAGACCGCGCCGACCAAGAAGCCGGCCCCGGCCAAGGTCGCGAAGAAGGCGCCCGTGAAGAAGGCACCCGTCGAGCCCGCGCCCCCGACAGCGGCCACACCCGAGCAGATCGAAGCGGCCCAGCAGGTCTACTACGGTACCTACGACTGCGAGTTCAAGCAGACCATCGACATCGTTGCGAACCCGCGGCACCCGTCTTATGTCGACGTGAAACACGGCAAGGCCGGCTATCTGATGAAGCCGGTGCTGTCGTCGACCGGCGCGATCCGGCTCGAAGACGTGCGCGGCGACACATTGATGGTGCAAATCGCCAGCAAATCCATGCTGTTGAACGTGAAAACCGCACAGCGCATCGTCGATGACTGTGTCAGCCCGAAACAGCGTGAGTTGATCGAAGTCGCGCGCGCCGAGAAGGCGGCCGCCGCCGCATCGGCGGCAGCACCGGCCAGCCTCCCGGCCTCGGCAGCCTCGTTGATGACGACAGTGGCCCCCGCTGCACCTCTCAAGTAGGCTCGCCGGCGACCCTGCAGTACGCACCATCAAGTATGTATAATTCATGCATACTTGATCCCGGGAGCCCTGCATGGAAGCCACTGTCGCCGAACGCGGCCAGATCACGCTGCCGAAAGCGGTGCGCGATGCCCTCGGGCTGACCAAGGGCACCCAGCTCAAGGTCGAGCTCGACGGCGGCCGCATCATCCTGCGCAAGAACGTCGACGACGCGATTTCGCGGGCGCGCGGCCGATTCAAGCTGCCGCCCGGCGTGACGACCGACGACGTGATGCGCGAACTCCGCGGCCGGGCACCGGGCGATCCGGTCGACGTCTGATGGTCGCCGTCGACACATCAGTGCTTGTCGACCTGCTCGGCGAAGACGCGATGGCCGATGCCGCCGAGTCGTGCCTGCGCGACGCGCTGGCGCTCGGGCCGGTGGTGTTGTGCGACATCGTCGTCAGCGAGATCACCGCCGGGCTCGGCCACGGCGCCGAGATCATGGACGTCGTCGAGGAGATGGGCATGAGTTACCTGCCCGTCGAACGCAAAGCGGCCATCCGCGCGGGCGAAATGCAGCGGCGCTACAAGCAGCGCCTGCGTGCCGCCGGTGCGGGGTCGGCGGCACAGCGCACCGTCCCCGACTTCATCGTCGGGGCACATGCCTTGCTTCAATGCAGCGCCCTGATCACCCGCGACGCGAGTTTCTTTCGCGATTATTTCAAGGGCCTGAAAGTCATCGTGCCGAAATCGGCCTGACCTCTGCGCCCACCCTCACCCACTCTTTCACGCACACCCAAGGAGCTCCCATGCTGCAAGCCTATCGCCAACACGTTGCCGAGCGCGCCGCCCTCGGCATCCCGCCGCTGCCGCTGTCGGCCCGGCAAACCGGCGAGTTGATCGAGTTGCTGAAGGCGCCGCCGGCGGGCGAAGAGGTCACGCTGGTCGAACTGATCACACACCGCGTGCCGGCCGGCGTCGACGACGCGGCCAAGGTCAAGGCGAGCTACCTGGCGGCGGTCGCGCATGGCACCGAGACCACGCCATTGATCTCGCGCGCCCGCGCCACCGAGCTGCTCGGCACGATGCTCGGCGGCTACAACATCAGCCCGCTGGTCGACCTGCTCGACGATGCGCTGGTGGGCCAGACCGCCGCCGCTGCGCTGAAGAAGACGCTGCTGATGTTCGACCAGTTCCACGACGTGCAGGACAAGGCCGCCAAGGGCAACGTGAACGCCCAAGCCGTGTTGCAGAGCTGGGCCGATGCCGAGTGGTTCACCTCGCGCCCGGAAGTGCCGAAATCGATCACCGTCAGCATCTTCAAGGTCGCCGGCGAGATCAACACCGACGACCTTTCGCCCGCGCCCGACGCCTGGAGTCGTCCCGACATCCCGATGCACGCGCTCGCGATGCACAAGAACCCGCGCCCCGGCATCGTCCCGGAAGAAGAAGGCAAACGCGGTCCGGTCAAGTTCATCGAAGAGCTGCGCGCGCGCGGCAACCTCGTCGCGTATGTGGGCGACGTCGTCGGCACCGGCTCGTCGCGCAAGTCGGCGACGAATTCGGTGCTGTGGTTCACCGGCGAAGACATCCCGTTCGTACCGAACAAGCGCTTCGGCGGCGTCTGCCTCGGCAGCAAGATCGCGCCGATCTTCTACAACACGATGGAAGACTCGGGCGCGCTGCCGATCGAGCTCGACGTGAGCCAGATGAACATGGGCGACGTGGTCGAACTTCGCCCCTACGAAGGCAAGGCGCTGAAGGACGGCAAGGTGATCGCCGAGTTCACGGTCAAGAGCGACGTGCTGTTCGACGAAGTGCGCGCCGGTGGCCGCATCCCGTTGATCATCGGCCGCGGCCTGACCGCGAAGGCGCGCGAAGCGCTCGGCCTGCCGACCAGCACGCTGTTCCGCCTGCCGACGAATCCGGTCGACACGAAGCGCGGCTTCAGCCTCGGCCAGAAGATGGTCGGCAAGGCGTGCGGCCTGCCTGTCGTCAACGGCGAACAGCAAGGCGTGCGCCCCGGCACGTACTGCGAACCGCGCATGACCAGTGTCGGCTCGCAAGACACGACCGGCCCGATGACGCGCGACGAACTCAAAGACCTCGCCTGCCTCGGCTTCAGCGCCGATCTGGTGATGCAGTCGTTCTGCCACACCGCCGCGTACCCGAAGCCGGTCGACGTGAAGATGCACCACGAGCTGCCCGACTTCATCAGCACCCGTGGCGGCATCTCGCTGCGCCCGGGCGACGGTGTGATCCACAGCTGGCTGAACCGCCTGCTGCTGCCCGACACCGTCGGCACCGGCGGCGACTCGCACACGCGCTTCCCGATCGGCATCAGCTTTCCGGCCGGCTCCGGCCTGGTCGCGTTCGCGGCCGCCACCGGTGTGATGCCGCTCGACATGCCCGAGAGCGTGCTGGTGCGCTTCAAGGGGAAGATGCAGCCTGGCGTGACCTTGCGCGACCTCGTCAACGCGATCCCGCTGTACGCGATCAAGGCCGGCCTGCTGACGGTCGAGAAGAAGGGCAAGAAGAACATCTTCTCGGGCCGCATTCTCGAGATCGAGGGCCTGCCGGATCTGAAGGTCGAACAGGCGTTCGAGTTGAGCGATGCGTCGGCCGAGCGCAGCGCCGCCGGCTGCACCGTTCACCTGAACCCGGCGCCGATCGCCGAGTACATCAACTCCAACATCACGATGATGAAGTGGATGATCGCGAACGGCTATTCCGATCCTCGCTC
>JAZJZJ010000208.1:6053-25733 GCA_040389925.1 Pseudomonadota bacterium
CGGCTCGTGCATGACCAACATCGGCCACTTCCGCGCCGCCAGCAAGCTGCTCGAAGGCAAGCGCGACATCCCGGTCAAGCTGTGGGTCGCGCCGCCGACCAAGATGGACGCGAAGAAGCTCAGCGACGAAGGCCACTACGGCGTGCTCGGCAATGCCGGCGCGCGCATGGAGATGCCGGGTTGCAGCCTGTGCATGGGCAACCAGGCGCAGGTCAAGGAAGGCGCAACGGTGTTCTCGACCAGCACGCGCAACTTCCCGAACCGCTTGGGCAAGAACTCGAACGTCTACCTGGGCTCGGCCGAACTCGCGGCGATCTGCTCCAAGCTCGGCCGCATCCCGACGCGCGCGGAGTACATGGTCGACATGGGCGTGCTGACCGCCGCCAGCGACACCGTCTACCAGTACCTGAACTTCGACCGGATCGACGAGTTCACCGACGCCGCCTCGACCGTCGGCGCGTGATGCAGACGGTCCGGCCGGCGTGGGCTGCAGTGTCGGTCGCCGCGGCGGCCGCGCTGCTGTCGTCTTGTGGCGCCACCGGCAGCGGGCGCGTCAAGCTCGAACCCGAGGCCTTCGGTTCGACCACGACGCACGCGCGCAATTTCGGCATGGCGCCCGCGTTCACCTGCGAGGCCGCACGCCGCGCGCTGCTGAGCCAAGGCTTCGTGATCACGGCGGCCGAGCCGGAGCACATCAAGGGGCGCAAGAACTTTCAGCCCGAGGCCGAGACCCACGTCGAGCTCGAGTTCAACATTGTTTGCGCACCCGACGGCCGCGGCGGCAAGAAGTCGATCGCGTTCGTCAATGCGCTGCAGGACCGCTACGCGCTGAAGAAGAGCAGCAACTCGGCGAGCCTGGGTGTCGGGCCGATCGGCTCGCTGTCGCTGCCGTTCACGTCGAGCGACGACTCGCTCGTCAAGGTCGCGAGCGAAACCATCACCTCGGCGCCGTTCTACGAACGCTTCTTCACGCTGTTGGAACGTTACCTGGCCGCTGACACCGCCCCGATCGATGCGAAGCCGCCGGCGTCGATCATCGTGCCGCCCCCGCCGGCGGCCGCGTCGGCCCCGGCGCTTCCGGCTTCGGCCGCGTCATCGGCGGCTTGATCGTCCGCAACCGGGTCGCGCTGCCGATTCAGTCGCGGTCCGGTGCGATCTGGGTCGCGTAGTCGACCAGCGCGCCGAGGATGTCCTGGCGGCGCTCGTCGCCATCGTCACCCGTTTCGCCGAGCACGTCGATCTGCTCGAAGAAGGCTTCGAGCGTCAGCCCGCCACCGGCGCCGTCGTGCAGGCGGTGCGCGCAG
This sequence comes from Pseudomonadota bacterium, assembly GCA_040389925.1. Classification (GTDB taxonomy): domain Bacteria; phylum Pseudomonadota; class Gammaproteobacteria; order Burkholderiales; family Burkholderiaceae_C; genus LMDS01. The sequence goes on from JAZJZJ010000208.1 coordinate 7,358, forward strand.
TGCTGGGTCCACTGCGTCTGCTCGGCCGCGTTCAGCGACTCGGGAAAGTTGCGCGCGCGGTAGCGGAAGAACAGCTCGTCGAGCCGCGCATCGCTGAAGGCTGGGCGCTTGGCCGCGAGCTGCGCGCCATCCTGGGTGCGCAGCTTTTGCAGCGTGCGGCGATCCTCGTTGCCGATGAAGCCGCCGTACAGGTCTTCGTCGACATCGGTCGCACCCACGCGCGCCGGCCGCTCGAAGATCGCCGGCCACATGCCGGCGAGCAGGTTCGCCTGCTGCGCGATCAGTTCGGCGTGGCGCAGCGCTTGCGGGATGTCGAGGCGCCACTTCACCGCCATCGCATCACTCAAGGTCTTCAGATTGCCGATCACGATCGGCGACTTGTTGATGTGGATCGTCTTGATCGGCAACCGGGTCACGCCGTCGGGCAACTCGTCGCCGCGCGTGAACATGCGCGTGCGGATCGCGTCGATGCCGAGCGTGAACAGCTCGCGCGGATCGGTCGACAAGTCCCACACAATGACCTCGTTCTTGTTCGTCGGGTGCGGCGCGATCGGCCAGACCGGTGCGATACAGCCGCGCTCGGTGCCGTACATGCCCGAGATGTGCAGGAACGGCTTGCCGACGCCCATCTCGCGCACGACCTCGTGCTTGCTGCGCAGCTTCAGGCAGAAATCCCACAGCCGCGGTTGGCGTGTCTTGATCAACCGGGCCAGCGCGATCGTAGCGCGCACGTCCGACAGCGCATCGTGCGCGGCGGCGTGGGCCAGGCCGTTCGCGGCAGTCAGGTGTTCGAGCTTGAACGAGGGCTTGCCGTCGTCGTGCACCGGCCACTCGATGCCCTCGGGGCGCAGCGCCCAGGTGGTGCGAACCACGTCGAGCAGATCCCAGCGGCCGCAGTCGTTCTGCCACTCGCGCGCATACGGGTCGATCAGGTTGCGCCAGAACAGGTGCCGCGTGACCTCGTCGTCGAAGCGGATCGAGTTGTAGCCGACACCGACCGTGCCGGGTTGCGCGAGCTGCCGCTCGATCGCGTCGGCGAAGCGGTGCTCGGGCACGCCCAGTTCGAGACAGCGCTGCGGCGTGATGCCGGTCAGCAGGCAGGCCTCGGGTTCGGGCAGAAAGTCGGGCGCGGGCTGGCAGTACTGCATCAGCGGCGCACCGATTTCATTCAGACCGGCGTCGGTGCGCACGCCCGCGAATTGCGACGGCCGATCCCGGCGCGGCACGCGGCCGAAGGTTTCGTAGTCGTGCCAGAAGAAGGTCATGTCGGCCATGGTCTGAAATCTAACAGGGGACGCGCCCGGGCCGCTTCGGCTAAGCTTGCCAGCCCATTCGCCACCCCTCCGTCGGAGACCTGCTTTCATGACCCGAGTTTTCAACTTCAGCGCCGGCCCCGCCGCCCTGCCCGAATCCGTGCTGCGCCAGGCGGCCGACGAGATGCTCGACTGGCACGGCTCGGGCATGTCGGTGATGGAGATGAGCCACCGCGGCAAGGAGTTCATCTCGATTCACGCCGAGTGCGAGGCGCTGCTGCGCGAGTTGCTCGCGATTCCGTCGAACTACAAGGTGCTGTTCATGCAGGGCGGCGCGATCGGCGAGAACGCGATCGTGCCGATGAACATGCTGCGCGGCCGCACCAGCGCCGACTACGTCAACACCGGCGAGTGGTCGAAGAAGTCGATCAAGGAAGCGAGCAAGTACGCGAAGATCAATGTCGTCGCGAGCTCCGAAGACACGAAGTTCGACCGCGTGCCCAAGCGCGAGACCTGGAAGCTCGACCCGAACGCCGCCTACGTGCACATTTGCGCGAACGAAACCATCGGCGGCATCGAGTACCACTTCACGCCCGACGTCGGCGACGTGCCGTTGATCGCCGACGTGTCGTCCAACATCATGTCGCGGCCGATGGACGTCTCGAAGTTCGGCCTGCTCTACGGCGGCGCGCAGAAGAACATCGGCCCGGCCGGTTTGACGATCGTGATCGTGCGCGACGACCTGCTCGGCGGCGCGATGACTATCACGCCCTCGGCCTTCAACTACGCTGAACAAGCCGCCAACGACTCGATGCTGAACACGCCGCCGACCTACGCGATCTACATCGCCGGCCTCGTCTTCAACTGGATCAAGGCGCGCGGCGGCCTGGTCGCGATGGAGGCACACAACCGCAAGAAGGCGGCCGTGCTGTACGACTTTCTCGACGCGACGGCGTTCTACAACAGCCCGATCCAGCGCGAAGACCGCTCGCTGATGAACGTGCCGTTCAAGCTGAAAGACGAAGCGCTCGATGCCGCGTTCCTCAAAGGCGCAGAAGCCCGCGGCATGCTGCAGCTGAAAGGCCACCGCGCGGTCGGCGGCATGCGCGCGTCGATCTACAACGCGATGCCGATCGAGGGCGTGCAGGCGCTGGTGGCGTACATGAAGGAGTTCGAGGCCTCGCATGGCTGACGCCGGGCGCTTCCAGGTCCTGGTGCTGAACCAGATTTCGGCCAGCGGTCTGAAGCGGCTGCCGGTCGAACGCTACACGGTCGGCAAGGACCTGACCGCGCCCGATGCCGTGCTCGTGCGCTCGGCCGACATGCACGCGCTCGCGATCGCGCCCAGCGTCGTCGCGATCGCACGCGCCGGCGCCGGCACCAACAACATCCCCGTCAAGGCAATGAGCGAGCGCGGCGTGCCGGTCTTCAACGCGCCGGGCGCGAACGCCAACGCGGTGAAGGAACTCGTGCTCGCCGCGATGCTGATGACCGCGCGCAATCTCGCGCCGGCGCTGCGTTTCGTCGCCGGCCTCGATGCCGCGTCGCCCCACATGGAGAAAGCCGTCGAAGACGGCAAGAAGGCCTTCGCCGGATTCGAGCTCGCCGGCCACACGCTGGGCATCGTCGGCCTCGGCAAGGTCGGTTGCCTGGTCGCCGATGCCGCAATCAAGCTCGGCATGGACGTCTACGGCTTCGACCCGCACATCACGGTCGATGCCGCGTGGAGCCTGCCGGCCCAAGTGAAGAAGGCCGCGAGCGTCGCCGACGTGCTCCGGAACGCCGACTTCGTCAGCCTGCACGTGCCGCTGATCGACGCGACCCGCGACCTCGTCAACGCCGACAACCTCGGCCTGATGCGCGCCGGCGCGGTACTGATGAATTTCTCGCGCGAAGGCGTCGTGAACGAGGCGGCGGTGCTCGCCGCGCTCGACGCGAAGAAACTCGCCTGGTACGCCTGCGACTTTCCGAGCGCCGCCGCGCATGCCCACCCGCAGGTGCTCGCGCTGCCCCACCTCGGCGCCTCGACGGCCGAGGCGGAAGAGAACTGCGCGATCATGGTCGTCGACCAGTTGCGCGAGTATCTGGAGCACGGCACTGTCGCGAACGCCGTCAACTTTCCGCAGGTCGACATGGCCCGCGAGTCGGCCTGGCGGGTCGCGATCGCGAATGCCAACGTGCCCAACATGCTGGGCCAGATCTCGACCTCGATGGCCGACGCCGGCCTGAACATCCACAACATGGTCAACAAGTCGCGTGGCGACATGGCCTACACGCTGGTCGATGTGGACAGCCCGGTCGCCGCAGCAGTCCTCGATTCGCTGCGCGCGATCGACGGTGTGTTGTCGGTGCGTTATCTGCCGCATGCAACCCCCTAGTACACGCCGTCTCCCGCCGCACATTTCTGGTAGAAGCGTAACCAAGATGTGACTTGTCGCAACCGTCAGGCACGCTGCGAGGAGTGGAGTGACGAACAACGCGGTTGAACCCGAACTGAGCCGGCGGCCGCCGCGGCTCCGCCACTCCTGGATCATGGCCGGGGTATGGACCTTGGCGATCGCCGCAATGTCGTACGGGTGGCTCCAGAACCGACTCACCGAACACCGCGAGCGTTCCGCCGCGACCGCTGCGGTGCGCCTGACCGGCGTCAAGGACACCTTGGCGATCACGTTCCGCCAACTCGCCGCGCTGCCACTGGATCTGGCCCACCGGCGCCTCGTGCCGGCCTGGGTCGCCGGCTCGCACACCTCGAACAGCCAGCCCGATCAAATCGAGATCCAGCAGACGCTCGATCGCGTCGCGACCGACTTCGGCGTGCCGCTGATCTCGCTGATAGACCGCAGCGGCACGCTCGTGTCGATCAACGGCAGCGCGCGGCGGGGTGCGCGAGCCGCAATCGAGGGCAGCTTCGCCAAGCGCGACTACTTCGTCGAGGCGATGGCGAGCGGCGCGGCCGTGCAGTTCCTGCTCGGTCGCGCGAGCGGCGTGCCCGGCCTGTACTTCGCGAACCGCGTGCTGCACGACGGCCAGCCCGCCGGCGTGGCAGTGGTCAAGCAGGACACCGAGCGCCTGAACCGCCTGCTCAGCGACACCGACAACGCCCGCGTGTTCGTTACCGATGTGAATGGCGTGGTGGTGCTGTCGAACCGCGAGGACCTGATGCTCAGGCGCCTGCCGGGCGGCGCGCCCCGCCCCGACCCGTTTTGGCAGGAGACCTACCAGCGCGTGCCGCAACCGTTGCCCTGGACCCCGGCGCGCTTCGCCGACAGCGCGCCCGCTCAGCTCGTCACGCAGATCGACGACATGCGCCACCTGACGCTGTCGTCCGCGCTCGGTGAGCTGGCGCCGCTCAAGGTCTGGGTGCTCGAGCCACTCGACGAAGAACTGCCGCTGACGCGCAGCGCCTGGGGCGGCGGCATTCTGCTGTGGCTGATCGGCGGCGTGCTGATCTGGCTCAGCTGGCGCCGCCTGCAGTCGGTCGACGCCGCGCTGCAGGCGCGCCGCGACATCGTCGAGCTGGCGAAGGCGCTGCCGCTGACCGTGTTCCGCTACACGCGCCCGGCGAAGGGGGCCGCGCGGTTCGCGTTCATCGGGCGCGGTGCGCAGGATCTCTTCGGCGTGCCGGCCGAACAGATCGCGAGCGATCCGACCCTGCCTTGGCGGATGGCCGGAAGCGGCGACGCGCCGCCGACGCGCCCGCAGGAATTCCGCGTCGATGCCGGCCCCGAAAGCGGGCGCAGCGGCCGCTGGATCCTCGCCGACAGCTCGCCGCGCAGCGAGGCCGACGGCAGCACCACCTACAACGGCTACTGGCTGGACGTGACCGCGCGGCGCGAGACCGAGCTGCGCCTGGCGGCGCTGTTCGAACATGCGCCGACGAGCTACCTGTTCTTCGACCCGCGGCACGGCATCACGCACTGCAACTCGGCCGCGCTGAAGCTGTTCGGGACCACCGACGCCACGCTGCTGCTCGGCCGCGTGCCGTGGTTCCCGGGCCTGTCGGCCGAGATTCAGGCCGACGGTCAGCCCAGCCGCACGCGCGCACTGAACGATTTGCGCGATCACACCCGCCGCGGCGACCGCGTGCACAGCTTCGAGTGGCGCTTTCGCCGCGTGAACGGCACCGAGTTCGACGCCGACGTGAACGTCATCGCGCTTGAATGGGCCGGCACGCCCGAGTTCTGCGCCGTGATCGAGGACATCACCGAGCGCAAGCAACTCCAGGCCGCGACCGAGCGTGCCCGCGCTGCGGCGGAGGCGGCGAGCCAGACCAAGTCGAGCTTTCTCGCGAACATGTCGCACGAGCTGCGCACGCCAATGAACGCGATCATCGGCATGACCCACCTCGCGCTCGACGACGGCCTGCCGGACCGCCAGCGCGACTACGTCGAGAAGGCCCACAGCTCGGCGCGCAACCTGCTGCAGATCCTGAACGATATCCTCGACGTGTCGAAGATCGAGGCCGGCCAACTGGCGCTCGAGCGCATCGACTTCGAGCTCGAATCGGTGGTCGGCGAGATGGCCGATGTGCTCGGCCTGAAGGCCGACGAGAAGGGTCTGGAGCTGCTGTTCACCGCTTCCGCCGAGCTGCCGCGGCGCCTGATCGGCGACCCGACGCGGCTGCGCCAGGTGCTGGTCAACCTGGGCAGCAACGCGATCAAGTTCACCGATGCGGGCGAGGTCACGGTCGGCATGGAGGTGACGCACCAGGATGCCGACTCGGTCGAGCTGCACGGCTGGGTCCGCGACACCGGCGTGGGCCTGAGCACCGCGGAGATCGCGCGCCTGTTCCAGCCCTTCGTGCAGGCCGACACCTCGACCACGCGCCGCTTCGGCGGCACCGGGCTGGGCCTGGTGATCAGCCGCCAGCTGGTCGAGCGCATGGGCGGCCGGCTCTGGGTCGAGAGCACGCCCGGCGTCGGCTCGACCTTTCACTTCAGCGCCCGCTTCGGCCGCAGCGCGCCGCGGGCGCCGGCGCGCGCCTGGATGGCCAACGAGCTGCGCGGCCGACGCGCGCTGCTGGTCGACGACAACGCCGCCACGCTCGACGTGCTCGGCGAGATGCTCGAAACGCTCGGTGTCATCGTCGATCGCGCCGGCAGCGGCGAACAGGCGCTGGCGCTGATCGAGGCCGGGCCGGCCACCTACACCTGGTTCCTGATCGACTGGAAGATGCCGGGGATGGACGGCGTGGAGTGCGCGCGCCGCATCCTCGACCGCCACCCCACGCTCAACCCCTGCATCCTGCTCGTCACCGCATTCGCGCGCGACGATGCCTTGCGCGCCTGCGCGGGGCTGCCGCTGGCCGGCGTGCTGCACAAGCCGGTCACGCCGTCCAGCCTGCACGACTGCCTGGTGCAGGCGCGGCGCGTCGAACCGCCGCCGGTGACGGCGCGGCGCGCCAGCGCCAGCCCGCCGCTGTCGCTGGCAGTGCGCCAGCGGCTCGCCGGCGCGCGCGTGCTGCTGGCCGAAGACCATCCGCTGAACCAGGAGCTCGCCTGCGAGCTGCTGCGCCGCGCCGGCATCGAGGTGGTCGTCGCGAGGGACGGCCGCGAAGCGCTCGACAAGCTCGCGTCGGAGGGCCCGTTCGACGGTGTGCTGATGGACTGCCAGATGCCGGTGATGGACGGCTACACCGCCACCCGCGAGCTGCGCCTGCGGCCCGAGTGGCAGAAACTGCCGGTGATCGCGATGACCGCCAGCGCGCTCGCGGAAGACCGCGAACGGGCGCTGGCCAGCGGCATGAACGCGCACATCACGAAGCCGATCCATGTCGAGTCGATGCTGCGCACGATGGCGCAGTGGATCTCCGCGCCCGGGGCACCGCCGCTTGACGCCGGCCAAGCGGCGGCCGCGGCCGGTGCGGCGCCCGACAGCAGCGCGATCGACACCGCGGCGGGGCGCGCCTTTTGCATGGGCAACGATGACCTTTACCGGCGTTTGCTCGAAGGCTTCCGCGACAACGAGGCCGGCTTCGTCGCCGAGGTTGGCGCCGCGCTCGCCGAGCAGCGCTGGGGCGATGCGCTGCGGCGCTCGCACGACCTGAACGGTCTGGCCGGAACGATCGGCGCGCACGCGCTGCTGGCCGCGGTGCAGGCCTTGCACACCGCGTTGCTCGCGCGCCAAGCGAAGCCGGCGCTGGGCGAGATGGAGCACGTCGCGCGCGAGCTCGGGCGCGTGCTGGCGCAGATCGAGCTGCTGGCACCGCCGCCCTGAAAGAGCAGGACCGGCGAGGGGCGGCACGCGACGCGATGCACACCGGTCATCGTCTGCTGACACAATGGATTTCCGAGCCGTGCCGGCGCTTTCGACGAGGTTTCCTGCCATGCCCAAGACCAAGAGCTCCAAGATCCCCGCGCATGCCTTCGCGAGCACGCGCAAACCGTTCAAGACCGCCTCCGGCAAGGAGGGCCTGCACTACTCGCTGCCGACCTTGGCCAGGCAGTTCCCGAACGTGCGGCGGCTGCCGGTATCGATCCGCATCGTGCTCGAGTCGGTGCTGCGCAACTGCGACGGCATCAAGGTGACGAAGGAACACGTCGCCGAGCTCGCGAACTGGCAGCCGCAGGCCGAACGCAGCAACGAGATCCCGTTCGTCGTCGCGCGCGTCGTCTTGCAAGACTTCACCGGTGTGCCGCTGCTCGCCGATCTGGCCGCGATGCGCAACGTGGCAGCCGCGATGGGCAAGAATCCGAAGACGATCGAGCCGCTGGTGCCGGTCGATCTGGTCGTCGATCACTCGATCATGATCGACCACTACGGCACGAAGAACTCGCTCGACCTGAACATGAAGCTCGAGTTCAGGCGCAACGAGGAGCGCTACCAGTTCATGAAGTGGGGCATGCAGGCCTTCGACACCTTCGGCGGCACCGACAGCCACACGACGATGATCAACGGCATCGGCGTGGTCGGCTGGGGTGTCGGCGGCATCGAGGCCGAGGCGGGCATGCTCGGGCAGCCGGTGTACTTCCTGACCCCCGACGTGGTCGGCTTCGAATTCACCGGGCGCCTGCGCGAAGGCGTGACCGCGACCGACCTGGTGCTGACCGTCACCGAGATCCTGCGCCGCGAAAAAGTCGTCGGCAAGTTCGTCGAGTTCTTCGGCGAAGGCACGAGCAGCCTGGCCCTGCCCGACCGCGCGACGATCGGCAACATGGCGCCCGAGTACGGCGCGACGATGGGCTTCTTCCCGGTCGACGAAAAGACGATCGAGTACTTCCGCGGCACCGGCCGCACGACGGCCGAGATCGAGGCGTTCGAGGCCTACTTCAAGGCGCAAGGCCTGTTCGGCGCACCGCGCGCCGGCGAGGTCGACTACACCCGGGTCGTGACGCTCGACCTCGGCAGCGTCGCGCCGAGTCTGGCCGGGCCGAAGCGCCCGCAGGACCGGATCGAGCTCGGCCACGTCAAATCGCAATTCACGTCGTTGTTCAGCAAGCCGCCGACCGAGGCCGGCTTCAACCAGCCGGCGGCGCAGCTGCACACGCGCTACATGGTGCGTGCAGCCGACGCAGCCGAGAAGGTGCCGCCTGCCGCGCCGGCGAACGCGCCGGGCGCGCCGCGCCAGGTCGTCGAGATGGTCGGCGGGCACCCGACGCTGGAGTCGGCGCAATCCGAAGCCGCGTCGAAGCAGCCGAAGGTCGGCGACATGTCGCTCGGCAACGGCGACGTGCTGATTGCCGCGATCACGTCGTGCACCAACACCTCGAACCCGAGCGTGCTGCTCGCCGCGGGCCTGCTGGCGAAGAAGGCGGTCGAGGCCGGCCTGAAGGTGCAGCCGCACATCAAGACCTCGCTCGCGCCGGGCTCGCGCATCGTCACCGAGTACCTCGAGAAGGCCGGGCTGCTGCCGTATCTGGAGAAGCTCGGCTTCAACGTCGCGGCCTACGGCTGCACGACCTGCATCGGCAACGCCGGCGACCTGCGACCCGAGTTCAACGAGGCGATCGCGAAGAACGACCTGATTTGCGCGGCGGTGCTGTCGGGCAACCGCAACTTCGAGGCCCGCATCCACCCGAACATCAAGGCGAACTTTCTCGCCAGCCCGCCGCTGGTCGTCGCCTACGCGATCGCCGGCACGGTGCTGAAGGATCCGATGACCGAGCCGCTCGGCAAGGGCAAGGGCGGGCGCGACATCTACCTCGGCGACATCTGGCCGACCAGCGAAGAAGTCCACGCGCTGATGAAGTACGCGATGAACGGCAAGGCCTTCAAGGCGAACTACGACAAGGTCGCGAAGGAGCCCGGCAAGCTGTGGGAGAAGATCAAGGGCGTGAAAGGTCAGGTCTACGACTGGCCCGCATCGACCTACATCGCGAAGCCGCCGTTCTTCGACGAGTTCACGATGGTGCCGAAGCAGCTCGTCTCGGGCGTCCGGGGCGCACGTGCGATGGCACTGTTCGGCGACTCGATCACCACCGACCACATCTCGCCGGCCGGCTCGATCAAGGAGTCGTCGCCCGCCGGCGCCTGGCTCCAGGCCCACGGCGTCCAGAAGGCCGACTTCAACTCCTACGGCTCGCGCCGCGGCAACCACGACGTGATGGTGCGCGGCACCTTCGCGAACGTGCGCATCAAGAACCTGATGATCCCGCCCGGCGCCGACGGCTCGCGCGAGGAAGGCGGCGTGACGCTGTTCCAGCATGAACCGGGTAGCGCCGGCTTCGTCGCCGGTGGCGAGAAGATGTTCATCTACGACGCCGCGATGAAGTACATCGCGCAAGGCACGCCGACCGTGATCTTCGCCGGCGAGGAGTACGGCACCGGCTCGAGCCGCGACTGGGCCGCGAAAGGCTCGCAGCTGCTCGGCGTGAAGGCCGTGGTGGCGCGCAGCTTCGAGCGCATCCACCGCAGCAACCTGGTCGGCATGGGCGTGCTGCCGCTGCAGTTCAATGGCGACGACTCCTGGGAGTCGCTCGGCATCCGCGGCGACGAGAGTTTCGACATCCAGCTCGCCGACGAGATCGCGCCGCAACAGCAGGCCACGCTGGTGATTCACAGCGATGGTGTGGCCCGCAAGGTACCGCTCACGCTGCGCATCGACACACCGATCGAGGTCGACTACTACAAGCACGGCGGCATCCTGCCGTTCGTGCTGCGCCAGTTGCTGGCGGCCTGATCAGCGGCGCTCCCAATCGGCCGCATCGAACCCGACGGTGATCGCGCCGTCGGCCCACTCGACGACCGGCCGCTTGATCACGCTGGGGTTCGCCAGCATCACCGGTCTGGCGCTGTTCGCGTCGGTGACCGACGCGCGCAGCGATTCGTCGAGCAGACGCCAAGCCGTGCCCTTGCGGTTCAGCACGCGCTCCCAGCCGGCGGCGTCCATCCACGCATCGAGGCGATCGGCGGGCACGCCGGCCTTCTTGAAGTCATGAAAGCCGAGCTCGCGACCGTGCTCGGCGAACCAGGCCCGCGCCTTCTTGACGGTGTCGCAATTCGGAATGCCGTAGAGCGTGATCGCCATCGCCGTCAGTCGCGCTGGCTCGGCCCATCGCAGGCCGGGTCGGTGCCAATGCCGGCCGACGCCACGGTCTGCGTGTCGTCGAGCACGGTCACCTGGTACCAGACGCAATCGCCACCGTCGAAGCGGTAGTTCCAGATGTGGGCGCGCGGGTGCTGCACGCCGAACACCCACGCCGGGCGCCCGAAGCCCGCGCGCAGTTCATTCGCCGACATGCCCGGTGCGATCGTCGCCAGGTTCAGTTCGGTCAGCACCTGCTGCGACGACACGAGCACGCCACTCTTGTCGAAGTCGAGCATGTACGTCTGCTTGCCGAACGCGCCCTGCGCGAACTCGAGCCGCGTGCCACCGCCCGGCAGCGCGTACTCGCCGCTCGGGCCGAAGGCCGCCGCGCGCGCCGTCGCGATCCTTGTTCCGGGCGGCAGGCCGCCCGGTGCGAACGTGGCACAACCGGCGAGCAGCGCCAGCGCGGCAAGGACAGCAACCGGCGCGAGGCGTCGCGGCGGCTTTGCTTCGAGCATCTTCGTCTCCGGAGTCTGCATTCGACGCCATTCTGACTCGATCCGCAGCGCCGAGTTTCGCCGCAGACGATTCCCTAGAATCCGCGCATGACATCCACCCCCCTGCCCTTCGTGCAGCCGCTCGCGCACGGCATCCACGTGATCGACACGGGCTTTCATCGCGACCTGTTCGATGCCGCGTACCTGATCGTCGAGAACGGCCGCGCCGCGTTCGTCGACACCGGCACCAACGACTCGGTGCCGCGGTTGCTGGCCGCGCTCGAAGCGGTTGGCTTGGCGCGCGATGCGGTCGATTTCGTGATCGCCACCCACGTCCACCTCGACCACGCCGGCGGCGTCGGCCTGCTGATGGCGCACCTGCCGAACGCGCAGCTCGTCGTGCACCCGCAAGGCGCGCCGCACCTGATCGAGCCGAGCCGGCTGATGGCCGGCGCGCGCGCGGTCTACGGCGACGAGGAAGTCGCGCGCACCTACGGTAACGTGATCGGCGTGCCGGCCGAGCGCGTGCTGCGCAGCGCCGACGAGATGACGATCGCCCTCGCCGGCCGCCCGTTGCAACTTCTCGACACGCCCGGCCACGCACGCCACCACCACTGCATCTGGGACGCGCGCAGCCGCGGCTTCTTCACCGGCGACACCTTCGGTCTGTCGTACCGCGACTTCGACACCGCGCAAGGCGCGTGGGCGATGCCGACGACGACGCCGGTGCAGTTCGAGCCCGAGGCGTTGCGCCATTCGATCGAGCGCATGCTGGCGTACGCACCCGAGTGCATGTACCTGACGCACTATGGCCGCGTCGCCGATGTGCCGCGCTTGGCCAGCCTGCTGTTCACACAGCTCGACGCGATGGTCGCGCTGGCGCTGAAGCTGCCCGACGACGCGCACCGCCACGCCGCACTGATGGACGGCTTCATCGCGATCCACATGCCGAGCCTGGCTGCGCATGGCAGCCCCTTGACCGAGGCGCGCGTGCGCGAACTGCTCGCGCTCGACAACGAACTCAACGCCCAGGGCATCGCCGTCTGGCTCAACCGCAAGAAAGCGCGATCCGCCGGAGCCGCCGCATGACGACCGCCGTCCACTTTCACCTCGAAGGCCAAGTCGCGATCGTGACCGGCGCAGCGCAAGGCATCGGCGCCGCCTGCGCCGAACGGCTGTCGCACGACGGCGCGGCGGTCGCGCTGTGGGACGTCGACGACGCGCGCGGCAGCGCCCTCGCCGCGAGCCTGACCGCGCGCGGCCGGCGCGCGATCTACCAGCACTGCAACGTCGCCGACCCGCGTGAGGTCGAGGCCGCGCTCGCCGCCACCTTGCAGGCCTTCGGCCAGGTCGACGCGCTGATCAGCAACGCCGGCATCTTCAGGGCCGCGAACTTTCTCGACATCACCGAAGCCGATTGGGATGCCGTCATCGACGTCAACCTGAAAGGCGCTTTCCTTGTCGGCCAGGCGGTCGCGCGCGCGATGGTCGCGGCCGGGCGGCCGGGCGCGATCGTCAACATGAGCTCGGTCAACGGCATCATGGCGATCCCGAGCATCGCGAGCTACAACGCCAGCAAGGGCGGCGTGAACCAGCTGACCCGCGTGATGGCGCTCGCACTCGCCGACCATGGCATCCGCGTCAACGCGGTCGCGCCGGGCACGATCGCGACCGAGCTCGCGCAGAAGGCGGTGCTCGGCAGCGACGAGGCGAAGGCGCGCATCCTGAGCCGCACGCCGATGAAGCGCCTGGGCGAGCCGAGCGAGATCGCCGACGTGTGCGCGTTCCTCGTCAGCAGCGCATCGAGCTACATGACCGGCGAGATCGTCTACATCGACGGCGGGCGGATGACGCTGAACTACACGGTCGCGCCGTGACCTCATGACGACATGATGGCGTTCGACTTCGCGCCCGTCACCGAAGCCGACTTCGACGAACTCGTCGCGCTGCGCATCGCGACGATGCGCCCGAGCCTGGAACGCATCGGCCGCTTCAACCCGCAGCGCGCGGCCGAGCGCTTTCTCAGCACGTTCCGGCCGGCCGACACGCGGCGAATCGTCGTCGATGGCGTCAACGCCGGCTGCGTCGGCTTTTGGGCCGAGCCGGTCGCGGCGATGCGCATCGAGCACTTCTACCTCGCCGCGCCGTTTCAGGGCCGCGGCCTCGGTGGCGCAGTCCTGCAGCGGCTCTTGAACAGCGCGCCCGATGGCGTCAAACTGTTCCGCGTCGGCGCGCTGCGCGACAGCGATGCGAATCGTTTCTACCAGCGCCACGGCTTCGTGAAGATCTCCGAAGACGAATGGGACATCGCCTATGAACGACCCCGTCACCTTGCCGCCGGTTGAAGGCGGCTGCCTCTGCGGCGCGGTGCGCTACCGCGCCGTGCCGACGCACCGCGAGGGCTACTACTGCCACTGCCGGATGTGCCAGCTCGCATTCGGCAACACCCGCGCCGCATTCATCAACCTGCGCAAGGACGAGGTCGAGTGGACGCGCGGCGCGCCGGCGTACTACGCGTCGTCAAGCTTCGCGAGGCGCAGCTTCTGCGGCCATTGCGGCACACCGCTGAGCTTCGAGTACGACAGCTCGCAACGCATGGACCTGTCGGTCGGCAGCCTCGATGATCCTTCGGCGTTCAAGCCGACCTCGCACTTCTCGATCGAGACCCGCGTGGCCGCTTGGCATGTCGACGACGGTCTTTCCGGTCAGCGGCTCGATACCTTCGCGCCCATCATGGACCGCTGGAAACAGGCCTACGGCGATGACGTGGCGCCGGGCGTCGAAGCCACCCGCACGGCCTGATTCAGTCCGGCGGCGTCTCGCTCATCGCGGCCAGGCACTCGTCGATCAGCGCGTGCAGGCGCACGACGCGCTCAGCGCCGATGCGCTCGTTGAACGCCAGTTGCGCGCGCTTCCAGTCGCGCTGCGCCGACTCGCGCTTGTCGCGGCCCGCGTCGGTCGCGACGACGATGCGGCTGCGGCCGTCGTCGCCAGGTGCCACGACGACCCAGCCCTGCGCGACCAGCGGCTGCAGGTTGCGGGTGAGCGTCGACGCGTCCATCTCCATCCGATCGGCCAGATCGCCGGGGCGGATCGGCTCCAGCTGGACGATGTTCGAGAGCAGCGAATACTGCGTCGTCTTCAAGCCGGTGCTCGCGACGATCTGGTCGAAGTGCTGGCTGACGCGGCGCGACAGCTGGCGCAGCTTCAGGCTGCTGCAGCCGCGGGGCGCGGCGGACGTTTTCGCGACCTTGTTGCGTGCGGGACTTTTCATGGCGCTATTCACAATGAAGCGATTGTAGCTACAATCATTGCAACTACAACATTCAGGGCAAGCGATTCATGGAAGCGAAGGTCGATGCCGCGCGGTCGGCAACGGAAGTGCTGGCACAGTGGGAGGCGCGAGAGGCCGAGCGCCGCACGCTGATGACGACTGCCGGCGTCCCGCGGCCGGATCAGGTCGCAGGCTTGGCCGGCATGCAGGTGTTCGGAAAGATGTTCAGCGGCGAGCTGCCCTACCCGCCGATCGGCGAGACGCTCGACTTCCTGCCGATCGAGATCGAGCCCGGGCATGCGGTGTTTCAGGGCCGGCCGATGCTGCGTCATTACAACCCGCTCGGCACCGTGCACGGCGGCTGGATCGCGACCCTGCTCGACTCGTGCGTGGGCTGCGCGGTGCACTCGACCCTGCCCGCCGGCAAGGCCTACACGACGGCCGAGCTGAAGATCAACTACGTGCGCGCCGTCACCGCCAAAGTGCTGTTGCTGCGCGCCATCGGCAACGTGATTCACGTCGGCAACCGCATGGCCACCGCGGATGGCCGCCTCGTCGGCCCCGACGGCAAGTTGTACGCTCACGCCTCCACCACCTGCTTCATCTTCGACGCCCCATGACCATGAGATTTCTCCACACGATGCTGCGCGTCGGCGACCTGCAACGCTCGATCGACTTCTACACCAACATCATGGGCATGACGCTGCTGCGCCAGTCCGAGAACCCGTCGCAGAACTACTCGCTGGCGTTCCTCGGTTACGGCAGGAACCCCGAACACGCCGAGCTCGAGTTGACGTACAACCACGGCGTCTCGAGCTACGAGCTCGGCACCGCCTACGGCCACATCGCGATTGGCGTGCCCGATGCCGCGGCGGCCTGCGACAAGATCCGCCACGGCGGCGGCAACGTCACGCGCGAGGCCGGCCCGGTCAAGGGCGGCACGACCGTGATCGCCTTCATCACCGACCCCGATGGCTACAAGATCGAACTGATCGAACGGCGCGATCCCGCCGCGGCCGGGGTCGGTTTGTGATCTCGCAACGCGTCGCCGCGGCGCTGGGCGCGCGCGGCTTGCACTACGCGTGGGTGATCGCCGGCGTCACCTTCCTCGCGATGCTGACGACCTCGGCCGCGCTCGGCCTGCCGGGTGCGATGCTGCAGCCGCTCAGCAAGGAGTTCGGCTGGACGACCGACGAGCTTTCATCAGTGTTCGCGGTGCGCTTCGCGCTGTTCGGACTGCTCGGGCCGTTCGCGGCGGTGTTCATCGGGCGCTTCGGTCTGCGCACGATCATGGTCACCGCGGCGTCGTTCATCGCGGTGGCGATGGTGCTCGCCACCCAGGTGACGCAGCTCTGGCAGATGTTCCTGCTCTGGGGCTTGGTGCTCGGCTGCGGCACGGGGCTGACCGCGCTGGTGCTCGGCGCGATGGTCGCGAACCGCTGGTTCACGACCAACCGCGGGTTGGTCGTCGGGCTGTTCGCGGCGAGCACCGCGACCGGCCAGCTGATCTTCCTGCCGGTTGCCGCATGGATGATCGAGACGATGGGCTGGCGCTATGCGGTGATCCCGGTGTTCATCGCCTGTGTGGTGATTGCGCTGCTCGCGACGCTGTTCATGCGCGATCACCCCGGCAGCATCGGCCTGCGCGCGTTCGGCGAGCCCGAGGGCGCGCCCGTCGAGTCGCCGCCGGTTCGCGCCACCAAGCTGAACTTCCTCGGCCCGTTCCAGGTGTTGGCCGAAGCCTCGCGCAACCGCACGTTCTGGATCCTCGCCGGCACCTTCTTCATCTGCGGCCTGAGCACCAACGGCTTGCTGCAAACGCACTTCATCTCGCTGTGCGGCGACAACGGCATGACGGCCGTGCCGGCGGCTTCGGTGCTGGCGATGATGGGTGCGTTCGACCTCGTCGGCACGACGGTCTCGGGCTATCTTTCCGACCGCTACGACAACCGCAAGCTGCTGTTCTGGTACTACGGCCTGCGCGGGCTGTCGCTGTTCTGGCTGCCGTTCTCCGAGTTCACGTTCTACGGCCTGTCGATCTTCGCGATGTTCTACGGCCTCGACTGGATCGCCACCGTGCCGCCGACCGTCAAGCTCGCCGCCCAGGAGTTCGGCAAGGAGAAGGCCGGCATGATCTTCGGCTGGGTGTTCGCCGCGCACCAATTGGGCGCCGCGACCGCCGCGTATGGCGCGGGTCTCACGCGCACCTTGCTGCTGACCTACAACCCGGCGCTGTTCGCGGCCGGCGCGGCGTGCCTGGTCGCGGCGGCGGCCGTGCTGATGATTCGGCTGCAGGCACGGCCGATGGTGGCAACCGCGGTGGCTTGAGGCCTGCGAGGGTCACCCCTCACCCCCGCAGCGCACTCGCCTCGCGCGCAAGTTTCGTGATCCGCGCCCAGTCTTGCGCCGCGACCGCATCGGCCGGCGTCAGCCACGAGCCGCCGCAGACCTTGACGTTCGGCAGCGCCAGAAAGTCGGGCGCGCTCGCCAGCGTGATGCCGCCGGTCGGGCAGAACACGACGTCGGTGAACGGCCCCGCCAGCGCCTTCAGCATGTTGACGCCGCCGGCTTGCATCGCCGGAAAGAACTTCAGGAAGAAGTAGCCGTCGGCGTTCGCCTGCATCACCTCGCTGGCGGTCGCGGTACCGGGCAGCAGCGGCAGGCCGATGTCGCGGCACGCGTGGCCGATCGTCGAGGTGTAGCCGGGGCTCACGGCGAAGGTGCAACCCGCGTCTTTCGCGGCCTGCGCGTCGGCGGCGCTGCGCACCGTGCCGGCGCCGAGGATCGCCTCGGGCACCGCCCTGGCGATTGCCGCCATGCACTGCAGCGCGATCGACGTGCGCAAGGTCACTTCGAGCACGCGCACGCCGCCATCGACAAGCGCTTGCGCCATCGGCACCGCGTCTTCGAGCTTGTTGATGACGATGACCGGGATCACCGGGCCGTGGGAGACGAGTTCGAGCGTGTTCTTCATGGTGTCGTGAGTTCCGAGGTAGTTACAGCCATGAGCAGGCGCCCTGCTCTGCGCTCAAGACGTTGCGCCGCATGCCGGCGAAGAGTTCTCGGCCGAGGCCATGGCCGTTGACCTGCGCGTTCGCGTCGGGCAGCACCGCCTGTTCGCGCGCAGCCCAGGTCGCGTCGTCGACCAATGCCGCGAGCGTTCCAGCGACCGCGTCGAGCCGGATCACATCGCCATCGCGCACCTTGCCGAGCGGCCCGCCGTGCATCACCTCGGGGCTGACGTGGATCGCAGCCGGCACCTTGCCCGACGCGCCGCTCATGCGCCCGTCGGTCACCAGCGCGACCTTGAAGCCGCGGCCCTGCAGCACCGCCAGCGGCGTCGTCAGCTTGTGCAGCTCGGGCATGCCGCAGGCGGCCGGGCCCTGAAAGCGCAGCACCGCGACGAAATCGCGTTCGAGCTCACCGGCCTTGAACGCGGCGAGCAATTCCTCTTGCGTGTCGAACAGACACGCCGGCGCTTCGACGATGCGGCGGTCTTCGGGCACCGCCGAAACCTTGATGACCGAGCGGCCGAGGTTGCCGGTCAGCAGCTTCAGACCACCCTCGTCGCCGAACGGTGCGGCGGCGGTGCGCACGATGGCGGCGTCGATCGGCGTGGCCGGCAGGTCGCTCCAGTGCAACTTGTCGCCGTTCGACGACGGCACCTTGCCGTACTCGCGCAAGCCGCCCGGCACGACCGTGCTCACGTCACCATGCATCGTGCCGCTGGCGATCAGTTCGCGGATCACGAAGCCCGGCCCGCCCGCCGCCTGGAACTGGTTCACGTCGGCCGTGCCGTTCGGGTAGACGCGCGCCAGCAGCGGCGTCACGCGCGACAGGTCGGCGAAGTCGGTCCAGTCGATCAGGATGCCGGCCGCGCGCGCGA
>JAZJZJ010000209.1:0-1666 GCA_040389925.1 Pseudomonadota bacterium
GCCCGGTCGACTGCATTCCGATCAACCCTGAGCACGTCGAGTCGAAAGAGACCCTTTGGCAGAAGTACCGGCGGCTGCAGGCTGCAGCGACTTCGCCGGCCCCTTGAGCTTCAGGCGTCGATTCTTGTGAGGGCGTTGCGGCGCGGCAGCCAGTGGCGTCGGCTGCGCGGCGCCGAGGCTGGCGGCTGCCAAGTTGCGCACCGAGCCTTCATCGGCCAAGCGGTCGCGCCGCATCTCGGCGGCCAGCCGACGCTCGTCATCGGCGACACGCCGGGCTTCGGCTTGCTGCGCCGCGCTGCGCGAATCGCCGACGTCGACGGTTTGCGCTTGCGGGCAGGGCGCCTGCGAGTAGGCGTTGCCGCAGCGGTAGACGGTCTGGGCTTGGGCCGCAGACAGCGCCGCGGCGGCGAGCAAGGTGGCGACGATCCGTTTCATGGCGGTCACTCCTCCAGGTCATCGGGAACGGTAGGCTTCGGTGGCTTCGGGCGCGGCGGCTTCGCGTGCACCTTCATCAGCGCACGTTCCATGTCGCCGTCGATCAGCAGGTCGAGCGCCGAGACGCCTTGCGCGATGGCCTTGTCGATGGCGTCGCGCTGCTCGGCGATCGGCTTGCGCAGCACATAGTTGACGACCTCGGCGCGCACGCCCGGGTGCCCGATGCCCAGTCGCAGGCGCCAGAAATCGGCGCTGCCGAGCGCGGCCTGAATGTCTTTCAGGCCGTTGTGGCCGGCATGGCTGCCACCCAGCTTCATCTTGACGTGGCCCGGCATCAGATCGAGTTCGTCGTGCGCGACCAGGATCTCGCCCGGCGCGATCTTGAAGAAGCGCGCCAGCGCGCCCACCGATTTGCCCGACAGGTTCATGAAGGTCATCGGCTCGAGCAGCCAGACCGGGCCTTGGCGCAGGTTCACGCGCGCGACCAGCCCGAAGTAGCTGCGCTCGGGCGCGAGCGAAGTCTTCAACTCGCGCGCGACCGCGTCGATGAACCAGAAACCCGCGTTGTGCCGGGTGTCTTCGTATTCGGGGCCGGGGTTGCCCAGGCCAACAAGGAGTCGAATCATGGTGGTCTGAATTATCGAGGGGCACCGACGAAAAAAAGCCCCACCGAGGTGGGGCTCACGGGGGTCACACCTTGCGGGTGCACTCCGGCTTTACTTCTTGTTCTGCTTCTCGGTCTTCTTGGCCTTGGTCTTTTCGGCCGGCGCCGCGACCACCGGAGCGGCGATCACTTCTTCCTCGGCGGCTTGCGCCACGACCGAGACGATCACCGGGTTCGGCTTGCCTTGCGTCATCACCTTGATGCCGGCAGGCAGCTTGATGTCGTTGACGTGCAGGGTCTGGCCCTTGGTCAGCTCGCCCAGATCGATCGTCAGGAACTCGGGCAGTTGCGAAGCCAGGCACGAGATGCGCAGCTCGTTGATCACGTGGTTGACGATCGACGCGTCGGTCTTGACGGCCGGCGAGTTCTCTTCGTTGATGAAGTGCAGCGGCACCTTCTTGACGATCCTGGTGGTGGCGTCGACGCGCTGGAAGTCGATGTGCAGCACGATCGGGCGGAACGGGTGCATCTGGTAGTCGCGCAGCAGGACCTGCTCGCTCTTGCCGGCCAGATCCATCTCGAGAATCGACGAGTGGAACGCTTCCTTCTTCAGCGCGAAGAACAGGG
>JAZJZJ010000210.1:0-10233 GCA_040389925.1 Pseudomonadota bacterium
CCACGCGGCTCTCGCCCATCCCGGGCACATCAACAACTCTTGATGGAGAGAATCAACATGGCAACTGCGAAGAAAGCGCCGGCGAAAAAAGCACCGGCAAAGAAGGCTGCTCCGGCAGCGAAAAAAGCGGCACCTGCAAAGAAGGCCGCTCCGGCAGCCAAGAAGGCAGCACCCGCGAAGAAGGCGGCTCCGGCCAAGAAGAAGGCAGCAGCTCCGGCCAAGAAGCGCACTCCGAACGCGGCCTTCATGAAGGCCATGACCCCGAGCGCCGCGCTCGCTGCGATCATCGGCTCCAAGCCGGTGCCCCGCACCGAAGTGACGAAGAAGGTCTGGGAGTACATCAAGGCCAACAAGCTGCAAGACGCAGCGAAGAGGACGATGATCAACGCCGACGCCAAGCTGAAGGAAATCTTCAAGAAGGCGCAAGTCTCGATGTTCGAGATGACCAAGCTGATCAACAACCATCTGAGCTGAGTCCACGCGCTGATCGGCCGCGATCGAAAGATCAGGCCGAACGAAAAAGCCGGTGCATGCACCGGCTTTTTTGTGCCCGTCGCGCGCGCTGGTCCTCGTGCCACCGCCGGGTCAGCGCGGCAGGTCGACCCCGAACATCTGCGCCGCATTGCTCCAGGCCACGCGCTGTGCGATCGGCGCCGGCAGGTCGCCGAGCCACAGGCGTGCCGCGCGCATCAGCACTTCGTAGTCGCTCCAGCGCGCGTTGACCCAGGTGTCGGAGCCGACCATGAAGCGATCCGGATACGCGGTGATCAGCGCCTTCCACTCGGCGCTCAGGTGGCCGTCGGCAGCGGTCAGGCCGGGCCGGTACGAGAGCTCGCCCATCAGCGACGGGTAGCGCGCCAGCAGTGCCCGCACGCGCGCGACCGGTACGCCGCCGATGCCGGTGTGGGCCCAGATCAGCTGCGCGCGCGGCGCGTGACGCAGCAGCCGGTCGATCGCGTCGTCGTCGACATGCGCGAGCACCGCCAAACCCTTCTCCTGGGCGAGCCGCATCAGCTTCTTCGCGACCGGGCCGTCGGCATTCGCGCTGTCGTAAAGGTGGAACTCGCCGATGCCCTTGAACGGGCCGCTCTTCGTGCCGGCGGCGAGCTGCTGCAGCACCATCGTGTAGATCGATTCATCAGCGAACCAGCCGGTGTAGTCGGCTCGGTTGCGGTACAGGCGCACGAACGGCACGACCTTGACGCCCGCCGCGGCGGCCTGCGGCGCGGCTGCGAGCGCGACCGTGCCGTCGTTCGGCCGGCTGTTCGCGACGATCGCGCGCACGCCGCTGCGCTGCATGCGTGCGATCACGTCGTCGATCGGGAACGCGGCGAACGCCTCCTCGTTGTAGTGCAGGTGGGTGTCGAACAGCGGGCCGGTGTACGGCTCGGCGCGCGCGCTTGCGCTCGCCAGCGCGAGTACGGCCAGTGCGAGGAGGCGCCGCATCAGCCGCGCGCCAGCCGCCGTTGCACGAAGTCGAGCCGGTCCTGGCCCCAGAAAATTTCGCCGTCGACGACGTAGCTCGGCGCGCCGAACACGCCGATTCCGATCGCGCGTTGCGAGTCGGCGTCGTAGCGCGCCTGGACGGCGGGTGCCTGAGCGTCGTCGAGGCGGCGCGCCGGCAGGCCGCACTCGGCCAGCTTCGCGGCCAGCGTGGCGCCGGCCGCGATGTCGCGCTGCTCGACCCACACGGCCCGCATCAGCGCGCCGGCGAGCGCCATCGCCGCGTCGCTGCCGTCATGCTCGCCGACCGCGATGATCAGCCGCGCCGCAGCGTCGCCCGCGACCGGGAAGAACGCCGGCTGCAGGTTCATCGGCAGCCCGAGATGCTCGCTGAAGCGCTTCAGCTCGACCAGCCGGTAAGCCTGACGCTGCGGCGCGCGCTTGGCCAGTGGCAGACCGCCGGTGACCGGGAACACCTGGCCGAGGTCGACCGGCCGCACGTTGATGTGCGCGCCGGCCGCCTTCGCGATCGCGGCAAAGCGATCGTGACCGAGGTACGTCCAGGGCGATTGCGGGGCGAGGTAGTAGTCGACGACGAGGGCCATGCGCATCTCCGTGAGCGAAGCGCGCAGTCTAGGGCCTGACTCGGCGTTCAGCGCTTCACGTAGCGGATGTCGGCGCGGCGGTTCTCGGCGTAAGCCGACTCGTCGTGGCCTTCGGCCTTCGGGCGCTCTTCGCCGTAGCTGACGGCCTCGATCTGTGCGGCCTTCGCGCCCATCAGTTCGAGCTGCTTCGCGACGACTTGCGCGCGCTTGTCGCCGAGCGCCAGGTTGTACTCACGCGAGCCGCGCTCGTCGGTGTTGCCTTCGATGCGGATCTGGACTTGCGGGTGGGTCTGCAGGAACTGGCCGTGCGCCTGCACCAGCGGCTGGTACTTGGAATCGACCGCGAAGTTGTCGTACGCGAAGAACACGCTGCGCGCGGCGAGCTGGCCCTTCGGATCGTCGAGCGGATCGAGCGTGACGGTCGCGACCGTGCTCTGCGCGGTCGACGCGCCACCGCTGCCGGCGGGCGGCGTGAGCTTCGCGGTCTCGACCGGCGCCTTCGGCGTGTCGAGCGGTGTGTTGCTGCAGGCCGCGAGCGCGGCGGCGGCGATGACGGCGATGGAGAGGGACTTGATCATGCAAAAACTCCTGAAGTGACGAACGGGGAATGAGAGAACAGAGCCGACCCGTTCATTCGGTGAAAGGAAGCGGCTTCGCGGCGAGTGCCGCATCGAAGCCACCCAGGCAATCGACGAGCACCGCCAGGCCGGCGTGAACCTTGCGCAGCTGCACGGGGCTCATGCCGTCGAGCACGTTCGGCAGCAAGCCGCGTGCCGGCGCGGCGGTGACCTTCAGCGCCTTGCGGCCGGCAGCCGTGAGGTGAATGTGGACGATGCGCTGGTCGTCCGCCGAGCGACCCCTGCGCACCAGCGCCGCGGTTTCCAGGCGGTTCAGCAGGTTGCTGACGGTGGTCTGGTGCACACGCAAGCGCTGCGCCAGTTCGCCGACGCTGAGCCCATCGGCTTGCGCGACCTCGTGCAGCGCCCACAGTTGTGCGCCCGGGATGCCGGTGCTGCGCTCGACCAGTGCCGAGTGGTTGCCCGCCAGCCGCACGACGACGCGCAACTGCTGCAGCACGTCGAGGCCGCCCGGCGCAGCGGGCCGCCGGCGCGGGGATGTCACAGCCGATTTCATTTGCGCAAAGTATATTGCTGCAAATGTATTGAAGATGTTTCGGAGTGCTTCCACAAAGCCCCCATCTGCAAAGTTGAGATGACGCGGCACGCCAGGTTAGGCTGCGCGCCCGGAACAACAACAAGAAAGGCGCTGCCGATGAACATGGAGCAGTTGGGTCCGCTCGTCGCCTGGCCCCTGATGCTGTTGGCCGCGTGGCTGGCCGGCGAATGGGTGTTCCGCCACTGGAACCTGCCGCGCGTCTGCGCCTACGGCGTGGTCGGGCTGGTGCTCGGCGGCGCCGGCCTGTCGCAGAACGTCGCGTCACATGCGGTGCAGGGCTTCATGGCCAATGTCGCGCTCGCGCTCACCCTGTTCGAGCTCGGCTACCGCATCAACCCGCGCTGGTTCCGCCACAACCCGTGGCTGCTCGCGGCCGGCATGGCGCAGGCGCTGCTGACCTTCGGCGCGGTGTTCTGGGTCGCCGGCCTGTTTGGCCTGGCGGCCGACCACCGGCTCGTGCTCGCCGCACTGTGTGTCGCGAGTTCGCCGGCGGCGATCATGCGGGTCACGCACGAACTGCGCGGCGCCGGCCAGGTCACCGAGCGGTTGCTGCACCTGTGCGCACTGAATTGCCTCGTCGCGGTGCTGCTGCTCAAGCTCGTCGTCGGCTATTGGCACCTGGAGACCAGCGGTGACCTCGGCAAGGCGGCCTTCAACAGCATTTACGTGATCGGCCTGTCGCTCGTCGCGGGCGCGCTGTTCGGCTTCATCGCGCCGCTGCTGAACCGCATCGCGACCAGCAGCCAGAGCACGACCGTGACCTTTGCGTTCCTGGTTCTGCTGCTGACCGGCCTGGCGCAAACGCTGCACCTCTCGCCACTGCTCGCTGCACTCGCATTCGGCGTGGTCGCACGCGAACGCCGCATCATGCTGAGCCACGCACAGCGCAACTTCGGCGCGCTCGGCGACGTGCTCACGGTGTTCCTGTTCGTCTTCATCGGCAGCCTGTTGTCGTGGCACGGTCTGTTCGCCGGGTTGGTGCTCGGTGTGGCCGTGCTCGCGGTGCGCAGCGCGGTGCACACACTCGTCAACGTGAGCGTCGCGCGCGCCAGCGGCACGACGTTTCGCAAGGGCGCGCTGACCGGCCTGGCGCTGATGCCGATGTCGGCGTTCGCGCTGCTGCTGCTCGAAGAGAGCCGCCTCTACGGCTTCGACCTGGCGCGCGACAGCCTGCCGGTGATCGTCGGCCTGCTGGTGTTGCTGGATGTGATCGGGCCGTTGGTCACGCAGCGTGCGCTGATGTTCGCGGGCGAAGCCCACCCGGAGGAGAACTGATGAAACCCCCACGCTCACTTCGTTCACTGCCCCCCGAGGGGGCGCAGGCCCCCCTTGGGGCGGCCCGGCGGGGGGCCTGACATGCCACTCGGCCCCTTCGGAGAATCCAAGGCCCTGTCGCTCGGCGTCGAGCTCGAGCTGCAGCTCGTCAACACGGTCGATTTCGACCTGACCTCGGCGGCCAATGACCTGCTGGAGCTGCTCTCGCGCAAGCCGTTTCCCGGCACCGTCACGCCCGAGATGACGCAGAGCATGATCGAGATCGCCACCGGCATCCAGACCACGCACGGGCCGCTGCTGACCGAACTGCGCGGCATGCGCGACACGCTCACCGCAGCCTGCGACCGCCTGAACATCGGCATCGCCGGCGGCGGCACGCACCCGTTCCAGCGCTGGTCGGAGCAGCGCGTGTTCGACAAGCCGCGCTACCAGGAAATCTCGCAGCTCTACGGCTACCTCGCGAAGCAGTTCACCGTGTTCGGCCAGCACGTACACGTGGGTTGCGCGTCGGGCGATGACGCGCTGTTTCTGCTGCACTCGCTGAACCGCTACGTGCCGCACTTCATCGCGCTGTCGGCGTCGTCGCCGTTCTTCCAGGGCGTCGACACGCTGTTCGATTCGGCGCGCCTGAACTCGGTGTTCGCGTTCCCGCTCAGCGGCCGCGCGCCGTTCACGCTGCGCTGGGACGAGTTCGCGAACGTCTACTTCACGAAGATGGAAGCGACCGGCGTCGTCAAGTCGATGAAGGACTTCTACTGGGACATCCGCCCCAAGCCGGAGTTCGGCACGATCGAGCTGCGCGTGTGCGACACGCCGCTGACGGTCGAGCGCGCCGCCGCGCTCGCGTGTTATCTGCAGGCGATCAGCCGGCGCCTGTTCGAGCGCGTCGAGCCGCCGCCCCAGGAAGACGACTACCTCGTCTACACCTTCAACCGTTTCCAGGCCTGCCGCTTCGGCCTCGATGGCACGATGGTCGATCCGCAGACGCGCGAGAGCCGCACGATCCGCGAAGACATCCTGGCGACGCTGCGGCGTGTCGAGCCGCACTTCGCCGCGCTGCAGAGCGTGGCGGCGCTGGAGGAGATCGAACGTTGCGCCGCGCGCGCGGGCAACCATGCGACGCATCTGCGCGGCGTCTACGCCGAGACGCGCAACGTCCAAAGCATGGTGCAGGAAAGCACGCGCGCGTTGCGCGCCGGGCCCGACTGACGCTGCATGCGCGGCTCAGTCGAGCGCCGGGCCGCCGCAAGCCGACCGAGCACCCGCTCGGCGGGTGGCCTCGCATGCGCGAGGCCGGGTGTTCCATCTCCTCAGCGCACGCGCGGCGGCGCGCCCAGCACCAGCGTCCAGTAGCGGTGTTCGCCCGGTTCGCCGGCGGCACGGCTGTCGCTGCAGGCCAGCCCGAGTTCGAGCACCTTCGCGTTCATCAGGTTTTCGCAGTGCGGCTCGCTTTCGAGCCAGGCGTCGACGACCTCGCCCAGCGACGGGTAGCCGACCGCGACGTTTTCGGCCGCGGTGCTGAAGTGGTAGCCCATCGCCGACAGGCGTTCGGTCAGGTTGCGGTTCTGGCTGTCGCGGTGGCCCATCCGGTTCAGCACCGCCATGTCTTGCGACTGGGCCTCGGCGACGGCCGCGAGGCTCGCGCTCCAGCGCAGCGGCGCCGCGACGGCCGCGTCGCCCGCCTGGTGGCAGACCGCACCGAGCGCGCGCATCGCATTCAGCAGGTTCAGCACGCTCTCGGGCGACGGGGCGGCGCCGCACACCGGCCGCGCGGCTTCGGGCAGCGCGCGCAAGGGCATGGCCAAGCCTGCCAGCAGCAGCGTGCCGAACGTGAGCCTGCTGCGCAGGCGGCGGCCGCGCCGGATGGCGATCGAGGCTGAAGATGGATGTGTTCCCACAGTGTGGGGATCGGCCGCGCGGCGCCAATCTGTAGTGCGTGCGCATCGCCGTTTCGCTCCGCCACCCCGCGCATCCGTGCTTACTTCACGAAGCACCGCGAACCGTGAAATGTGACCTCCCGCGCTTGCGGGGCCTTCCCCGCAAGCGCGGGACACTCGCGCCACCACGCTGCATTAAAGTCTTGCTCATGTCGCAATCTGTTACGCCATCGCCATGAGCCTCGTTCGAAACGCGCTGCTCGTTGCCGCGCTCGTCTGTGCAGGCGTTGTGCCGGTACTGGCGAAGCCCGCCGACCCGGCGGCCGCGCTGCCGACGGTGGC
This sequence comes from Pseudomonadota bacterium, assembly GCA_040389925.1. Lineage (GTDB taxonomy): Bacteria > Pseudomonadota > Gammaproteobacteria > Burkholderiales > Burkholderiaceae_C > LMDS01. The sequence continues at coordinate 6,719 of JAZJZJ010000210.1, forward strand.
GCTCGATTCGTGCAGCTGGAACCGGCCCGGCGTCAACCCGTTCATGGGCGATGTGGTCGCGGCCGTCGATCGCTACACCGACATTCCCGCCGACGTGCGCGCCCGCCTGAAGGCGCGCATGGCCAAGCGCGAGTACGACGACATGGTCAGCATCCGTCGCGACCGCATCGAGGGGCGCGCCGGCCAACAGTACGGCAGCACCATCCGCGACATGCACTTCGGCACGCACCAGATTTGCCGCGCGGTGACCCGCAGCGCGTGGACCCCGGCGATGAAGGAGCGCGGTCTCGTCTACTGCGAAGGTGGCCAGTGCATTTTGGTGCCCACGGTGTGCCGCAACGTGAGCCGCATCAGCCGCAGGGCGGTCGATGCCGAACACGCCGAGGCGCCTGAGGACGGCGAGCAACCGGTGCCACCGGGCGCGGTGGCGGCCGAGCCGGTCGGCGATCCGACCGCGACACCGTTGGCGCAGGACGAGTCGCCGAGCTTCGCCCGGCCGCTGGCCTGGGATCAGCCGGCGGTCTACGCAGGCGCTGCCGGCCCGGCGCAGCCCGAAGGCCCGGGCGGTGACATGCCACCCGGTGGTTTCCCGGGTGCCGGTGGCGGCCCGGTCGTGGGCACGACGGCAGCGCCGCCCGGCGGCTTCGACGGCACGCCGGGAGGTTTTCCGCCGCCAGTGCCACCGCCCGTGCCCGAGCCGCAGACCTGGGCGCTGCTGCTCGGCGGGCTCTTGGCGCTTGCACTCGCGCGGCGCGCTCGCCGCGTCAGGACCTGAGCAGCGGCGCCAGATAGCGCCCGGTGAAACTCTCCGCGCTCGCCGCCACGGTTTCCGGCGTGCCGGCCACCAGCACCGTGCCGCCGCCGTCGCCGCCCTCTGGGCCCATGTCGATGATCCAGTCGGCGGTCTTGATCACGTCGAGGTTGTGCTCGATCACGACGATGGTGTTCCCGGCGTCGCGCAACTGGTGCAGCACGCGCAGCAGCAGGTCGATGTCGGCGAAGTGCAGGCCGGTCGTCGGTTCGTCGAGGATGTAGAGCGTGCGGCCGGTGTCGCGCTTGCTCAATTCCAGCGCGAGCTTCACGCGCTGCGCTTCGCCGCCGCTGAGCGTCGTCGCGCTCTGGCCGAGGCGGATGTAGCCCAGGCCCACGTCGAGCAAGGTCTGCAGCTTGCGCGCGATGTTCGGCACCGCGTTGAAGTAGGCGTGCGCATCCTCGACCGTCAAGCCCAGCACCTCGGTGATGTTCTTGCCCTTGTAGAGGACTTCGAGCGTCTCGCGGTTGTAGCGCTTGCCGTGGCAGACGTCGCAGGGCACGTACACGTCGGGCAAGAAGTGCATTTCGACCTTCAGCACGCCGTCGCCCTGGCAGGCCTCGCAGCGCCCGCCGGCGACGTTGAAGCTGAAGCGCCCCGGGCCGTAGCCGCGTTCCTTCGCGGTGTTCATTTCGGCGAAGAGTTCGCGGATCGGTGTGAACATGCCGGTGTAGGTCGCCGGGTTGCTGCGCGGCGTGCGTCCGATCGGGCTCTGGTCGACGTTGATGACCTTGTCGAAGGTGTCCAGGCCCTCGATCGAGTCGACCGGCTCGGGCTCGGCGTGGCTGTTGTAGAGCTTGCGCGCGACGGTCGCGTACAGCGTGTCGTTGACCAGCGTGCTCTTGCCCGAGCCCGACACGCCGGTGACGCAGGTCAAGAGGCCGACCGGGATCTCGACGGTGACGTTCTTCAGGTTGTTGCCGCGCGCGTTGACGATGCGCAGCACCCGCGGCTCGGCCGTGTTCGCGAGCGTGTGGCGTTGCGCCGGAACCGCGATGCGCAGCGCGCGCGACAGATACTGACCTGTGAGTGAATTCGGATTCGCCGCGACCTCGGCGGCCGTGCCCTGCGCCATCACGCGGCCGCCGTGCACGCCGGCGCCCGGGCCCATGTCGATCACGTGGTCGGCGGCGAGGATCGCGTCTTCGTCGTGTTCGACCACGAGCACGCTGTTGCCGATGTTGCGCAAGTGGCGCAAGGTGCCGATCAGCCGCTCGTTGTCGCGCTGGTGCAGGCCGATGCTGGGCTCGTCGAGCACGTACATCACGCCGGTCAGCCCCGAGCCGATCTGCGACGCGAGCCGGATGCGTTGCGATTCACCGCCCGACAGCGAATCGGCGTTGCGGTCGAGGCTCAGGTAGTTCAGTCCCACGTCGTTCAGAAACCTCAGGCGCGAACGGATCTCGCGCACGACCTTGTCGGCGATCTCGGCTTTCGCGCCTTGCAGCGTGAGCGCCTCGAAGTACGCGAGGCACTCGCGCAAGGTGAAGTGCTCGACCCGGAAGATCGGCTCCTTCGCGTCACTCTTCGAGTCGACCAGGAACACGTTGCGCGCCTCGCGCCGCAGCCGCGTGCCGTCGCAATCGGGGCAGGGCTTCGCACTCTGGTAGCGCATCAGGTCTTCGCGCACCGCGGCCGAATCGGTCTCGCGGAAGCGCCGTTCCAGGTTCGGCAGAATGCCCTCGAACGGGTGCGAGCGCTTCACGACGCGCTGCTTGCCTCGGCCGCCCTTGCCATCGCCCTCGGCGGTGTAGACGAATTCGATGTCGGTCGTGCCCGAGCCGCGCAGCAGCACCGTCTGAAAGGGCTTCGGCAGCTCTTCGAACGCGGTGTCGACGTCGAACGCGTAGTGCTTCGCAACGCTCTCCAGCAGCGAGAACGTGTAGGCGTTGCGGCGGTCCCAGCCCTTCACCGCGCCGCTCGCCAGGCTCAGCGACGGGAACGCGACCACGCGATCGGCGTCGAACACGGTCGTGTGGCCGAGGCCGTCACAGGTCGGGCAGGCGCCGACCGGCGAGTTGAACGAGAACAGGCGCGGCTCGAGTTCGCTGAGCGAGTAGCTGCAGACCGGGCACGCGAACTTGCTGGAGAACAGGTGCTCCTTGCCCGAATCCATCTCCAGCGCCATCGCGCGGCCTTCAGCGATACGCAGCGCCGCTTCGAAGCTTTCGGCGAGGCGTTGCTGCAGGCCGGGCTGCACCTTGACGCGATCGATCACGACATCGATGTCGTGCTTCTCAGCCTTCTTCAGCTTCGGCACGTCGGCCGCCTCGTACGCGGTGCCGTCGACGCGGAAGCGGATGTAGCCCTGCGCCTGCATGTCGGCGAACAGTTCGGTGAACTCGCCCTTGCGATCGCGCACCACCGGCGCGACGATCATCAGCCGCGTCGCTTCGGGCAGCGCGAGCGCCGCGTCGACCATCTGGCTCACCGACTGAGCCTGCAGCGGCAGGTGGTGATCGGGGCAGTACGGCGTGCCGGCGCGCGCGTACAGCAGGCGCAGGTAGTCGTGGATCTCGGTGACGGTGCCGACGGTCGAGCGCGGGTTGTGCGAGGTCGCCTTTTGCTCGATGCTGATCGCCGGGCTCAGGCCCTCGATCACGTCGACATCGGGCTTGTCCATCAGCTGCAAAAACTGCCGCGCATACGCCGACAGGCTCTCGACATAGCGCCGCTGCCCTTCGGCATACAGCGTGTCGAACGC
>JAZJZJ010000211.1:0-3464 GCA_040389925.1 Pseudomonadota bacterium
GGCTTCGGCTTCATGGAGAACGATCCGATGACGATCGACTTCGTGCCGCCGCGCAGCGCGCAGGCGCTGCGCACCCGCGTCATCCGCGAGCAGACGGTGATTGCGATGTACCTGAACAACCGCGCGGTCGAATCGCTCGCCGCGGGCAAGGCGAACGACGCGTACTGGTGGGCGCGCGAGGCGATTCGCACCGACCCGGAACTGCTCAGCGCCTACATCACGCTGGGCGTCGTCTACCGCAACCAGCGCCACCCGGAATTTGCCGACCAGGCGCTGCAGCGCGTGCTCGCCCGCGAGCCCGGCAACACCAAGGCGATGGCGAACCGCGTGCTCGTGCTCGACGATCTGGGCCGCGGCGCCGAGGCTGCCACACTGAAGCAGCAGCTCGCCCGCCTCGACCCGCATCCGCCGTTCAGCTACTTCAACGAGGGCATGGCGGCGCTGCGGCAGAAGCGCTTCGAGGCGGCGCGCGCGCTATTCGCCAAGGAGGTCGAGCGCGCGCCGTACCAGCACGAGTTTCAGTTCTGGCTCGCGGTCGCCTACGTCGAACTGCACGACGCCGCGCGCGCGGCCGCGCACCTGCAGCGCGCGATGGAGGTCAGCACGACGCGCCGCGATCACGATCTGTACGCGGCCAAGCTGGAGCGCCTGAAGGCGCTGGCGCCGCAGTAGCGGCTCGGCGCCCGCAGCACGCTGAGAGAATCGCCGGATGTCTCTCAGATCGCGCGTGGCGCTCTACCTCGACCTGATCCGCTGGAACCGGCCCGCCGGCAGCTACCTGCTGCTGTGGCCGACCCTGGCGGCGCTGTGGATCGCGGCCGGCGGCTTTCCCGGCTGGCATCTGCTGGTCGTGTTCGTGCTCGGCACCTTCCTGATGCGCAGCGCCGGCTGCGCGGTCAACGACGTGGCCGATCGGGACTTCGACAAGCACGTCAAGCGCACCGCGCAGCGGCCGGTGACGAGTGGCGCCATCAGCCCGAAGGCGGCGCTGACCTTTGGCGCCGTGCTCGCGCTGGCGGCGTTCGGGCTGGTGCTGACGACGAACACCGTGACGATCCTGTGGAGCTTCGCCGCGCTCGCGATCAGCCTCATCTACCCGTTCACGAAGCGCTTCTTCTCGATGCCGCAGGCGGTGCTCGGCGTGGCGTTCAGCTTCGGCATCCCGATGGCGTTCGCCGCAGCGCGCGGCGAGGTGCCGGCGCTGGCCTGGTGGCTGCTGATCGGCAACCTGTTCTGGGTGCTGGCCTACGACACCGAATACGCGATGGTCGATCGCGACGACGACCTGACCATCGGCATCCGGACCTCCGCGATCACGCTCGGCCGCTTCGACGTGGCCGGCGTGATGGCGTTCTACGCGGCTTTTCTGCTGATCTGGGCCGGGCTCGGCGCGCAGCTCGGCCTGCGCTGGCCCTACTTCACCGGCCTGGCCGTTGCGGCGCTGAGCGCGGCGTGGCACTTCACGCTGATCCGCGATCGTTCGCGCGACGGGTGTTTTCGCGCGTTCCGGCTGAACCACTGGCTCGGCTTCGCGGTGTTCGTCGGCGTGGTCGCGCACTACGCACTCTTGCCCTGAAAGGCCTTCCGATGTTTGCAGCAGCGATCGAGATCAATGGCGGACCCGAAGTGTTCGCGTACCGCGAACTGCCCGACCCGGTGTGCCCGGACGACGGCCTCGTGATCGACGTGGAAGCGATCAGCATCGAAGGCGGTGACCTGCTGGCGCGCGCGATGAGCCCGCTGAAGGTGGTGCCGCACGTCGTCGGCTACATCGCGGCGGGCACGGTCGTCGAGGTCGGCCCGCTGGTCACCACGCAAGCTCGGCGAGCGCGTCGTCACCTTGCACGCCGACGGCTCGCACGCCACCCTGCGCGCGGTCTCGGCCGCGATGGCCTGGCCGATTCCCGACGGCGTGAGCACGCAAGACGCGGCCTGCGTGCCGGTCGCGTTCGGCACCGCGTTCGAGTGCCTGTTCACCGCCGGCGATCTGCAGCCCGGTCAGACCGTGCTGATTCACGCCGGTGCGGGCGGGGTCGGCATGGCGGCGATCCAGATGGCCAGGCTCGCCGGCGCGACCGTGATCGCGACCGCGTCGAGCGCCGCCAAACTGGAGCGCCTGAAGGCGTTCGGCATGGACCACGGCATCGACTACGCGACCGAAGACTTCGTGAAGGCGACACAGAAGCTCGCCGGACCGAAGGGCGTCAATCTGGTGATCGACAGCGTCGGCGGCAAGACGCTTGCCGACAGCGTCAAGGTGCTCGGCTGGCGCGGCCGGCTGATCAGCGTCGGCATCGCGGCGCGCGGCGGTTCGTCGGTCGATGCGTTCTCGCTCTGGGCGCGCAACAACACGCTGCACGGCGTGCTGCTCGCGACCGCGCTGCGGGCCGAATACCCGCGCAGCTTCGCGATGATCGGCGAGTGCTTGGCGCGGGTCGCGAGCGGCGAACTGAAGGTGCAGATCGCGAAGGTGTTTCCGCTGTCCGAAGCGGCCGCCGCGCATGCCTACATCGAAGGCCGCCACGCGTTCGGCCGCGTCGTGCTGACGACGGGCTGAACGCGCGGCCTGCGCGTCAGGGGTACAAACCGCGCTCTTCGCGCGCGATCAGAATCCGCTCGCACGCCACCGCGAAGGTCGCGGTGCGCAGGCTGATCTGATGGCGATCGGCCGTGTCCCAGATCTTCTTCAGCGCATCGACCATGATCTTGTCCAGGCGCAGGTTGATCTCGTCCTCGCTCCAGAAGAACGACGAAAAATCCTGCACCCACTCGAAGTAGCTCACCGTCACGCCGCCGGCGTTGCAGATCACGTCGGGCACGACGAGCACGCCGCGGTCATGCAGCACGTCGTCGGCGTCGGGCAGGGTCGGGCCGTTCGCGCCCTCGAGGATCAGCTTGGCCTTGATGCGGTTCGCGCGCGCCGCAGTGATCTGGCTTTCGAGCGCGGCGGGGATCAGGATGTCGCAGTCGACGTCCCAGAACGCTTCGTTGTCGAGCGCTGAAGCGCCCCTGTAGTTGCCGATGCCGCCGTCGCGCTTGAGCACGTCCATCGTGTCGGCGATGTCGAAACCGTTCGGGTTCACGAGCGTGCCGGTGTGGTCCTGCACCGCGACCAGCTTGGCGCCGGCCTGCACGAACAGCTCGGCGGCCGAGCCGCCGACATTGCCCATGCCCTGCACCGCGATGCGCGCGCCTTCGAGGTTCAGGCCGATGCGCCGCGCCGCTTCGCGGCCGGTCACGAACACGCCGCGGCCGGTGGCCTTGACGCGGCCGAGCGAGCCGCCCAGGTGCAGCGGCTTGCCGGTGACGACGCCGGTCGCGGTGGTGCCGGTGTTCATCGAGTAGGTGTCCATCATCCACGCCATGATCTGGCCGTTGGTGTTCACGTCGGGCGCGGGGATGTCGCGCTGCGGGCCGATGATGATGCCGATCTCGCTGGTGTAGCGGCGCGTCATGCGCTCGAG
>JAZJZJ010000212.1:0-8495 GCA_040389925.1 Pseudomonadota bacterium
GCCTGCGCGATGGCGCTCGGCCGGCGCGACGGCGAGATCACGCGCGACGAGGCGCTCGCGCACGCCCGTGCGATCGTGCTCGCGACCGACCTGCCGGTCGCGGGCGATCTGGAGAACGGCTTCGGTCACACGCCGGCCGATTGCGCGCTGACCATCCGCCTCGCGGGCGAGATCGGCCTCGTCGGCGGCTCGATCGAAGACGCGAGCGGCGATGCGGTCAAGCCGCTCTACGATTTCAATCACGCGGTCGAGCGTGTCGCGGCGGCGGCCGAAGCAGCGCGCGCACAGCCGTTCGCGTTCACGCTGACCGCGCGCACCGAGAACTATCTGCGCGGCAACCCCGATCTCGACGACACGATCCGGCGCCTGCAGGCCTTCGAGAAGGCCGGCGCCGATGTGCTGTTCGCGCCGGCGCTGCCGAACCTCGACGCGGTGCGCACGGTCTGCGCGTCGCTGACGAAGCCGGTCAGCTTCATGAACAGCATCAAGGGCAAGTCGTTCAGCGTCGCCGAGTTGCAGGCGGCCGGCGTGCGGCGCGTGAGTTTGGCGACCTCGCTGTACCGCGCGGCGATGGCGGGTCTGCAATCGGCCGCGCGCGAGGTGAAGGAAGCCGGCACCTTCGGCTACCTCGATCGGCTCTGATTGCGTCTACAAGCGCCCGATGCAGTCCGGTGCACGCGCGGCTAGATTTTGCCGACGCAATTGGCCGCGCCGCAGCGACAGCGCAGCCGGCCCTCGTGGTGCGTCTCGCCGTAGTTCACGGTGAGCTCTTCGCCCGGCTTCAGGTCGCGCATCGCATAGAACTCGACCCGGCCCTGACGAATCCGCAGCACCGCGTTCGGCTGACACGAGTGGTTCGTGAAGCGCAGCGGGTCGGCCGAGTTCGAGGCGTCGATGGCGCGTTTGTCAGTGAGTTCGATGATCATGATCCGCGCCACGCCTTTCGCGCGGCGGCGCGCTTCGCGCACGCTGATCGCCTCGCCCCGAATCTCGCCGATCTTGCGCCGCGCGGGAACGGGCTCGGCGGCGAACGCGCCTTGGCCGTCGATGCGGCTGAGCCGCACCTCGACCGCGTACTTCTGCGGGCCGGGCCGCGGCACCGCGGTTGGCGCGGGCGGAGGAGCGGCGGCGAGTGACTGCAGAATCGGCATGACGCCGATTGTCGCGCGGCGGGCGCGAGCGGGCACCCTTCCATCCGGCAGCAAACGGCCCCGCCGAAGCGGGGCCGTTGTCGCACAAACGTCGGCGAAGATCAGGCTTGCTGCTTGCGGCGGCGCGCCATGAAACCGACGACACCGAGGCCGGCCAGCATCATCGCGTAGGTGCCGGGCTCCGGGATCGCATTGACCGGTGTTGATATCTGATAGAAGCCGGGCTGGGTTGGCCCGGCGTTGTAGACGGCCTTGAGCGAGATGCCTTCGTCACCAGCGCCGAACAGAGCAGCTCCGTTGGCGACAAACATGTCCCAGACAAAGGTGAAGGTGCCGCCAATCGCTTCGTGCCCCGATTCGCACATGAAGCCGCCGCCGGTGCCGCTGCAGCCCTGGGCGTCCGTGCCCCCCGCCACATAGGCCCAAGTGCCGGGACTGCCGGACCCGGTGGTGGTTGCGAGGATCGAACTGCTGACCTTGACGGCGGCGGCATCCAGAAACCGGGTCAATTCGTCGTTGCCGGCAGTGTTCACGACCAAGGTCACCAGATACTCGTCGAACGACGCGCTGCCGCCATCGATGTTGGCGCCGATGTTCAGGTTGTAGACGCTTCCATGCTCATCGGTATAGGTGTAGTCGGCGGCCATTGCCGGCATCGCGAATGCACCCAAGATCGACAACGGCAACGCGAGCTTTCTGAAGTGAGCGTGATCCATGAGACCTCCTGAAGGAGTGATGAAACATTCGCACCCATTGCAGGGACGAGCTCGGGCGCAAGCAGACTATGCGCCGCGCGTACTCATCTTGCGAAGTGTTACGCCCCCTAAGTTCGATCAATCACATCCCCTAACTTGAGATTTGAAATCGCCCGCGCGCTTGATCTTTTGAGGCCGAGCAGGCTCGGATTCGGGCCTCCAGAAACAACAAAGGCGCCCCGAAGGGCGCCCTTGTTCTGTGGCTCGGCCTTGTCGCCGAACCGAAGATCAGGCTTGCTGCTTGCGGCGGCGGGCCATGAAGCCGATGACGCCCAAGCCGGCGAGCATCAGCGCGTAGGTCTCGGGCTCGGGGACGGGAGGCGTCGGGGTGCTGAACAGGAAGAACGACTCGGCGCCATCGGTCGCGTTTTGCCACTTCGCGTGGAACTGGACTGTGTCGGTTGGCGCGAGCCCCGTCAGGTTGATATTGCCCAGCGTCCAGTCGCCGTACCCGTTGCCGTTGTTCGCGATGCCTCCCACGAGCGCGCCCGACGTATTGTTGGCGAGCGAGCCGAAGGAGTACTGGATGACTCCGTTGATGACGACATCGAAATACGACAGGTACTCACCCGCCGCGCTCGTGGTGTTCACGTCCATCGCCACAACGAAGCTCAGGAACGGAAACTGGGATACGGTGTAGGTCGGGCTGAATTCGTCGTAGTCCGGAATCGCGCCGGTCGACGTAAAGTTGGTGTAGGCGAACGTCGCGGGATTCTGGCAGGTGGTGCCAGCGATGATGCATGGCGCGCTTTCGCTCTGCGGGCCGACCGAATGATCGGTGACGCTCGTCAGCGTGAGGACGGTCACTGCCGATGCTTGACCTGCAAACGCGAGAAGTACAGCCCCGGCAACGGCGGATAGTTTTCCGAATTCCTTGATCGACATGTCGACTCCTGCGAATCAGTAGGCTGTTCAACCGGAACAGCACGGCTATGTCGCTTGGCGCGACCTGACTGCGAGAAGACGCAATCTACGCGGATGGTCCTGTAACCGCCCTCCCTGGATCGTGGGAGCAAAAGCCCAGGCGCCGGAAACGAAAAAGCCTCGCCGAAGCGAGGCTTTTGACAGCGGAGTGATCTGAAAGATCAGGCTTGCTGCTTGCGGCGGCGGGCCATGAAGCCGACGACACCGAGGCCGGCGAGCATCAGCGCGTAGGTCTCTGGTTCCGGCACGGGCGGCGTGGCCGCGCCGTAGAGCGTGGCGTGCGACAGGGCGTTGCCCCCGCCTTGGGGGTTCGTGTTGACGCCCAGCGTCGTGTAGTCGATCGAGCTGATCGCCGCGCCGATGCCGTCGAAGTAGAACAGGCTGAACTGGTCGCCGGCCTTCAACGACAGGACGAACGCGCCGTCTTGCGGGGTGTCGAAGGTCAGCGTGCCGGTCACGCTCATCGGATCCGAGGTGAACGGGCCGAAGTCAGCGCCGTCCGACTGGCCGAGGCTGGTGGTGGTCAGGCCCCAAGTCGATGAAATGAAGGCCAGGACGTCGGCTTCCTGGTTGCTGTTGTTGCCGGCGAATGAGCCGCCGCAAGCCGTATAGGTCGGGCTGAGGATCGAGGCGGTGCAGTCCGGCGAGGTCGAGGTCAGCGCAGCGCTGGCCGAGAACGACAGGGCGGACAGGGCAACCGCAGCGGCGGCGCTCAGGAGGGTACGGGAAAGTTTCATGAAGTGCTCCTATTGGGTCAAGGTACGTTGGGTCAACGCCGCTCGCACCTGACAGGGTTCTTGCGGTGTGTATTCGGCAGGGCCATTTTCAGTCGGATCGCGCCGAAAGAGTTGCTCCCGCCACCCCCTCGATCGGGGGGAATTTGGGATTTTCGGAACACCGTTCACGCCGGACTGCGCGCAAGGCGAGAGGTTCTTCACACTTTTGCCACAGCGGGTGAGAGCGAATGAGTGGACAGAGCGGCGATCGGCCGTCGCTAGAATGCCGCTTCCCGAACACGCATTCATTGGAGCGCGGCCATGTCGATGGACGATCGCGACGGCAAGATCTGGATGGACGGCAAGATGGTGGAGTGGCGCGACGCCAAGATCCATGTGCTGACCCACACACTGCATTACGGCTGCGGCGCATTCGAGGGAGTACGCGCTTACAACGCGGTCAACGGTACGGCGATCTTCCGGCTGCGCGAGCACACTGAGCGGCTCTTCAACAGTGCCAAGATTTTGCGCATGAAGATCCCGTTCTCGTTCGAGGAAGTGATGGAAGCGCAGCTCGCCGTCGTCCGCGAGAACAAGCTCGAATCCTGCTACCTGCGCCCGTTGACTTGGATTGGCTCCGAAAAGCTCGGTGTCTCGCCGAAGGGCAACACCGTGCACCTGATGGTCGCGGCTTGGCCTTGGGGCGCCTACCTCGGCGAGGAAGGCCTGAAGCGCGGCATCCGCGTCAAGATTTCGAGCTATACGCGCCACCACGTCAACATCACGATGACGCAGGCCAAGGCGGTCAGCAACTACACGAACTCGATCCTGGCCAATATGGAAGCGACCGAAGACGGTTACGACGAGGCGATGCTGCTCGACGCGAACGGCTTTGTCAGCGAAGGTGCCGGCGAAAACCTGTTCGTGATCAAGAACGGGGTGGTTTACACCCCCGATCTCTCGGCCGGCGCGCTCAATGGCATCACCCGCAACACCGTGTTCGCGATTTGCGCTGACCTCGGGCTGAAGGTCGTCGAGAAGCGCATCACGCGCGACGAGGTCTACATCTCCGACGAGGCCTTCTTCACCGGCACCGCGGCCGAAGTCACGCCGATCCGCGAGCTCGACCGGATCGAACTCGGCTCGGGCTCGCGCGGCCCGATCACCGAGAAGATCCAGACGGCGTTTTTTGACATCGTGAACGGCCGGAATCCCAAGTACGCCGAATGGCTGACCAAGGTCTGAACCCATGTGCCGCGAACCTGTTGCAACGGTCGAAGTGACCGCGAAAGACCTCGAAGGCCCGGGCGTCGTGTTCTGCCCGAACCCGAAGATGACGCTGTGGAGCACGCACCCGCGCGTTTTCATCGACGTGGTCACGGAAGGCGTTGGCAAGTGCCCGTACTGCGGCACGGTCTATCGGCTGAAGGCGGGCGAGAAGGTCCACGCGCATTGAAATGACGCGCAGCCTCGACGGGCCACGAGCGACTCGCTCACTTGTCGTGGGGCCGCAGTGGATCGGCGACGCGGTGATGTCCGAGCCGCTGCTCGCGCGGCTCGCGAAGCGCGGTGAACAGCTGACGGTCGCGGCGCTGCCGTGGGTCGCGCCGGTGTACCGCGCGATGCCGCAGGTCGGCGAGGTCATCGAGCTGCCGTTCGCACACGGCCGGCTCGACTGGGCGGCGCGGCGCAGGGTCGCGGGCGAGTTGCGCGGCCGGTTCGATGCCGCCTACGTGCTGCCGAACTCGATCAAGTCGGCGCTGATCCCGTGGCTGGCGGGCATCCCGAAACGCATCGGCTATCAAGGCGAAGGCCGGGTTCTGCTGCTGAACCAGCGCCTGCCGAATCCACCCGGCCGGCCGCCGATGGTCGCGTTCTACGCGGCGCTGTCGGCGGAGCCGGCGCGAGAAGGTGAGCGCCCACTGATGAAATTCGACCCGTCGGTGCTGAACAGGATAACGCGCGCCGCCGACGTCGAAGCCGGCGCCTATTGGGCCTTCGCGCCCGGCGCCGAGTACGGCCCGGCCAAATGCTGGCCCGCCGAGCACTATGCCGAACTCGCCCGCACCTTGCACCAAAAGCACGACCAGCCGGTGCTGCTGCTCGGCTCCGGCAAGGAGGCGCAACTCTGCGCGCAGATCGCCGCGCAGTCCGAAGGCGCCTGCCGCGTGCTCGCCGGCCAGACCTCGCTGATCGACGCGATGGCGCTGATCGCCGCGGCGCGCGGCGTTGTCAGCAACGATTCGGGGTTGATGCATGTGGCAGCTGCGTTCGGCGTGCCGCAGGCCGCGGTGTTCGGCTCGACCAGCCCCGAGCACACGCCGCCGTTGAACCCGCGTGCCCGCGTGCTGTGGTTGAAGGAAGAACTGCAGCTCGACTGCGCACCCTGCTTCGACCGCGTCTGCCGCTTCGGCCATACGCGCTGCCTGACCGGTGTCAGCGCATCGCGGGTCGAATCAGCGCTCGGCGAGGCGCTGGCCGCGCCGTAGCCGGCCGGGGGCTACAGCGTCAGCTTGCCGACGTAGAGCACCGGCCCGGTCGGTGCGCCGGTGGGCGAGCCGCCCGGCGGTTCCAGGCTGACGGCGAGGTGGTCGGTGCCCTCCGGCAACCTTGTCTTGCCGAACACGCTCGCGCCGCTGGCCGAGATCAGGCCGAGCGAGCGCGGCGCGCCGGTGCCGGCCGCGGCCCAGAGCTCGAGCACACGACCCGATTCGACGCTGACGTTGATCAGTGGCCGTGTCACGACCGCGCGCCCGTCGCCGCTGATGCTGGCGACGAACGAGGCCGGCACCACACCGCCGGCCGGCGCGCCCGGCGCCGGCGCGGTCGGCGAGAGCACGACGACGATCGGCGGCGCGACCGGGCCGGGGTTCGCGAGCATCAAGCCAAGCGTCAGCGCGGCAACCCCGGCGAAGGCCGAAACGCCGCGCCAGAACGCGAGCTGGCGCCACCAGCCGACCAACTCGGCCGCTGACCGTGCGGCCGGCGCGGGGGTGCTGGCCGCACCATGAATCCGCGCCTCGACGCGCTTCCAGACCTCAGGCGACGGCGTCTGCGGCGCGACCACGGCGGTCAGCGGCATCAGCCGGTCTTGCCAGGCTCGCACCGCGCCGCGCAGAGCCGGGTGCGCCGGCAGCAGCGCCTCGAAACGGCGCCGCGCGGGCCCGCGCAGCAGCCCGGCGACGTACTCCGCGGCGAGGCGGTCGGCGAGTTCGGGGCGGCTGTAGTCCATGGTCTGTGCCCGATCAGCCGGCGCTGCCCGCGTCGCGTCGCGCCGCGGATTCGAGGCAGCCTTTCAATGACAGCAGCGCGCGCCGCACCCACGATTTCACCGTGCCGAGTGGTTGACGCATGCTCGCGGCGACCTCGGCGTGGCTGAGACCGTCGAAGAAAGCGAGCGCGACGCTCTGGCGCTGCTGCGCGCTCAGGCCTTCCATGCACGACGCCAGCGCGCGCGCGTCCGAGGCTTGGCTCAGCAGATCGAGCGGGCCGGGCGCGTCGCTGGCCACGGTGTCGTACACGTCGGCGTCCTCATGGTCGGGGTTGGAGAAGTTGGTTTGCAACTGCGGCTGGGTGTTCGTGCGGCGCAGGCTGTCGATAGCGCGATTGCGCGCGATGCTCGTCAACCAGGTCAACGGCTGGCTTTGCGCCGCGTCGAAGCTTTGCGCCGCGCGCCAGACGTTGACATACACGTCCTGGAGGATGTCTTCGGCGTGGGCCCGATCACGGAGGATACGCAGCACGACGCCCAGCAGATGCGCGCTGGTCTGCGCGTAAAGCGTGGCAAATGCCGCTCGATCCCCGAGACCCGCGCGCGCGAGCAGTCGCGACAGCTCGAGGCTGCGGTCGGACCAGTCGCCTCGGGGCGTCGACTTCGGCGTCGGCATGGGCGGGCTTTGTCTCCGGAGGGGCGCCCGTTCCCGGGCGTTCGTACAATCGGGCAGCGCCAGAAAGGCCGCAAAGCGTACCTCATGTCCAGCCCCTTCGAATTCATCCTCACACTCTCCTGTCGCGATACCAAGGGCATCGTTTACGCAGTGTCCGGCCTGCTGTATGAGGCCGGCTGCAACATCATCGATTCGCAGCAGTTCGGCGATGTGCTCGGCGCCGATCCGACCGGGCTGTTTTTCATGCGCGTGCACTTCGAGGCGCCCGAGGGACTGGCCGGCGTCGCCGAACTCGAAGCGCTGGTCGCGCCGCTGCGCGCGACGTTCGCGATGGACCTGAAGGTGCACGCGCTGGCGCGCCAACCGCGCCTGTTGCTGATGGTGAGCAAGCACGGCCACTGCCTGAACGACCTGCTGTTTCGCTGTCAGTCGGGCCAACTGCCGGGGCGAATCGCCGCCGTGGTTTCGAACCATCCGGACTTCGCCGAGCTGTGCGCGAGCCACGGCGTGCCGTTCCATCACCTGCCGCTGCCGACCGGCGCGAGCGCCGAGGCCAAGCGCGCGCAGGAGCGGCAGGTCGAACAGCTGGTCGCCGAGCAGCAGATCGATCTGGTCGTGCTGGCGCGCTACATGCAGATCCTGAGCCGTGAGTTCTGCGAGTTTCTCAAGGGCCGCGCGATCAACATTCACCACAGCTTTCTGCCCAGCTTCAAGGGTGCGAAGCCGTACTACCAGGCGCACGAGCGCGGCGTGAAGCTGATCGGCGCGACCGCACACTACGTGACGGCCGAACTCGACGAAGGCCCGATCATCGAACAGGACGTGGCCCGCGTCGACCATTCGCACGACGCGGAAGACTTCACCGCCGTGGGCCGCGATGTCGAGAGCGTGGTGCTGGCGCGCGCGGTGCGCTGGCATGTCGAGCACCGCGTTTTGCTCAACGGGCGCAAGACCGTTGTCTTCACCTGAGGATTGCACCCCATGGCCCGCTCCAAAGCCGCGCTGCCGCCGGCCTCGCCCGACGAGATCGAGCAGCAGTTCTACGAGGCGCTGCAGCGCGGC
>JAZJZJ010000213.1:0-6340 GCA_040389925.1 Pseudomonadota bacterium
CTGCGGCAGGAACATCTTGCCCTGGCCGAACAGGTCGCCGACGATGTTCATGCCGACCATCAGCGGGCCTTCGATCACGTGCAGCGGCCGGCCGCCGGCGCCAAGCACGCGTTGATAGACCTCTTCGGTGTCTTCGGTGATGAAATCGTTGATGCCGTGCACCAGCGCGTGCGCGAGGCGCTCATCGACCGGCTTGGCGCGCCACGCGAGGCGCGCGGTGTCGTCCTTCGCCATGCCCTTCGCGCTCTCGGCGATCTCGATCAGGCGCTCGCCGGAGTCTTCGCGGCGGTTCAGCACCACGTCTTCGACGCGCTCGCGCAGTTCGGGCTCCAGATCGTCGTAGACGCCGACCATGCCGGCGTTGACGATGCCCATGTCCATGCCGGCCTTGATCGCGTGGTACAGGAACACGGTGTGGATCGCTTCGCGCACCGGGTCGTTGCCGCGGAAGCTGAAGCTCACGTTCGACACGCCGCCGCTGATCTTCGCGCCCGGCAGGTTCTGCTTGATCCAGCGCGTCGCGTTGATGAAGTCGACGGCGTAGTTGTTGTGTTCCTCGATGCCGGTGGCGATCGCGAAAATGTTCGGATCGAAGATGATGTCTTCGGGCGGGAAGCCGATCTCGTCGACCAGCATCCGATAGGCCCGCTCGCAGATCTCGATCTTGCGTTCGTAGGTGTCGGCCTGGCCCTTCTCGTCGAACGCCATCACGACCGCCGCAGCGCCATAGCGCTTGACAAGCTTGGCCTGATGGCGAAACTGCGCCTCACCTTCCTTCAGCGAGATCGAGTTGACGATGCCCTTGCCCTGGATGCACTTCAGGTCCATGTTGATGTCGATGACCTGCGCGCCGTTCTCGACCTGCTGGCGCGCCACGCTGAGCGCCTGCTCGAACTCGCCGTTCAGGATCATCCGCGCGAAGGCCTTCGAGCCGGTCACGTTGGTGCGCTCGCCGACGTTGACGAACAGCGCACCTTCGCCAATCAGCACCGGCTCAAGGCCGGAGAGTTTCATCGGGGGAACCGTAATTTTCGAGGCGGTCATCGCAGGCATTTCAAGTGCGGCCCGCGCTACTCACCGCGGACCTGTCAGGGTCGGGTGAGCGCCGTTGAACCGATGCAGGAACTGCACCGTGCCCGAGCCTGGCAGCCAATCAAGCTGGCTGTCGCAACGCTCCTCGGGCGAGGTCGAATTGTAGGGTCAGGCCGCGCTCTTATGCAGCCTCCAGCTCCAGCTCGCCGAACAACGCGCCCTTGTGCCCACACCGCGGCCGGTACTTGCCGACCTTCTGCGCGATCGACGCGATGTGCGCCGGCGTCGTGCCGCAGCAGCCGCCGGCGATGTTCAGAAAGCCCGCTTTCGCGAACTCTTCGAGCAGGCTGCCGGTGATCTCGGGCGTCTCGTCGAAGCCGGTCTCGCTCATCGGGTTCGGCAGGCCGGCGTTCGGGTAGCAGCTGACATGCGTGTCGCCGGCGATGCGCGACAACTCCTCGATGTACGGCCGCATCAGCGTCGCGCCGAGCGCGCAGTTCAGGCCGATCGCGAGCGGCTTGGCGTGGCGCACGCTGTGCCAGAACGCGCTGACGGTCTGGCCCGACAGGATGCGGCCCGAGGCGTCGGTCACCGTGCCCGAGATGATCACCGGCAGGCGCTCGCCGGTGTCTTCCATCAGCTCGTCGAGCGCGAAGATCGCGGCCTTGGCGTTCAGCGTGTCGAAAATGGTTTCGACCAGGAACAAATCGCAGCCGCCTTCGAGCAGGCCGCTCGCCTGCTCGTAGTACGCGGCTTTCAGCTCGTCGAAGGTGACGTTGCGCGCGGCCGGGTCGTTCACGTCGGGGCTGATGCTCGCGGTCTTGGGCGTCGGCCCGAGCGCGCCGGCGACGAAGCGCGGCTTGTCGGCACTGCTGAACTTGTCGCAGGCCTGGCGCGCGAGCTTGGCCGCGGCCACGTTCATCTCGCGGGCGAAGGCGCCGAGGCCGTAATCGTCCTGGGCGACGCTGGTCGCGCCGAAGGTGTTGGTCTCGATGATGTCGGCGCCGGCTTCGAGGTACTGCTCGTGAATCTCCAGAATGACCTCGGGCTTGCTGAGCTGCAACATGTCGTTGTTGCCCTTCAGGTCCTTCGGGTGATCCTTGAACCGCGCACCGCGGTAATCGGCCTCGCCGAGCTTGTAGCGCTGGATCATCGTGCCCATCGCGCCGTCGAGCACGGCAATGCGCTGCGCGAGGATTTCAGGCAATCGCGCTGCGCGCGTGAAGTTCGGCGTGTTCATTCGGGTATTGTAGAAAACATGGCAATCCCTCACCCCCCGCGCGCATGAAGCATCTGGAGCCCAAGGCGACTTGGGTCTATCTGCAATCGCATCCGGACGCGCTCTTCGTCGATGTGCGCATGGAGATCGAGTACCTCTACGTCGGGCATCCACCGGGCGTCGTGCACATCCCGTGGTACGAATACCCGGAGATGCATGTCGACCCGGCGAAGTTCGCCGCGCAAGTCGAGCGCGAGGCCGGCGGCAAAACGCGGCCGGTCGTGCTGCTGTGCCGCTCGGGGCGACGCACGGTGCCGGCGGCCGAAGCGCTCGAAGCTGCGGGCTTCGGCGAGGTCGTCAACGTGGTGCATGGTTTCGAGGGCGAGCTCGACGAGCACTTCCAGCGCGGGCGCCTGAACGGCTGGCGTTTCGACGGGCTGCCCTGGGAGCAGATGTAGCTCAGCCCTTCGGCGGGATCAGCAGGCGCTCGATCAACGCGCGGCAGGCCGGGCCGGGCGGCTGCGTCACCGGCTCGCGCAGATCGACATCGGCAGGCACCCAGCGGGCGCGAACCTCGGCATGCAGCGGCGCCATGAGCCACGCTGGCGCGAACCGGCACACGGCCTCGGCATCGCCACACAACGGCTGCTCGTAGACCGCGATCGACCCAGTGGCGTCGAGCAGCGCGAACAGGCTCGATCCCGGCCGCGCGGGCCCGGCGCGAACAGCGGCGGCCGGGACGTTGCCGACGGCCATCGCCACGCGCGGCGCCGCACCCGCCGCGGCGCGCCCGAATGCGAACAACGGCTCGAAACCGAGCGTCGCCTCGGCCGTGACGGGCCCGGCAACACCCGCTCGCACCAGGCAACGCCCCTGAACGAAGCGCGCGCTCACGCCACCGCCCGGCTTCAGATCGATGGCGCGCAGCGCAGGCGCAGCGCCGGGGGCTGGGACGGCCGTGTCGGCGTCGACCACGCGCAGCGCGCCGCCGGCATCGGCGACCGCAAGCATGTGCTTGGCCAGCGTGCTGTCGCCTTCGCGGTTGAAGTCGACCGAGGCGATCGGCGCGGCCATCCGAACGCGCAGCACGGGCGCCGCGTCGGCCAGCTGCCACAGCACCGCCTCGCCGTCTTCGGCACCGGTCGCCAGGCGCGTGCCGTCGTTGCCGAAGGCGATCGCGCGCACGCCGGCGGCACGGTTCGCGACGAAGCTGCGGCTGACCTCGCCACTGGCCGACGCCACGATGCGCACCGACCCGTCACCGAGCCCGGCCGCGAGCTGCGTGCCATCGGCGCTGAACGCCAGCGCGGTGACGCGCGCGTCGGTCGCAACAACCCTCTCGGGCCCGGTTGCGCCGGTGAAGGCGGCGTCCTCGCCGAGTTGCCACAGCCGCACGCCACCCGCGCCGCCGACCGCCAGGGTGCCGCCGGCACCCCAAGCCAGCGCGCGCGCCTCGAACGGTGCCGGCGCCGTGATCGTGCCGAGCAGGCGCCCGGTCGCGGCGTCGAGCAGCGCGACCGCGCCGTCGCGCGAGAGCACGGCCAGCCGCGTCGCCGGTGGCGAGAACGCGATGTCGACCGCACCCGGCGACGCGCCCTCGAAACGCGGCGCCACCTCGCCGGCGAGGCGCGCCACCGCGCTGCGCAGTGCGCTCGCGGCGATCCCGCTCGGCCGCAGCGCGACGCCGACGAGCGCGATCTGCGCGGCCAGCGTCGCGTCGCGCGGCAGCACCGAGAACGCCTTCGCACCGAGCTGGATCGACGTGATGTTTTCCTTGCGATCCATCGACACCGAGTCGGTTCGGTAGACGCCCCAGATGAGCGCGGCAATCGTCGTCGCGCCAAGCGCCGCGAACGCAAGGCGGGTGCGGTACTCGACCCGCTCCTTGTTCCACAGCGCATCCTTCGACACGCCGTGAATCTGCGCGGCGACGCCCAGGAAAGCGTCGCGAAACACCGGGTTCGAGATCGACTTGCGGCGGGTCGCGGCGGCCGCAGCCAGATCGGCCCACAGCGGCTCGACCGCGAAGCGCCCGCGCAGCAGCGGCGACAGCGCAGTCGTGACGTTCCAGTCGAAATCCGTGTCGGCGATGCCCCGCCACTCGATCACGCCACCGGTGCGCGCGATGATCAGTTTCGAGGTACCGCGGTTCGCGAGCCACCACGCGATCTCATGGCCCACCCACTCGGAACCGGCCGAGTTCGGTGACGCGATCAGGATCAACCACTCGCTGTCGGCCAGGGCGCGCTCGATCGCGGCACCCAGGCTCGCGTCGGTCGAGAGGCTGTTCTTGTCGAGAAACACCCGCATCGCCCGGGCGCGATACCAGGGCCGGGCAAAGCGCGCGAGGTGGGTCGCGAGCGCGGCGGCGATCGCCGCGTCGCTGTGGTGGTACGAGATGAAGACGCGGTAGGTAGGCGCGGGCGTGACCGCCGCATCCGGCTCACCCGGCGCATCCTTCAATGCAGGAACCCCATCCCCCGCTGCTGCCGCACCTCGGGCTTGACGCGGTGCTCGGCCTCGAGCTGCGACAGAAACTCGTCGGGCGCGAAGGCCTCGCCGAGCACGTCGATCTGGCGCTTCACCGAGGCGAAATCGCCCGGCGCGAGCGCGCTGAGCTGCGCGAGGCGGCCGGCCTGCTCGCGTGTCAGCGCCGCTGCATCGCCGCCGAGCGCCTCGACGACGAACATGCGTTCGCGCTGCGTTTGCGTCAGCGGCTTGAACTGCACCTTGAACGTGAAGCGGCGCAGCGCGGCTTCATCCAACTCCTGGAACAGATTCGTCGTGCAGATGAACACGCCGGCGAAACGCTCCATGCCTTGCAACATCTCGTTGACCTCGCTGACCTCGTAGTTGCGCTCGGCCATGCGGCGGCTGCGCAGAAAGCTGTCGGCCTCGTCGAGCAGCAGCACCGCGCTTTCGGTTTGCGCCTCCTCGAACATCTTCGCCATGTTTTGCTCGGTCTCGCCGACATACTTGCTCATGATGTCGCTCGCCTGGCGGATCATCAGCGGCCGCTGCAACTCGTGCGCAATGTGCTCGGCCAGCGCCGTCTTGCCGGTGCCGGGCGGGCCGTAGAAGCACAGCGTGCCATAGGTCTTGCGGCGCAGCGCTTCCACGATCTTCGGCACCTCGAAACGCGATTCGGTGTTGACGAGGCCGAGGTCGTAGCTCGTCACCACGCGGCGCGCGCCGCGCTCGGTGGTGGTGGTGCCCAGCGCCTTGTCGGCGTTGACGAGCTGGCGTTCGATCAGCGATTGCAGATCGTGGCCGGCGTCGGGCGCGCTCGCGAGGCGCGCGAACTTCACCGCGGTGCGGATCTGCGCCGGCGTCAACCCCTTGCGCTCGGCGAGTTTCGCGGCGAAGCCCTGTTCCACATCGACCCCGGCAAGTGCGCGCGACACCAGCAACTCGCGCGCGCCGGGCGGCGGGCTCTTCAGCTCGAGGTGGTACTGAAAACGGCGCCGAAACGCCGGGTCGATCTGCTCGATGCGGTTCGTGACCCAGATCACCGGCACCGGGTTGGTTTCGAGAATCTGGTTCACCCACGCCTTGCCGCTGACGCTGCCGGTCAGCGCGGCGCCGTCGCCGGTGTCCATGCGCGCCATCAGCTGCGCGGCGTCGGTCGAGATCGGCGGGAACACGTCTTCGACCTCGTCGAACAGCAGCGCGACATTGCTGCTGCCCTTCAGGAACACCTGGCTGATCTGCAGCGAGCGATAGCGGTCGCGGCCGCTGAGCGAATTGCCGTCGCGGTCGGCGTACTCGACTTCGTAGAGCTCCAGCCCGGCCGCCTGCGCCGCGACTTTCGCGAGCTCGGTCTTGCCGGTGCCGGGCGGGCCGTAGAGCAGCACGTTGACGCCCGGCTCCTTGCGCGCGACCGCGTTCGCGAGCAGCGCGGTCATCATCTTCTGATCGACGCCGACGAAGTCGAAATCGGTCAGCGTCAGCTCGCTGCGCCTGGCCGGCCGCGTGAACACCGCCATCAGATCGGACGGCCCTTCGTACTTGCGCATCAACACCGGCGGCAGTTGCTCGCTGACCTTCATCAGGTCGGCCAGATCGGTGATGTTGTGCTCGGAGATCAGG
>JAZJZJ010000214.1:0-5856 GCA_040389925.1 Pseudomonadota bacterium
TCAGCAGGTACTCGCTGGCGAGCTCGAGGTTGGTCTTGCGGATCTGCTCGACGTACGCCAGGTACTGCCTTGTCACGCTCGCCATCGGGATGTCGAGGATGTTGAAGTTCTGCTTGCGGATCAGGTACAGCAGCAGGTCGAGCGGGCCTTCGAAGGCTTCGAGGAAGACTTCGAGCGCGTCCGGCGGAATGTAGAGGTCCGTCGGCATCGCGAACAGCGGCTCGCCGTACAGGCGCGCGACTGCCACGTTGTCGACGACAACCTGGCTTGAATGACCGCCGACGTCGTCGATCACGGCCGGGCCGTCGTTCTCGCCGGCCCGCTCGGCGATGCTTTGCATCAGCTCTTGGTCTGGTAGACGTAAGGCTGCTGGGCCACCGTCGCGTCGCTGTACGCGGCTTGCGCATCGCGGTCGATGTACTTGTCCCAGAGCAGGTTGCGGCCGTGGCGTTGTTCTTCCTCCAGCGTCGGCTTGTTGGTCTTGAGTTCCTCGATGAACGAGGTGACGTCGGATTTGTAGGCTTTCCAGAACAATGGCATGACGGCTTGGCGCGCACGCTGGATTTCGGGTCATCCATGGCGGGCGCTAAAGTGAAGTCCTCGATTTTAGCGGGGAGACAGACGATGAGCTTTCACGATCTTCCATGGCGACAGGAGCGCGGCTGGATCGCCGTCCTCGCGATCGCCGTGGCGCTGATCGGCTGCGACGTGCAGAAGATCGCCGAACTCGAAGTCGGCGTCACCACCGAGGCCGACGTGCGCGCCAAGTGGGGCGAGCCGGCGGCCGTCTACGTCGAGCCCGACGGCAGCAAGACGCTCGAGTACCCGCGCCAGCCGGCCGGCCAGGTCAACTACATGCTCGCGATCGGCGCCGACGACAAGCTGGTCGCGATGCGCCAGGTGCTGAAGCCGGCGAACTTCGCGAAGATCGAGACCGGCTGGGACAAGGCCCAGGTGCGGCGTCTGCTCGGCCTGCCGGCCAAAACCCAGCGCTACGAGCTGAAGCAGGAAGAGATTTGGGACTGGCGCTTCAGCGACGGCTCGGAGAACAAGCTGTTCTCGGTCACCTTCGACAGCAGCGGCCGCGTGACCTCGACCGCGACGACGATCGATCCGAAAGAGAACGCCGGGCGCTGAACGCAAGACCCCGCGGCGCGCCGTGCCGCGGTCGGTTTCATCAAATTCGGCGCGGTCGGGTGTCACGATCCTGTCATGCATGAAATCGAACTGAAGCTGCAGGTGCCTGCGGCACGCCGCGCGGCGGTCGACGCGGCCGTGGCCGGCACAGCGGCCGCGCCGCGGATGCGCTTGCAAGCCGCCTACCACGACACACCCGAGCGCACGCTCGCCGCCGCCGGCCTCGCGCTGCGCCTGCGCCGCGAAGGTCGGCAGTGGGTGCAGACGCTGAAGGGCGCCGGCGACGACGGCCTGACGCGCGCCGAGCACAACGTGCCGCGCGGCAGCGCCGCCGCGATGCCGGCGATCGACCCGGCGCTGCATGCCGGCACACCGGTCGGCGATCGGCTGATCGCGTTGCTCGGCACCGACGCCGCGCTGCACACGCTCTACCGCACCGACATTCGCCGCCGCAGCCGCGCGCTGCCGGTGCGCGCGCCGGGGCGGGGTGGCTCGCGCGTCGAACTGGCCTTCGATCTCGGCCGCATCGTGGCTGGCGAGTCGGTGGGCGACGTCTGTGAGCTCGAGATCGAGCTTCTCGCCGGTTCGCCGCGCGCCGTGATCGACACCGCGCGCCGCTGGCTGCCGCGCTTCGGCCTGTGGCTCGACGGCCGCAGCAAGGCCGAGCGCGGCGATCTGCTCGCGCGCGGCGAGGCGATGGCGCCGGCGCGGCTCGCGGCGCCCGTCCGGCTCGACGCATCGATGGATTCGGCCGCCGCGTGGCAGGCCGTGCTGCGCAACTGCGCCGACCAGATCCTCGCGAACGCGAGTCAGATCGCCTCGGGCGAGCATGCGCCCGAGCATGTGCACCAGTTGCGCGTCGGGCTGCGGCGCTTGCGCAGCGCGCTGGCGCTGTTCGAGATCGACCACCAGACTGCGCTCGCGGACGGCGCGACTGCGCTGTTCAGGCGCTTGGGCGCGGCGCGCGACAGCGCCGTGATCGCCGAGGCCTTCGGCGCACCGCTGATCGATGCAATGCGCAGCGCCGGCCTGGCCGATGCGGCCGCGCCGGCCCTGGGCGCGGCTGCGCCCGAGTCGCCCGTCCATGTGCTGCGCGACGGCGCCAGCCAGACCTTGCTGCTCGATTTGCTCGCCGCGATGCACCCGGAGCCCGCCGCCGCGGTCGACGATGCGCCGCCGGATGACGGAATCACCACGCGCCTGGCCGCGCGCCTGAACCGCTGGCACGCCCAGGTCGTTGCCGACGCGAAGCGCTACGCCGAGCTCGACGACGCCGCGCGCCATCGCCTGCGCAAGCGCGCGAAGCGGCTGCGCTATGCCGTTGAGTTCAGCGCCGCGCTGTTCGGGCGCCGTGGCGTGCGCCGCTACCTGAAGGCGCTGCGCGCGCTGCAGGAGCGGCTCGGCGCGGTCAGCGACGCGATCATGGCGATCGACGCGTTCGCGCCGCGCGCACCGACCGATGCGCACGCGATGTTCGCGCTCGGCTGGCTCGTCGCGCGGCGTGAAGCCTTGATCGACGCGGCCGCGCCCGAGCTGAAGGCGTTCACGAAGGTCGAGCGCTTCTGGAAGCGCAAGCGCTGAGCGCTGCGGTCAGCGCAGCTCGCGCCCCATCAGCCGCTCCAGCGTGCCGCGCGGCGAGGCCTCGGGCCGCTGCTGGTGCGCGACGTCGAGGTAAAAGGTCTGCTCCATCATGTGCTGGCCGCCCATCGCGGCATGCAGCACCTGGTCGCTGAACACGACCCAGGTCGTGCCGGGCGCGAAGTCGACCCGCGCCTGCGGGCTGGTGCGCTGGAACTCGGCGTCGGCCTTGGCCCGATCGTGCAGTTGCAGCATCACATGGTCGTATTCGGTGCGGCGGCGCTTCGTGATGCCGGTGGCCGCGAGCAACCAGGCCGAGCCCGGCAGCGGCCGCGCGATCGCCGGCAGATAGCGCTTCGCATGCGCCTCGAACGGCTCGCCGACGCGCCATTTGCGCGGCTGGCCGTGCGGGTTGACGTTGCAGAACACGCGCAGCAGCCGCGTGCCGTGCATCGGGTTCGACGGGAACGCGTCGATGTGCAGGCGCGTGTCGTCCTTGCGCCAGCTGGTTTCGCGGCCGGCCACATCGACCGGGCGGAACGAGGTGTTGCCCCGCTTCAGGTAACCGCGGTAGTGCGGAAACAGCCGCAGCGCGAGCGCCTCGCTGCACTCGGTGTAGCGCACGATCATCGCGCGCAGCGCGAGCAGATCTTCGGGCGCGCCGGCTGCGCCGCGCATCTCGCCGTGCTCCGGCCCGCTTCCCCAGCGCAGCGAGATGTTTTTCGCCTTGCCGTCGGCCCAGCGCGGGTCGAGAAACTTCTGCTCGGCCGGCGCCAGCACGAACGGCAGGTGCGGAAAGCTCAGCACCGCACCGCCCTCGAGCACCGGCTCGACGCCGCGCGTGGCTCCGCCGTCGCCCCAGGAGGTGTCGGGGAACTCGCGCACGATGTCGACCTGCGGCGCGGCGGAAGCACTTCGATCTTGCATGGGCTGCAGTCTACAAGTGCTCACACGGCCCGGGCGCGCTGCCCCTAAGCTGCGCGCTCCTCGACTCCGCCTTCTTGCGCATGACCCGCAGCACCGCCTCGCTTTCGCCCTCGCTCCGCCTGATTTCCCTGGCCGTGTTGTTCGGCAGCGCGCTCGCAGCCTGCGGTGGCGGTGGCGGGGATGTGGCGGCTGGATCACCCGGGACGCCGGCACCCGCGCCGGTGCCGGCGCCGTCACCCGCACCGTCCGATGGCGCGCCGGCGGCCGGTTACGCCGGCGGCAGTTGCGCCGTGCCGGCGGCGGCGCAGGCGGTCGCGACCACGTCGCCCGACCATGTCGTCGGCACCGGCACGCCGGCGAGCTGTACCTCGGACGCGGTGGTTGCCGCGGTCGCTGCCGGCGGCATCACGACCTTCAACTGCGGGCCGGACCCGGTCACGATCACGCTGACGAAGACCGCAAAAGTCTTCAACGACAAGCCCAATGTCGTGCTCGACGGCGGCGGCAAGGTCACGCTCAGCGGCGGCGGTGCGCTGCGCATCCTGTACCAGAACACCTGCGATCCGGCGCAGGTCTGGACCAGCACGCGCTGCGACATCCAGGACACGCCGCAGACCACGGTGCAGAACCTGACGCTGGTCGACGGCAACAGCGCGGCGCAGACCTACGGCCGCGCCGAGGTTTACGGCGGCGGCGCGATCTACGTGCGCGGCGGGCGCATGAAGATCGTCGGCTCGCGCTTCTTCCGCAACCAGTGCGAGGCGACCGGCCCCGATCTGGGCGGTGCCGCGGTGCGCGCGTTCGGGCCGTCGACGGCGGCGCCGGTGTACGTCGTCGGCAGCACCTTCGGCGGCGCGGCCGGCTACGGCGGCCAGTGCGCGAACGGCGGCGCGGTGAGCGGGCTGGGCGCCTCGTTCGCGGTGATCAACAGCCTGATCACGCACAACAAAGCGATCGGCAACGGCGCGAACCCGGCGCGTGCCGGCACGCCGGGCGGCGGCAGCGGCGGTGCGATCTACATGGACGGCAACGCGATGAACCTGAGCCTGTGCGGCAGCTCGCTGCACGACAACAGCGCGAACGAGGGCGGCGGTGCGATCTTCTACGTCAGCAACGATCTCACCGGCACGATGGCGCTCACCGATTCTGTGCTGCAGGCGAACCCGAGCGGCCGATTCGAGACCGCCGGGCTGCCTGGCATCTTCGTGCTCGCGGCGCCCGGCCAGCCGGTCGTGACCCGCTCGACGATCGCGAAGTAGCGTCGCTGGTATGTTTCAAACCTGACTGGCTTGCGGTGTGCGCCGCAGATCGGCCATGACGGGTCGCCACGAGATCAGCAACAGCAGCAGCGCCAGCGCCACCGTCGTCACGTAGCCGACGAACTGGAAACCGAGCGCGCCGACGATGCCACCGACGAAGAACAGGCCGATCAGCAGGCCTTGCGTGCGCATCCGCTCGCGGCTCGCGCGCACCGCTGGCGAGCCGGGCCGCCGGTTGATGTAGACGAGTTTGCCGAGTTCGATGCCGAGGTCGGTGACCAGGCCGGTGACGTGCGTGGTGCGGATCTCGGCGCGCGAGATCTTGCTGATGACCGCGTTCTGCACGCCCATCAGAAAGCACAGCAGCAGCACCGTGACCGGCGCGAGCAGCGCAGTCGCCAGGTTCAGGCTGGCGCCCAGCAGGCCGAACAGGATCAGCGCACCGGCTTCAAGCAGCAGCGGCAGCGACCAGGCGCTGTGCAGCCGATGCCGCAAGCCCCAGTTCACGAGCACCGCGGTCGTCATCGCGCCGAGCAGAAAGCTCGTCAACGACGCGAACGCGATCAGCACGAGGGTCGCGTCGCCGAGCACCATGTGGTCGGCCATGCCCGAAACGATGCCGGTCATGTGCGAGGTGTACTGGCCGACGGCGAGAAAACCGCCGGCATTCGTGGCGCCGGCGACGAACGCCAGCATCGCGCCCAGCCGCAGGTTGTTGCGCGGCGTGCGCTGCAGGTCGGTCCAGCCGCGCAGGCCCGGCAACATCGGCGGCGCCGCGCTCGGCCTACCGAACCCGCATGCCTGGCAACGCGCCGGGCCAGGGTTCGAGGATGTAGATGCCGGGCTCGGCCTTGTCGTCGGCGTGCGAAGCCGCGAGCACCATGCCTTCGCTGATGCCGAACTTCATCTTGCGCGGCGCGAGGTTCGCGACCATCACGGTGAACTTGCCGATCAG
>JAZJZJ010000215.1:0-23255 GCA_040389925.1 Pseudomonadota bacterium
GACCTCTTGCATGCCATGCAAGCGCTCTCCCAGCTGAGCTATACCCCCTGATCCTTGGCCTGCATGAATGTCGGTCCATGCCTGCGTCAAACTTCCGGTTCCAGCCGTCGCATTTCTCAAGCGAGACTACGATTATAGCCAGCTTTTCAGGCCGCTTGCAAACGCGCGATCACCTTCTCGCGTGCGAAGAGTTCAAGCACCGAATCGAGCGAGGGTGTCTGCGCGCGACCACACACGAGCACGCGCACCGCATGCGCGAGTTGCGGCATCTTCAGGCCATGGGCCGCGAGCGTTTCCTTGATTACGGCGGCAATCGCCGGCTTGCTCCACTCGGCCGATTCGAGCTTGCCGCACAGTGTCTGCACGGCGGGCTTCACGGCCTCGGTAACGTTCGCGGCGAGGTCTTCCGCCGACGGATTCACATCGCCGAAATACATCGCGAGCCAGTCGGCGAGTTCGACAGTGGTTGCGCAGCGGTCCTTGAACAGCGCGCACATGCGGTTCAGCGATTCGTCGGCCGCCATGTCGATGCCACGCCGCTTGAACTGCGTGGCCACCAGCGCCGCGAGTTTCGCGTCATCGGTCAGCTTGATGTAGTGCGCGTTGACCCAGGCAAGCTTGGCCGGGTCCCACTGCGCCGGGCTCTTCGACAGGTGCTGGCCATCGAACCACTGCACCAGTTGCTCGCGGCTGAACAGTTCTTCGTCACCGTGACTCCAACCGAGGCGCGCGAGGTAGTTCAGCATCGCCTCGGGCAGGTAGCCGTTCTCTTCGTACGCGGTGACGCTGACGGCGCCACGCCGCTTCGAGAGCTTCTGGCCATCGTCGCCGAGGATCACCGGCACATGGCCGAACAGCGGCAGCGGCGCGCCGAGCGCGTTGAAGATGTTGATCTGCCACGGCGTGTTGTTGACGTGCTCGTCGCCGCGAAAGACGTGGCTGATGTTCATGTCCCAGTCGTCGACCACGACACAGAAGTTGTAGGTCGGCACGCCGTCGGGGCGCACGATGATCAGGTCGTCGATCTCGCGGTTGTTGATCGTGATGCGGCCCTTGACGAGGTCGTCCCAGCTCACGTCGCCATCGGCTGGATTGCGAAAGCGCACGACCGGTGGCACGTCGGCCGGCACCGGCGGCAGCACCTTGCCCGGCTCGGGGCGCCAACGCCCGTCGTAGTGCGTCTTCTCGCCGCGCTCTTTCTGCGCGTCGCGCATCGCGGTGAGTTCCTCGGGTGTGCAGTAACAGTGGTACGCGGTGCCTGCGGCGAGCATCTGGTCGATGACCGCGCGGTAGCGGGCCAGTCGCTGCATCTGGTAGATCGGGCCTTCGTCGTAAGTCAGACCAAGCCAGTGCATCGACGCCAGGATCTGGTCGACCGAATCCTGGGTCGAGCGCGCGACATCGGTGTCTTCGATGCGCAGCACGAACTCGCCGCCGAAGTGGCGCGCGTAGGCCCACGAGTACAGCGCGGTGCGCGCGGTGCCGAGGTGCAGAAAGCCGGTTGGCGATGGCGCGATGCGCGTGCGTACTTTGCGGGTGATCATGCGTTCAGGGTACTGAGGCCGCGCAGCAGATCGGCCTTGATGTCTTCGATGTCGTCGAGGCCGACCGCGACGCGGATCACGCCCTGCGTGATGCCTGCCGCCTGGCGCTGCGCTTCGGTCATGCGCCCGTGCGACGTACTGCCCGGGTGGGTGATCGTGGTCTTGGTGTCGCCCAGGTTCGCGGTGATCGAGCAAACCTGGGTCGAGTCGATCACATGGAACGCGTTGCTGCGCGCGAGCGCCGCCCCGCCCTGCATTTCGCCCTTGACGATGAACGACACGACCGCACCGCCGGCAGACTGCTGCGCCATCGCGAGTTCGTGCTGCGGGTGCGACTTGAGGCCCGGGTAGAACACACGCTCGACGTTCTCCTGCGTCTCGAGCCACGCACCGAGTTGCAGCGCGCGGGCGCTCTGCGCTTCCATGCGGATCGACAGCGTCTCGAGTCCCTTCAGCACGACCCACGCGTTGAACGCCGACAGGCTCATGCCTGCGCTGCGCAGCACCGGCATGAACTTCTCGTCGATCATCTGCTGGGTCGCGCACAGCGCGCCGGCGATCACGCGGCCCTGGCCGTCGAGGTACTTGGTGCCGGAGTGGATCACCATGTCGGCGCCGTACTCGATCGGCCGCTGCAGCGCCGGCGAGCAGAAGCAGTTGTCGACCGCGAGGAACGCGCCGGCATCTTTCGCGATCGCCGACAGCGCCCGGATATCGCACACCTCGGTCAGCGGATTCGTCGGCGATTCGGCGAACAGCAGCTTCGTGTTCGGCTTGAGGGCTCGGCGCCATTCATCAGGATCGGTCTGCGACACGAACGTGGTCTCGACACCGAACTTGCCGAACTCGCCGGCGAACAGGCGAATCGTCGAGCCGAACACGCTGCGCGAGCAGATCACGTGATCGCCTGCCTTCAGAACACCCATCCCGAGCAGCAGGATCGCGCTCATGCCGCTGGCGGTGCCGATGCAGGCCTCGGCGCCTTCGAGCGCGGCGAGGCGGCGCTCGAACATCGTCACGGTCGGGTTCGTGAAGCGCGAATAGATGAACGCGTCTTCCTCGTTCGCGAAACGCCGCGCAGCGGTGGCCGCATCGGGCTGCACGAAGCTGCTGGTCAGGTACAGCGCTTCGGAGTTCTCGCCCCACGGGCTGGCCGGCAGGCCTTCGCGCACGGCCAGCGTGTCGCGCCGCACGTCGGGCGGCAGTTGAACGCGCGGGATGCCGCGCGGGTTGTCAGTGTCGCTCATCAGGAACTCTCGGTAGCGCTCTGCAATGCGAGCCGTGTTCGGTCGTCGCTCTCTTCTTCTTGGCCTTGCGCCTTGCGCTGTGCGGCCATCGCGGTGAAATCGGCGGCGCTCACGTCGCCGGTGATGTAGTGGCCGTCGAAGCACGAGGCCTCGAAGCTGCGCACCAGCGGGTTCAAGGCACCGACGACGCGCTTCATCGCGTCCACGTCCTGGTAGATCAGCGCATCGGCGCCGATGAACTGGCGGATCTCCTCGATCGTGCGGCCGTGCGCGATCAGCTCTTCGCTGGTCGGCATGTCGATGCCGTAGACGTTCGGAAAACGCACCGGCGGTGCGGCCGAGGCCATGTAGACCTTGCGTGCACCGGCGTCGCGCGCCATCTGCACGATCTCTTTGCTGGTGTTGCCGCGCACGATCGAATCGTCGACCAGCAGCACGTTGCGGCCCTTGAACTCGACGCCGATCGCGTTGAGCTTTTGTCGCACGGATTTCTTGCGCTCGCCCTGCCCCGGCATGATGAAGGTGCGGCCGACATAGCGGTTCTTCACGAAGCCTTCGCGGTACGGTTTGCCGATGCGCTGCGCGAGTTGCATCGCCGACGGCCGGCTCGACTCGGGGATCGGAATCACGACGTCGATCTCGTTCGGCGGCACGGTCGAGATCAGCCGCTGCGCGAGCGTCTCGCCCATGTTCAGACGCGCCTGGTAGACCGAGATGCCGTCCATGATCGAATCGGGCCGCGCGAGGTACACGTACTCGAACATGCACGGGTTCAGGCTCGGGTTGTCGGCGCACTGTCGCGCGTGCACCGTGCCTTCGAGGTCGATGAACACTGCCTCGCCCGGGGCCACATCGCGCAACACCTTGTGGCCCGTGCCTTCGATCGCGACCGACTCGCTCGCGACCATCACCTCGCGACCTTCGGGGCCGACGCCTTCACCAAGGCACAACGGCCGGATGCCGAACGGATCGCGGAACGCGAGCAGCCCATGACCGGCGATCAGCGCGACCACCGCATACGAGCCCTTCAAGCGCTTGTGCACGGCCCGCACCGCGGCAAACACCAGTTCGGGCGTCAACGCCTGGTCGCGCGTGGCGAGCGCGAGCTCGTGCGCGACGACGTTGATCAGCACTTCGGTGTCGCTGGTCGTGTTGATGTGGCGGCGGTCGACGTCGACCAGTTCCTGCTTCAGCGCCAGCGCATTCGTCAGGTTGCCGTTGTGCACGAGCACGATGCCGAATGGCGCGTTGACGTAGAACGGTTGCGCCTCTTCTTCACTGTAGGCATTGCCGGCGGTTGGATAGCGGACCTGACCCAAGCCCACCGTGCCCGGCAGCCCGCGCATGTTGCGGGTTCGGAACACATCGCGCACCATGCCGCGCGCCTTGTGCATGAAGCACTTGGTGCCCTGCATCGTGACGATGCCGGCAGCGTCCTGTCCACGATGCTGCAACAGCAGCAGCGCGTCGTAGATCAGTTGGTTGACTGCGCCTTTGGAGATGACGCCGACGATGCCGCACATGGTTTGTTGCCTTAGGGTTCAACCCGCCGCACGTGCCGTCACGCCGTCGAGCTTTGAGGAGGAGATTCGTTGATGAACAGCGGCCGGAGCTCGTGCAACACCGTGTTCAGCCAGACCACGCCCTGCGAGCGCTGCCACGCGATCGATTGACCCCAGGGCGAGATGCCGACCACGGTCGCGGCGACGAGCAGCACGACCAGCCCGCGCACGAAACCAAAGCCCGCGCCGAGCAGGCGGTCGAATGCGCTCAGCGGCGTCGCGCGGATCAGCACCCGCACCAGCCGCGCGCCGAGACTCCAGACCACCAGCGCGACGAGGAACACACATGCGAACGTTGCGCCGTAGTTCAAGCTCGAGCCCGGGTCGCCGATGTGGATGTAACCCACGAACATCGGTGTCAACCACCACCCCGCGAACCAAGCCGCGAACCAACCGGCCAGCGACAGCAACTCGAACACGAAGCCGCGCGCCAGACCGATCAGCACCGAGAGCAGCAGGAAGACGGCCAAGCCGATGTCCACCCAGCCGAGGTCGATGGTCATGCCGCGGCCTCACAGCGTGAGCACGACCGCGCTCAGCCCCGCGCCCTTGGCTTTGGCCATCGCCTTGTCGGCTTCGCCGCGGGTGCCAAAGGGACCGACGCGCACGCGAATGCGGTTGCCGCTCGCGGTGCTGGCGACCTGGGTGTAGGTTTTCAGGCCGAGCTTTTCGGCCTTCAGCCGGGTCTCGCGCGCGGCGCCGGCGTCGGCGAAGGCGCCGACCTGCACGACGAAACGGCCGGAATCCGTCGCCGTGGCGGCGACCGGTTTGCCGTCGAGCAGCGCGCGCGCGCGCGCACCATCGCCGCTCGCGGCCGGGGGCTTGGTTTCAGGACCGGGTGCGGGCTTCGGCTCAACGGCGGCGGCAACCGGCGGCTTGGGTTCGGACTTCGGCGCCGCAGCCGAGGCCGGTGCGGCCACCTCGCGACCCGCCTCTTCACGCGACTCGGTGATCACATCGGGCGCTGCGATCGGGGCCGCGGGTATCGCCGGTACAGCCGAGGCCGACGAATTCACCACCGGCGCGCGCGCAGCAGGCATCACGAGCGCCGGCGCGCCTTCCTTGCGTGGCACCTCGATCGGGATGTCGACCGGAATGGGTCGCGGCTGGGTCTCGAACACCAGCGGGAATCCGATGATCCCGATCACCACCAGCACCGCCGCGCCGATCAGGCGCTGGCGTGCACGGGTTCGTGCCCGCTGCACCGCATCGCCGGGCTCGCTCGCGGTGGCGTTGGAAGCCGCATCAGCGCGCTTGAAAATGGACAGCAGACCCATGCGATGCGAGTTCCGGTGATGCGAGAAGGTGGGTGGCGTTGCGGGTGCGTGCCTTGGGCAATTTTCGTTGCCGCCAAGCCCGTTCGGTGACGCTGCCGGCGACGTTCAGGCCGCGTGTTTGCCGCCCAAGCGGGGCACACCATCCTTGAGCACACCGCCGACCGTCAGGAACGATCCGAAGACCACGATTCTATCAGCCGGGTCTGCGCTACCAAGGGCCGCATCGAGGGCCTGCATCGGGTCGGGATGGCAGGCCACGGTGACCGGGCCGGGGCCCTTTGCGCCGAGGCCGGCGTAGCGCGCAGCGAGCTCGGTGGCTGACGCGGCGCGTGCACCAGGCAGGTCGGTGAAGTGCCAGTGATCGACGATCGGCGCCATGCGCGTGAGGATGGCCGCCAGGTCTTTGTCGGCCATCGCGCCGAAGACCGCGTGGGTGCGAGGGAAGAAGCCCATCTGATCGAGGTTCTGCGCCAGCGCGGCGACCGCATGCGGATTGTGCGCAACGTCGAGCACCAGCGTCGGTTGGCCGGCCACGATCTGGAACCGGCCCGGCAGTTCGACCGTCGCGAAGCCCTGGCGAACCGCCTGCGCGGTGATCGGCAGACGCTGGCGCAGCGCCTCGAAGGCCGCGAGCACGCCGGATGCGTTCAGCAACTGGTTCGCGCCACGCAGTGCCGGATACGCGAGCGCGTTGAAGCGCCGGGTGCGACCCGACCAGCTCCACTGCTGCTTGTCGCCGGCATAGTTGAAATCGCGGCCGAAGCGCCACAAGTCGGCGCCGACGCGTGTCGCCGCGTCGATCAGGTTGCGCGGCGGCACGGGGTCGCTGACGATCACCGGCTTGCCGGCGCGCATGATGCCGGCCTTCTCGATCGCGATCGTTTCGCGGTCGGCGCCGAGGAACACGGCATGGTCGATGTCGATGCTGGTGATGATCGCGCAGTCGGCATCGAACGCGTTCACGGCATCCAGCCGTCCGCCCATGCCGACTTCGAGGATCACGAGGTCGAGTTCGGTCGTCGCGAGCGCCCGCGCGATCACGAGCGAGGTGAACTCGAAGTAGGTCAGCGCGATCTCGCCGCGCGCCCGCTCGACCGCCTCGAAGTGCGGCAGCAGGGCCGCCGCGCTGATCATCTCGCCGTTGATGCGGCAGCGCTCCTCGAAGTGCACCAGATGCGGCTTCGAGTAGAGCCCCACACGGTAGCCCGCCTGCAGCGCGATCGCCTCCAGCATCGCGCAGGTCGAACCTTTGCCGTTGGTGCCGGCGACCGCGATCATCGGCGCGCTGAAGCGCAGGTTCAGGCGTTCCTTGACGCGGAGCGTGCGCTCCAGCGTCATGTCGATCTCTTTCGGGTGCAGTCGCTCGCAGTGCGCCAGCCAGCCGGCCAGACTCGTCGGCAGTTCGGACTCAGGCAACGGCATCGGCACTCTGACGCTGCAGCATCGCGATCGCTCGCGCGATCACGCCGCGCAGCTCACGCCGATCGACGATCGTGTCGATCGCCCCGGTCTGCAGCAAAAACTCCGCGCGCTGGAAGCCCGGGGGCAGTTTCTCGCGCACCGTGTTCTCGATCACGCGCGGGCCGGCGAATCCGATCAGCGCCTGCGGCTCGGCGATGACCATGTCGCCGACGAAGGCGAAGCTGGCCGACACCCCGCCCATCGTCGGGTCGGTCAGCACGCTGATGTAGGGCAGGCGCGCCTTCGCGAGATGGGTCAAGGCTGCGTTGGTCTTGGCCATCTGCATCAGGCTCAGCAGCCCTTCCTGCATGCGCGCACCACCGGTCGCGGCGAAGCTGACGAACGGCGTCTTCTGCTCGATCGCGGCCTCAACACCGCGCACGAAGCGCTCGCCGACCACCGAGCCCATCGAGCCGCCCATGAAATCGAACTCGAAACACGCGGCGACGATCGGCACGCTCATCACCGAGCCGCCCATCACAACCAGCGCATCGGTCTCGCCGGTGTTCTCGAGCGCATCTTTCAGGCGTTCGGTGTACTTCTTGCTGTCCTTGAACTTCAGCGCGTCGACCGGCAACACCTCCTGACCGATCTCGTAGCGGCCCTCGGCATCGAGAAAGGCGTCGAGCCGCGCGCGCGCGCCGATGCGGTGGTGATGGCTGCACTTCGGACAGACGTTGATGTTCTGCTCGAGGTCGGTCTTGTAGAGCACCGTCTCGCACTGCGGACATTTGATCCACAGACCTTCGGGCACGGTACGGCGCTCGCCCCGCTCGTTCGGCTGAATCTTCGGGGGCAGCAGTTTTTCAAGCCAACTCATGGACGATGTCCTTTCAGGAATCCAGCGCGGCGCGGATGCCGGCAATGAACTCACCCGCGGCAGATGCCACATTGTCGCGCGTGCAGGTTTCCAGCAACTGGACCAGCGCGGTGCCGATCACGACCGCATCCGACACCGCCGCAACAGCCTGCGCCGTCGTCGCGTCGCGGATGCCGAAACCCACGCCGACCGGCAGTTTCACGTGCTGCTTGATGCGCGGCACCATCGCTGCCACCGCCGCGGTGTCGAGGTGACCGGCGCCGGTCACGCCTTTCAGCGAGACGTAGTAGACGTAGCCGCTGGCGATCCGGCCGACGTGCGCCATGCGCGCCTCGGTCGAGGTCGGCGCGAGCAGGAAGATCGGGTCGAGCCCGTTGCTTCGCAAGGTCGCGGCGAAGTCCTCGCACTCCTCGGGCGGGTAGTCGACGACCAGCACGCCGTCGACGCCGGCGGCGCGCGCGTCAGCGACGAATCGGTCGATGCCGTAGCGCTCGACCGGATTCGCATAGCCCATCAGCACCACCGGCGTGGTGTCGTTGTGCTTGCGGAAGCCACGCACGAAGTCGAGCACCTGGGGCATGCCGATGCCCCGCGCCAGCGCACGCTCGCCGGCCTTCTGGATCACCGGCCCGTCGGCCATCGGGTCGGAGAACGGCACACCGAGTTCGATCACGTCGGCGCCGGCCTTCGCCATTGCCAGCATGATGTCGACCGTGGCATCGGCGAACGGGTCGCCCGAGGTCACGTACGGAATGAGTGCCTTGCGGCCGCTGGCCCGCAGCGCGTCGAAGGTGGCTTTGATGCGGCTCATGCGGCGGCCCCCTTCACGAGTCCCTTCACAACCTCGCCGCTTTGCGAGGGCCGATCGAAGTACGCGGCACCGGAGAGATCGGCGACGGTCCCGATGTCCTTGTCGCCGCGGCCGGACAGGTTCACGAGCAGGTGCTGATCAGGGCGCATCGTCGGCGCCAGCTTCATTGCGTAGGCAACCGCGTGGCTCGATTCGAGCGCCGGGATGATGCCCTCGGTGCGGCACAGGCGGTGAAAGGCTTCGAGCGCCTCGCGGTCGGTGATGCCGACGTACTCGGCGCGGCCGATGTCCTTCAAATAGGCATGCTCCGGGCCGACGCCGGGGTAATCCAGGCCCGCCGAGATCGAGTGCGTCTCGATGATCTGGCCGTTCGCGTCCTGCAGCAGGTAGGTGCGGTTGCCGTGCAGCACGCCGGGCGATCCGGCGCTGAGCGATGCAGCGTGCTTGCCGGTTTCCAAGCCCTGCCCTGCCGCCTCGACGCCGATCAGACGCGTGCCGGCGTGATCGATGTACGGATAGAAGATGCCCATCGCGTTGCTGCCGCCGCCCACGCAGGCGATCACCGCGTCCGGCTGGCGGCCAACCATCTCGGGCATCTGCACCAAGCACTCGTCGCCGATCACGCGCTGGAAGTCGCGCACCATCGTCGGGTACGGGTGCGGGCCGGCCACCGTGCCGATGATGTAGAACGTGTTCTCGACGTTCGTGACCCAGTCGCGCAGCGCTTCGTTCAGCGCATCCTTCAGCGTCTTCGAGCCGCTCTCGACCGGCACGACCGTCGCGCCGAGCAGGTTCATGCGGTAGACGTTCGGCGACTGGCGCTTCACGTCTTCGCTGCCCATGTAGACCACGCATTCCAGGCCGTAGCGCGCGCAGATCGTGGCCGTGGCCACGCCGTGCTGGCCGGCGCCGGTCTCGGCGATCACGCGCGGCTTGCCCATGCGGCGCGCCAGCATCGCCTGACCGATCGTGTTGTTGATCTTGTGCGCGCCGGTGTGGTTGAGGTCTTCGCGCTTCAGGAAGATCTGCGCGCCGCCGAGTTCGCGGCTCATCCGCGCCGCGTGATAGATCGGGCTCGGGCGGCCGACGAAGTGCTTCAGTTCGTACTGAAACTCCTTGATGAATGCCGGGTCGTTCTGAACCTCGGCATAAGCGCGTTTGAGCTCATCGAGCGCATGGACCAGCGTTTCAGCGACAAAGCTGCCGCCGTACGGGCCGAAATGGCCCGAAGCATCGGGTTGTTGGTAGTTCGACATGGTGAGAAGAGGATTGATCAGGCAACCGACGCAGCGCTGCGGGCATCGGCCTCGCGCACTGCATCGCAGAACCGGCGGATCGCGTCGGCATCCTTGATGCCTTTCGCATGCTCCACGCCGGAGCTCACGTCAACGGCCCACGGCCGCAGCGTGTGGATGCCTTGGATCACATTTCCGGCATGCAACCCACCAGACAAAACGAGGGGAAGGGGCACGGCGGAGGGAATGAGCGACCAATCGAAAACCTTTCCACCACCGCCATACCCGGCGACATCGGCGTCGAGCAGGACGGCTTGGGCCTGTGCGAATCGGGATGCGAAGTCTAGCAAATCGAAGCCCGGCGCCATGCGCGCGGCACGCAGGAAGGGCCGGCCGGCGCGCGCACAGTCCTGCGGGCTTTCGTCGCCATGGAATTGCAGCAGCAGCTGCGGGATCGCGGCGCTGGCGGCGGCGACCTCGCCTGCGGTGGCGTCGACGAAGAGGCCGACCGGCATCACGAACGGCGGCAGGCGCTGCGCGAGTTCGGTGGCACGCGCAAGGCTCAGGTGGCGCGGGCTCTTGTCGTACAGCACGAAGCCGACCGCGTCGGCGCCGGCATTCACGGCCGCGTCGACATCGGCCTCGCGCGTGAGGCCGCAAATCTTGATCCGGGTGCGTTGGTTCATCGTCGCGGGTTCAGGGCAACCAGTCCATCGCAGCGGTGTGCTGCGGAACGGCGTGGGCCGGATCGTAGTACGGCCCGACGAAGTACAGGCCGTCAGCCGGGAATGTCGGCGCGGCGAGTGCGCGATCCCTCGAGGCCAGCACATCGACCAGCCAAGCCTCGCTGCGCCCGCCCGAGCCGACCGCCAGCAGCGAGCCCATCAGGTTGCGCACCATGTGGTGCAGAAACGCATTGGCATCGAACTCGAAGCGCCAGTACGCGCCACGCCGGGTGATCGTGATCGAGCGGATCGTCTTGACCGGTGTCGGCGCCTGGCACTCGGACGAGCGGAACGCGCTGAAGTCGTGCTCGCCGAGCAGCAACCGAGCGGCGACACGCATCGCGTCACCGTCCAACGGCCGAAAGCTCCAGCCCACCGCGCCGGCTTCGACCGCCGGCCGCACCACCGATTCGAGCAGCACGTACACATAGCGCCGGCCGATCGCGCCATAGCGGGCGTGGAAGGTCTCGTCGTGCTTCAGCCGGCACCACTGCACTGCGATGTCCGGCGGCAGAAAGCGATTCGTGCCGCGCACCCACGACGACTCCGTGCGCACGATCCCGGTGTCGAGGTGCACGACCTGGTTCAGCGCATGCACGCCGGTATCGGTGCGGCCCGCGCACACGGTGCGCAACGGCGCATCGGCGAAGCGCGCGAGCGCGCGTTCGAGCTGGTCCTGAACCGTGTTGCCGCTGGGCTGGCTCTGCCAGCCTTGGTACGCCTGCCCGCGGTAGCCGACGCCGAGCACCACCCTCACGAGTGCGCTCCGGTCGTCGCCCGCTTCACCCGAGGTCGGCCAACATGCTCTGCGCCCGGCTCTTCACCGCGCCGGTCGACTTGGCGACGACCTCGTGGAGCAGGTCGCGCGCACCATCGTTGTCGCCGATCTGGCGAAACTCTTCGGCCAGTTCCAGCTTGCGCGACAGCGGGTCGTCGTCGACCTCGCCATCGAAGGCGGGCAGGCCGGCATCGCCGAAGCCCGACGATGGTGCGGCCGGTGCGCTGGTCGCCGCCTGCGGCGTGTCCGGCATGTCGAGGTCGAGCGAAATGTCGGACAGATCGAACACCGACGGCTCGGCGACCGGCGCCGGCTTCGATTGCAGCGGCGGTACTTCGGGCACCGAGAAGTCGAGCGACATCGCGTCGTGCGCGTCGCGCTGCGCCACCGGCTCCATCGCCTGCGTTGTCTGCAGCGGCGACGGCGCGGTCGGCACGCCGGTGTCGGGTTCGCCCAGATCCAGATCGAGATCGACGTTCTTGTCGCCGCTCTCGCTGTTGCCGGCGACGGGCGGAGGCGACATCAGGCTGCCGTACTGCGACGGCGATGGCAACACCGACTGTGCAATCGTGCTGGCTCCCAGCGGTTCGATGAGTTCGCCACCGTCGCCCTGCATCGCCGCCGGTGCGCCGCCCGGCCTGAACAACGGGTTCTCCGGATCGATTTGGGCACCGAGCTCCTGCGCCTTGGCCCAGTCTTCGCCGACGCCGCGGGTCAGCGCGAACAGCTGGGTGGCGAGCATCTCGAAGCCCTTGGTGTCGCGGCGCTTGGCGTAAACCTCGAGCAGCTTGGTGCGGATCGCCATGCGATCCGGATTGCTGCGCATCGCCTCCTTGAGGATCTCTTCGGCCTGCAGGTCGCGACCGTAGGCGAGGTAGACGTCGGCCTCGGCGACCGGGTCGACATCGCCGATCGCATCGAGCTGGCTCAGCGAGTAGCTCATCGACGACGAGGCGCCGCCGGCATCGCGCGTGTCGATGCGTTGGCCGCCGCTGGCGCCGAAGAACGAGTCGGGCTGCAGACGGCTTTCGAGGAACGAGGTCTCGCCGCTGTCCTTGCGGGAACGCTTGCTGAGCTTGTAGACGCCGAATGCGGCCAGCAGCGCGAGCGCGAGGCCACCAATGCCCAACGCAGCCGGGTTGTCGTCGAGCAGCGAGCCGATGACGCTGGGCGCTTCGGGCGGCACAGGCGCTTTGGCCGGCGGCTTGACGGCCGGCGCGGCACTCGCGACCGGCGAGGTCACCGGCGCGACGACCGGTGCCGACGGCGCGACCGCCACGACCGGGGCCGACGCGGCCGGCATCGCGGCCAGCGACGCGCTCGGCGCGGGGAGCGGTGCGGCGACCGGCGCCGATGCAGGAGCGGTTGCGGGAACCGGCGCAGGAGCGGCGGCCACGACCGTCGGTGCAGGCATCGCCGACGACGCGGGCTTCGCCGCCGCGCTCGGCGCGGCCGGCGCGGACGCGGCAGCCGGCGCAGCTGCAGCCGCCGGCTTGGCCGCCGCAGCGCTGGCGGCACCCGAGAGCTTCTTCAGCTCGTCGACATTCTTGGCGAGTTCGGCGACGCGGACATCATCGGCCTTCTTCGCGCCCTCCTTGGAGATCCGGTCCTCCGTCTTGCCGCCGGCAGCGCCCTTGCTCAAGGTCAGCCGGTCCGGCGCGGCGGCCGCGCCGGGCTTGCGGTCGTCGACCGACGCCTGGACTTTGCCGCTGGCTTGGCGCGACGAGCCTTCGGGCTTCGCCATCGGCACCGCGCCGGCAAGGCGCTGACGGTAGGCACCGAAGTCGGCGCTCTGCGCCTGGATGACCTGGCGCGCCTCGGAAGGCGTCACACCACTCGCGGTCTCGGCGCTCGGCACGGCGAGCACGACGCCGGCCTTCAGGCGGTTCATGTTGCTGTCAATGAAGGCCTGAGGGTTGCCGCGGTACAGCGACACCAGCATCTGGTCGAGCGAGACACCCTGGCGTTGCGTGCGCGAAGCGATTTTCGACAGCGAATCCCCCTGCTTGACCGTGTACTCGTCGGCACCGCCAGTCGCCACTGCCGCGGAAGGCCTCGGCGCGGCCATCGGCTTCGGCGCCGGACGCGCCTCGCGCATCGCGGGCGATTCGGCCGGCGCTGGCAACGGGCGGCTGGCGACGCCGGCCCGCGGCGGCACCGGTGCGGCGGCCGAGATCGAGGGCGATGTCGTCGCCGCCGCCGGAGCGGGCGCGCGTGCGGTCACCGGCGGATCGAACAGCATCGTGTACTCGCGCACCAGACGTCCGGTCGCCCAGTTGATCTCGAGAATCACATCGACGAACGGCTCCTGCACGCCGCGATCACTGGTGAGCTTCAGGTACGGCCGACCGTCGGCGCGCCGCAGCAGCTCGACCCGGGTGCTCGGCAGCACCGCGTTGTAGTCGACGCCCGCAGCCTTGTACGAATCCGGCGGGGCGACGCGCACCCGCAGGTTGGCGGCCTCTTCCGGCGTGATGGTCGTGACGTCGATCTCGGCGCGAAGCGATTCGCCGAGGGCCGACTGCACCTGGATGCGTCCCAAGCCCAGCGACCAAGCTGCCGGAGCGGCAAGCATCACCGCGGCAGCCGCGACCCCAGTCAGGGCGAAACGCCCCGAGAACGTCAAGTTTCTTTTCAAGGCGTCTCCCAATAAGACGAGGCAGGTGCCCGCGCGCACCCGCCGAAGTCGACAGCATCATTGTCGCGATTTCCGCCGCAGTTCACGTGCGCCTCCGGTCAGAATTTGGAAATCACAATAACATCAATGAGATACGAAGACAAGCTAATGCAATGGCTGACATTGCGAGCAGTTCACACGCGGGCGTGCCGCCCGCGGCCTTGTCGCAACGCAGCAACACGCGCTGCGCGCCGATCGGTCGCTCACGCCTCGATCACGATCCGCAACATGCGGCGCAACGGCTCGGCCGCGCCCCACAGCAGCTGGTCGCCGATCGTGAACGCCCCCAAGTATTCGGGACCCATCGACATTTTCCGCAGGCGACCGACCGGGATCGTCATCGTGCCGGTCACGGCGACCGGGGTCAGATCGCGCAGCGTCGCCTCTTTGGTGTTCGGTACAAGCTTGACCCACGCATTGTCGTTGGCGATCAGCGCTTCGATGTCGGCGAGCGGCACATCCTTCTTGAGCTTGAACAGCAGCGCCTGGCTGTGGCAACGCATTGCGCCGACGCGCACGCAGAAGCCGTCGACCGGCGTCGCGGCGCTGCCGAAGCCCGCGCCTTGACCAAGGATCTTGTTGGTCTCGGCCTCGCCCTTCCACTCTTCCTTGCTCATGCCGTCGCCGAGATCCTTGTCGATCCACGGGATCAGGCTGCCGCCGAGCGGCACGCCGAAGTTGACCGTCTCCGCCTCGCTCAAACCGCGCTGCGTGGCGGCAAGCTGGCGGTCGATCTCGAGGATCGCGCTCTTCGGGTCGTCGAGCAGATGGCGCACCGAGGCGTTCAGCGTGCCGTATTGCGTCAGCAGCTCGCGCATGTGCGCCGCCCCGCCACCCGAGGCGGCTTGGTAGGTCATCGTG
Source organism: Pseudomonadota bacterium (assembly GCA_040389925.1). Lineage (GTDB taxonomy): Bacteria > Pseudomonadota > Gammaproteobacteria > Burkholderiales > Burkholderiaceae_C > LMDS01. Next base: position 14,999 of record JAZJZJ010000215.1, read on the forward strand.
TTCATCCACTCGACCAGACCGGCCTTGTAGAGCGCGCCGACGCCCATCAGCATGCAACTCACGGTGCAGTTGCCGCCGATCCAGTTGCGCCCGCCCTTGGCCAAGGCGTTCTTGATCACCGGCATGTTGATCGGATCGAGCACGATGACGGCATCGTCCTTCATGCGCAGCGTCGACGCCGCGTCGATCCAGTGGCCCTTCCATCCGGCCGCGCGCAGGCGCGGGAACACGTCTGAGGTGTAATCGCCGCCCTGCGCGGTGACGATGATCTCGCAGCGCTTCAGCGCATCGATGTCATACGCGTCGAACAGCGTCGTCTCGTTCTTCGCCATCTGCGGCGCCGTGCCGCCCGCGTTGCTGGTGCTGAAGAACATCGGTTCGATGTGGTCGAAGTCGCCTTCGGCCCGCATGCGATCCATCAGCACGGAACCGACCATGCCGCGCCATCCAACCAAACCCGTGAGTGCTGTCATCAAAATGCCCCAGTGAAAAAGTTGATCGAAACCTCTTTGCTCCCCCGGCTCGCGCGCCAAGGGATGGGGCGACACGAACCGGAGCTTGCTAGCCCTTGGTAATCGTGGTTTTGGTCGAAGACGCGAGCGCAGCGACGACAGCGTCGCCCATCTCGATCGTGCCGACCCTGGTCGTTCCTTCAGACCAGATATCTGCCGTGCGCAACCCCATTGCCAACACGCTCTGCACGGCCGAATCGATGCGATCGGCGGCGGCGGGCTGGTTGAGTGAGAAGCGGAGCATCATGGCGGCTGACAGTATAGTGGCCAGCGGATTCGCGAGGTTCTTGCCGGCGATGTCGGGTGCGCTGCCGTGGCTCGGTTCATACAGCCCGCGGCCGGCCGAATTCAGCGAGGCCGACGGCAACATGCCGATCGAGCCGGTCAGCATCGCGGCTTCGTCCGAGAGGATGTCGCCGAACATGTTGCCGGTGACGATCACATCGAACTTCTTCGGGTCCTTCACCAGTTGCATCGCGGCGTTGTCGACGTACATGTGGTCGAGCGCGACATCGGGGTACTGTGCATGCACCTCGGTGACGATGTCCTTCCAGAACTGGAAGGTCTCAAGCACGTTGGCCTTGTCGACACTCGTCAGCCGCTTGTTCCGCTTGCGCGCCGCTTGGAACGCGACGTGCGCGATGCGCTCGATCTCGGGGCGCGAGTAGCGCATCGTGTCGAAGGCCTCCTCGGCGCCGGCGAACGCGCCGTCGGGCGATTCGCGCCGGCCGCGCGGCTGGCCGAAATAGATGTCGCCGGTGAGTTCGCGGATGATCAGAATGTCGAGACCCGAGACGAGTTCGGGCTTCAGGCTCGACGCGTGCGTCAGCTGCTCGTAGCAAATCGCCGGGCGGAAGTTCGCGAACAGACCGAGGCTCTTGCGCAGGCCGAGGATCGCCTGTTCGGGGCGCAGCGCGCGTTCGAGCTTGTCGTACTTCCAGTCACCGACGGCGCCGAACAGCACCGCGTCGGCGCCCTGCGCGAGCTTGAGCGTCGCCTCGGGCAGCGGGTGGCCGTGGGCGTCGTAGGCGGCGCCGCCGACCAGCGCGGTCTCGGTCTCGAAACGCAGATCGAGCGCGCCCAGCACGCGCACGGCTTGCGCGACGATCTCGGTGCCGATGCCGTCACCCGGCAGGATTGCAATTTTCACGAAGTCGTTTCCTGTTGTCGTTCGTTCAGATCGTGTGCGCGAGCCACGGCTTGGTCAGCAGCCGCTCGGCTTCGAACGCGCGGATCTTGTCGGCGTGGCGCAGCGTCAAACCGATGTCGTCGAAGCCGCCGAGCAGGCAGTATTTGCGAAACGGCTGGACCTCGAACGGGATCGTCGCGCCGTCGGGCTTGACGACGAGTTGCTGCTCGAGATCGATCGTCAGCGCGTAGCCGATGAACGCGGCGGCCTCATCGAACAGGCGCGAGACCGCATCGTCCGGCAGCACGATCGGCAGCAAACCGTTCTTGAAGCAGTTGTTGAAAAAGATGTCGGCGTAGCTCGGCGCGATGATGGCGCGAAAGCCGAACTGGTCGAGCGCCCACGGCGCGTGCTCGCGCGACGAGCCGCAGCCGAAGTTCTTGCGCGCCAGCAGCACCGAGGCGCCCTGGTAGCGCGGCTGGTTCAGCACGAAGTCGGGGTTCGGCCGGCGGCTTGCCGGGTCCTGCCCGGGTTCGCCGTGGTCGAGGTAGCGCCACTCGTCGAACAGGTTCGGGCCGAAACCCGACCGCTTGATCGACTTCAGAAACTGCTTCGGGATGATCGCGTCGGTGTCGACGTTCTCCCGGTCCATCGGCGCGACGAGGCCGGTGTGAATGCGAAACGGAGTCATGAAATCCTGCCTCAGCTCAAACGACTGACATCGACGAAATGGCCCTCGATCGCGGCCGCCGCCGCCATCGCCGGCGACACGAGGTGGGTGCGCCCGCCTGCGCCTTGGCGGCCCTCGAAATTGCGGTTGCTGGTCGACGCGCAACGCTCGCCCGGCTCGAGCCGATCGGCATTCATCGCCAGGCACATCGAGCAGCCCGGCTCGCGCCACTCGAAGCCGGCGTTCTTGAAGATCACGTCCAGCCCCTCGCGCTCGGCCTGCTCTTTGACGAGCCCCGAGCCCGGCACGACCATCGCCAACTTCACGTTGTTCGCGACCCGCTTGCGCAAATGGCGCACGACGTTCGCCGCCTCGCGCAAATCCTCGATGCGCGAGTTGGTGCACGAGCCGATGAAGACCTTGTCGATCAGGATGTCGGCGATGAGCTTGTTCGGCTCCAGCGCCATGTACTGCAGCGCGCGCTCGATCGCGCCGCGCTTGCCGGCGTCTTTCTCGCGATCCGGGTCGGGCACGCGGTCGTCGATCGCGAGCACCATCTCCGGCGAGGTGCCCCAAGTGACTTGCGGGCGGATCGTCGACGCGTCGAGTTCGACGACCGCATCGAAACGCGCGCCCGGATCAGTCTTCAGCGTGGCCCAGTAACGCAGCGCCTGCTCCCACTCGACGCCGGCGGGCGTGTACGGGCGGCCCTTCACGTAGGCGATCGTCGTCTCGTCGACACCGATCAGGCCGGCGCGCGCACCGGCCTCGATCGCCATGTTGCACACCGTCATGCGGCCTTCCATGCTCAACGCGCGGATCGCCGAACCGGCGAACTCGATCGTGTAGCCGGTGCCGCCGGCCGTGCCGATCTTGCCGATGATCGCGAGCACGATGTCTTTCGCGCTGACGCCGGTGCCGACCTTGCCGTCGACGCGAACCAGCATGTTCTTCGCCTTGCGCGCGAGCAAGGTTTGCGTGGCGAGCACGTGCTCGACCTCGCTGGTGCCGATGCCGTGCGCGAGCGCGCCGAACGCGCCGTGCGTGGAGGTGTGCGAGTCGCCGCAGACGACCGTCATGCCCGGCAACGTGGCGCCCTGCTCCGGCCCGATCACGTGGACGATGCCCTGGCGGCGATCGTTCATCTTGAATTGCGTGATGCCGAGGCGATCGCAGTTGGCGTCGAGCGTGTCGACCTGCAGCTTCGAGATCGGGTCGGCAATGCCGTGCGAACGGTCGGTGGTCGGCACGTTGTGGTCGCTGACCGCCAGGTTCGCCGACAGGCGCCAGACCTTGCGCCCGGCCAATTCGAGCCCGTCGAAGGCCTGCGGGCTGGTGACTTCGTGCACCAGGTGGCGATCAATGTAGAGCACGGCCGTGCCGTCGTCTTCGGTGTGGACGACGTGTTCGTCCCAAATCTTGTCGTACAGCGTGCGGAGCATGGTCGGGCCTGTGGGCGCCAGCGGGTTCGCGGCAGGACGTCGATTTTAGGCGCAGCGACGCCCTCCCCCCGAATCGGGGGGAGGGACAGTACCGTTTGTTCAATGACACTGCGCAGCGAAACTTCGCGTTCTGTCACGCGCGGTAACCACAAGTTACTAGCGTATCCATCAATGTCACAAGGGTAGCTCCATGAAACTCGGTATCTGGCAACCAGGCTTGCTCGCAGCAGCCGCGCTGGCGTTGACCGCCTGCGGTGGAGGCGGCGGTGGATCGTCCACCGCGACCGCGAACTCCGCATCGATGTCGACCGCGCTCGCGGTCAAGAACACGACTGCGGGGCAGATCGAGCCTTCCGAGAGCGCGGCGCGATCGAGTGGCGCAGCCACCTTCATCGTCCGCATGGCCGACGAGCCGGCCACCGCCTACAAGGGCGGCGTCAAGGGCTACAACGCGACCAAGCCGTCCGCCGGCAAGAAGATCGACCCGAACGCGCCTGCCGTCACCGGCTACATGGGTTACCTCACTTCCCGTCACGACGCCGCGCTGGCCGGCGTCGGTGGCGCGAAGAAGCTGTACAGCTATGGCTACGCCTTCAACGGCTTCGCCGCCAAGCTGACCGAAGCCCAAGCGCAGAAACTGGCGCAGACGCCGGGCGTGCTTTCGGTGTCGCGCAACGAAATGCGCACCATGGACACCTCGACCACGCCGGCACTCCTCGGCCTGAGCGGCCCGAACGGCTGGTGGGCGACAAAGGGCACCGGCGAAGACATCATCATCGGCATCATCGACACCGGCATCTGGCCCGAGCACCCGAGCTTCTCGGACCGCACCGGCAGCAATGGCAGCGACACCCAGGACGACAAACTGTCGTACCAGCACATGCCTGTCTGGCACGGCAAGTGCCAGAACGGCACCCAGTTCAACAACTCGAACTGCAACCAGAAGCTGATCGGCGCGCGCTACTACAACGCGGGGTGGGGCGGTGACGCGGGTGTCGCCGCCGAGTTGCCGTGGGAATTCAACTCGCCGCGCGACCACAACGGTCACGGCACTCATACCGCCAGCACCGCGGGCGGTAACGAGGGCGTGCAGACCACCGGCGTCTTGGCAGCGCTCGGCAAGACCTCGGGCATGGCGCCGCGTGCGCGCATCGCGGCGTACAAGGCGCTGTGGACCCAGGCCGACGGCAGAGGCTCGGGCAGCACCGACGACCTGGTCGCAGCGATCGATCAGGCCGTGGCTGACGGTGTCGACGTGATCAACTACTCGATCAGCGGCTCGCAGACCAGCTTCCGCGACCCGGTCGAGATCGCCTTCCTGTACGCAGCCGATGCCGGCGTGTTCGTCGCCGCATCGGCCGGCAACAGCGGCCCGACGACCAGCACCGTCGCCCACCCGAGCCCGTGGCTCACCACCGTCGCCGCCGGCACGCACAACCGCGGCTTCGTCGGCGGTTCGGTCACCCTCGGCAACGCCACGACCTACACCGGCACCGGCTACCTGCTGACCGCCGGCCCGGCGCCATTGGTCGATGCTGGCGCCGTCGGCTTGGCAGGTGCGGACGCTGCAACGCTGGCGCTGTGCTACGGCACCGCGGACGGCGCGGCACGCTTGGACCCGGCCAAGGTGGCCGGCAAGATCGTCGTCTGCAATCGCGGCGGCAACGTGCTCGTCAACAAGGCCGCAGCCGTGAAGGAAGCCGGCGGCGTCGGCATGGTGCTGGTCAACACACCGACCAGCAACACCACGACGCCATTCGTCGCGTACGACATCGCCGCGGTCCACCTGACCGTTGCGGCCTACGCTCCCATCAAGGCGTACACACTGGCCGCCAACCCGACCGCCTCGATCGGTCGCGCCGACGTCGTCACGAACGCGACCGCACCATTCACCGCCGACTTCTCGTCGCGCGGCCCACTGCGCGCCAGTGGCAGTCTGCTCAAGCCCGACCTGATCGCGCCGGGGCAGGACATCCTGGCCGGCGTCGCACCGCCGAACAACAATGGCAAGCTGTTCGACCTGTACAGCGGCACGTCGATGTCGAGCCCGCACGTCGCCGGCCTGGCAGCGTTGATGAAGCAACTGCACCCGGACTGGTCGCCGATGGCGATCAAGTCGGCGCTGATGACCACCGGCACCGACGTGCTCGATGGCCCGAACACCCATCCGTTGGTGATCTTCCGTCAGGGCGCCGGCCACGTGCGGCCACTGAGCGCGGCTGATCCCGGCCTGGTGTTCGATTCCGGCTTTGCCGACTGGCTGGGCTTCCTGTGCGGCACCCAGTTGCAGGTTGCGAACTGCGCCGCCGCCGGCGTGCCGGTCGTGGAGCCGAGCAACTTCAACGGCGCGTCCATCGCGCTGGGCAAGCTGGCGGGCTCGCAGAAGGTCACCCGCACGGTGACGAACGTCGGGAACGCGGAAGAGACCTACACCTTCTCGGTCGCCGGCTTGACGGGCGTGGACGTGACCCTGCCTGCCGCCTTGACGGTGCCGAAGGGAAAGTCGGCCAAGTTCGAACTGACCTTCACCACGACCACGGCAGCGCTGAATGCCTACGTCGGCGGCCAGCTCACGCTGACCGGCAACAAGGGTCACGTGGTGCGCGTGCCGATGGTCGCGAACCCGGTCGCCCTCGCGGCGCCGGTCGAGGTCAACGGCTCGTACAGCGTCACCTTCGGCTACTCCGGCGCGTTCACGGCGGCGGCTCGCGGCCTGCTGCCGGCAGCGACCCAGACCGGCTCGGTCCAAACCAACACGACGAAGGATTTCACCGTCGTCGTCCCGCCCGGTCAGAGCTATCTGCGCTTCTCGCTGTTCGACGCGAACGTCAGCCAAGCCAGCGACCTCGATCTGGAGGTCTACCGCAACGGCGCGCTGGTCGGTTCGAGCGGCAGCGGCACCTCGGCCGAGGAAGTCAACTTCGTCAACCCGCCCGCGGGCACGTACACGGCTCGCGTCGTGGGCTTCGCAGTGCCCGTCGGGTCAGCCGAGTTCACGCTGTTCAGCTGGGCGCTGGGCAGCACGTCGGCGGACAACATGACGGTGGCCGCCCCGGCCAGCGCCACGCTCGGTCAGACCGGCGCGATCGGCTTGAGCTTCAGCGGCCTCGCCGCCGCGACGAAGTACCTCGGATCGGTTGCCTACAGCGGCGCGGCCGGCATGCCGAACCCGACCATCGTGCGGGTCGACACACCCTGACCCACACCAACCGCCGACGCTGTCGGCGGCAGCGACAACCGGCCCCGCGGAGCGATCCGCGGGGCTTTTTCTTGCTCGTGGCGAATCGACTCGCTAGGAGATCCGCGAATCGGGCACCGGCTCGGTCGCCCTCCCGGCCGGGCACAGCGCCGGCGGCCCGCGCAAGGATGCGTGGTAGTCGAACTGCTCGGCGCCGGCCTGGATGCGGATTCGGTAGCCCGGCACCAGCGCCATCGTGTACATGCGGCCGGGCTGCGGGCAGCCGAGCGAGCCATCCGGCCAGGTCACGCGCTCGGCGCGCAGCAAGGTCGGCGCGGCCGAGCCCGGAGCCGCACGCCGCGCGGCATCGGCCAGCGCAGCCCGCACCATCGATTGCAGATCGGCATCCATGGTCATTGGCTCCTTGGCGGCGGGCGGCAGCGCGCGCGGGGGCGTTTCGCCGTGGCCCTGCGCGCAACCGCCCGCCAAGCAGGCGGCCAGCAGCCCGCCCGACAGGACTCGATCGATGCTGGCGGGGGGCCGGTCGCTCATGCCTGCGTTGTACCGCGATCCAACGAAAAAGGCACGGCGTGTGCGCTGCCTTTCGGGGATGAGCAGGGCGTCTTTGCCAGCCGATGTCCTTCAACAGCTCGAAGGTCATGTCGGCCGGTTCGGCGTGTACATCAGCGCGCGACCGAAGGCGTCAGCGCCGGCGTACTGCGCGGCGTTCACGTCGAACGAACCGGCCGATCACGCCGCCGGACCGCGCCGCCAGCGCCTGCTTGATCGCGGCGCCGGCCTCAAGCATCACCCGCACCGACGGGATCGCGATGCTCGGGTCGACGCCGCTCATGCCGGCCGGCGACGTTGTCGACGACCACGACGCCCTTCGCGCCCGCGGCCCGCAGGTTCGCGACCTTCACCGCGAACCCGCGCCCCCCATGAAAAACGGCCCCGAGTCGCCCCGGGGCCGTCGAGCGGCGCTGCCGCACCGGCGCTGCGTCGAGCCGTCAGCCGCGTTGCGCGATCGGCGTCACGTTGCGCGCGACCGCGCCGCTGAACAGCTGGCGCGGACGGCCGATCTTGTACTCGGGGTCGCCGATCATCTCGTTGAGCTGCGCGATCCAGCCGACCGTGCGCGCGAGCGCGAACACCGCCGTGAACAGCGGCACCGGGATGCCGATCGCGCGTTGCACGATGCCCGAGTAGAAGTCGACGTTCGGGTAGAGCTTGCGCGAGACGAAGTAGTCGTCTTCGAGCGCGATCTTCTCGAGCGCCATCGCGAGCTTGAAGATCGGGTCGTTGTGCAGGCCGAGCGCGTCCAGC
>JAZJZJ010000216.1:0-10340 GCA_040389925.1 Pseudomonadota bacterium
TCGCGATGTCGCGCGACATGTTGACCTCTTGCGGCATCCAGTGGTTCGCGCAGGTGGCAAGGTACTTCTCCCACGCCCACTTGTACTTGAACGGCACCAGCTGATTCACATCGGTCTGGCCGTTGATGATGCGTTTGTCGGCGGCCTTGACGCGCCGCATCGTCGCAGGCGCTTCGAGCTTCGGCGCTTGCGCTTCGGTGATCGGGTCCGCGGTGGTCGCGCTCACCGATGAGCGGGCTGGTGACAGATGAGCAGCTTGCACGAGAGACGGTTGTGTCTGCGCAAGATTCGCGGCGTGAACTGTCGAGGGCTTAACTTCTTCTTCCCAAACCAGCATGGTGAAATTTTCCTGTGCGTTCCAATTATGAGAGTGTTGCGCGATAACCCCAAGCACTTCTTGACATTCGCGCGCGTTGCTTGTTGCGGTATCGCATCTGTCGTTGTGCTTCTTGTCGCATCCCTCGCGTGTTCACTGACAGGCTTCGCAGTCCGGGTTGTCGATCGCACAGAACTTCATGTCGGTCGCAGGGTCGACGTGGTTCAAGCTCATCGACGCATCGATCGCGGGAGCACTGCTTGCAGCCGCGCTCTTCATCGATGACCCCGAGACGCCGCCCTCGCTCGACACTGCGTTCATGTGGCCCGCCTTCACGGTCGACTTCTCTGCATGCGTCGCGCCGACAGTGCGCAGGTAGTAGGTCGTCTTCAGACCGCGCAGCCATGCGAGCTTGTAGGTCTCGTCGAGCTTCTTGCCCGACGCGCCAGCCATGTAGATGTTGAGCGACTGCGCCTGGTCGATCCACTTCTGGCGCCGCGCTGCCGCTTCGACGAGCCACTGCGTCTCGATCTCGAACGCGGTCGCGTACAGGGCCTTCAGGTCTTCGGGCACGCGGTCGATGCGGCGCAGTGACCCGTCGAAGTGCTTGAGGTCCATGACCATCACATCGTCCCACAGGCCGAGCTTCTTCAGGTCGCGCACGAGGTACTCGTTGACGATCGTGAACTCGCCCGACAGGTTCGACTTCACCGACAGGTTGCCGAACGATGGTTCGATCGAGGCGCTGACGCCGACGATGTTCGAGATCGTCGCGGTCGGCGCGATCGCGGTGCAGTTCGAGTTGCGCATGCCGTGCTCGCGGATGCGGGCGCGCAGCGCGTCCCAGTCGAGCGAGGTGCTGCGATCGACTTCGACATAGCCGCCGCGCTGCTCGACGAGCAGGTCGAGCGAGTCGATCGGCAGAATGCCGCGATCCCACAGCGAGCCGCGGTAGCTCGAGTAGCGGCCGCGCTCGGCGGCGAGATCGGTCGAGGCCCAGTAGGCCTGGTAGCAGACCGCCTCCATCGAGCGGTCAGCGAACTCGACTGCCGCATCCGATGCATACGGCACACCGAGTTCATACAGCGCATCCTGAAAACCCATGATGCCCAAGCCGACCGGGCGATGCTTCAGGTTCGAGTCGCGCGCCTTCTTCACTGCGTAGTAGTTGATGTCGATCACGTTGTCGAGCATGCGCATCGCGGTCGACACGGTCTTGCGCAGCTTGACGTGGTCGATGCCCTTCACCCCATTGGCGTCGATGGCGATGTGGTGGACCAGGTTCACCGAGCCGAGGTTGCAGACCGCAATCTCGGTCTCGCTTGTGTTCAGCGTGATCTCGGTGCACAGATTGCTCGAGTGCACGACGCCGACGTGCTGCTGCGGCGAACGCACGTTGCAGGCGTCCTTGAACGTGATCCACGGGTGACCGGTCTCGAACAGCATCGAGAGCATCTTGCGCCACAGGTCGCGCGCCGGCATCGTCTTGAAGAGCTTGATCTCACCGCTCGCGGCCTTGGCCTCGTAGCCGGTGTAGGCCACCTCGAACGCCTTGCCGAACTTGTCGTGCAGATCGGGGCAGGTGCTGGGAGAGAACAGGGTCCACTGGGTGCCGTCCATCACGCGCTTCATGAACAGATCGGGAATCCAGTTCGCGGTGTTCATGTCGTGCGTGCGGCGGCGATCGTCGCCGGTGTTCTTGCGCAACTCGAGAAACTCTTCGAGGTCGAGGTGCCAGCTTTCCAGGTACGCGCAGACCGCGCCCTTGCGCTTGCCGCCCTGGTTGACCGCGACTGCGGTGTCGTTGACGACCTTCAGGAACGGCACCACGCCTTGGCTCTTGCCGTTCGTGCCCTTGATGTGACTCCCCAGCGCGCGCACGTTGGTCCAGTCGTTGCCGAGGCCGCCGGCGAACTTGCTCAGCAGTGCGTTCTCTTTCAGCGCTTCGTAAATGCCATCGAGGTCGTCGGCCACCGTCGTCAGATAGCAGCTCGACAGTTGCGAGCGGCGCGTGCCGGCGTTGAACAGCGTCGGCGTCGAGCTCATGAAGTCGAAGCTCGAGAGCACTTCGTAGAACTCGATCGCACGCGCTTCGCGGTCGATCTCACCCAGCGCCAAGCCCATCGCGACGCGCATGTAGAAGGCCTGCGGCAGCTCGATGCGCTGCTCGTCGATGTGCAGGAAGTAGCGGTCGTACAGCGTCTGCAGGCCGAGGTAATCGAACTGCAGGTCGCGATCGGCTTTCATCGCGGCGCCGAGGCGCGGCAGGTCGAACTGCAGCAGCTTCTCGTCGAGCAACTCGGCCTGCACGCCCTTCTTGATGAAGCCGGGGAAGTACTCGGCATAGCGCGTGTGCATGTCGGAGTGCAGCGCTTCTTCGCCGAGGATCTCGCGGCGGATCGTGTGCAGCAGCAAGCGCGCGGTGGCGCGCGTGTAACCCGGGTCCTTCTCGATCAGCGTGCGCGCGGCCAGGATCGAGGCCTTGTGCACTTCGTCGATCGGCACGCCGTCGTACAGGTTGCGCTTGGTCTCGGCCATGATCGGGTCGGGCTTCACCTCGGAGCCCAGGCCCGCACAAGCCGAGTCGATCACCGTTTGCAGCCGCGCGAAATCGAGTGGCACACGCTGGCCGCGGTCGAGCACGGTCAGCACCGGCTCGGCCACCGTCGTCGCCGGCTGCCCCTGCTTCGCGCGCTCCTGCGTGCGGCGCTCGCGGTACAGCACGTAGGCGCGCGCCACTTCGTGGTGGCCCCCGCGCATCAGACCGAGTTCGACCTGGTCCTGGACGTCTTCGATGTGAAAGCTGCCACCACCGGCGCGCGATCGCAGCAGCGCACGCACGACCGATTCGGTCAGGCCGTCGACCGTCTCACGGACACTCGCCGAGGCCGCACCCTGCGTGCCGTGCACCGCGAGAAATGCCTTCATCAGCGCGACCGCGATCTTGTTCGGCTCGAACGACACGACCGCGCCGTTGCGGCGAATGATCTGGTAGCCCTGATAGACAGACGGCGTTGCGGCGGATGCGCTCGCCATCGGGCGCTGCGTGGCAGTGGATTGGGGGGTGGCAGTTACAGCTTGCATGGTCGGCCCTCGTGGTCTCTCGTTTGGGGGTTCATGGAGCTCCTGGTTTCAACACGCCGGAGGTCGCGGCCGGAACTTCGGACAGGCGATCGACGCGGGTTCCTTGATGGGCGCAAAAAGGAGGCGGGGCGCGTCTTGAAACGGTGCAGGAGGCAACGAATTGAGCGTTGAAGAATAGCATGAAAGGACACTATATCTGGGGCCTGTTGCCTCCACAAGCACTACGTATAGTGTGTCTGCGCACTGCAGCAACATTCGTCGAAACGACACTTCGCGGGCTGGCGCCGACCCGGTGCGGGCTTGCGTTCGGAAAGCCCGCCGGGCTTCGCGATGCGCGGCATTTCGCGCGCAAACCCGCGCCGAGTCGGACTCCGCGCCGCGCGATCTCAGCGCGGCTCGACCGCGACCTCGGGAAAGTCCGGAGCCGCCGCTTGCAGCGAGGTTCGCAGCCGGGCCCAGTCGAAGCCGGACCCTGGATCGTTCTTGCGCCCCGGCGCCACCTGCTCGTGGCCGGTCACCGCGGTGATCGGATAGCGCTGGCGCAACGCACCGATCAGCCCGGCCAGCGCGACGTACTGCGGCGCATCGAACAGGTCGCCCTCCAGCCCTTCGAGCTCGATGCCGATCGAGAAGTCGTTGCAATCACGGCGCCCGCGCCAGATCGAGGCGCCGGCATGCCAAGCCCGTGCGTCGCACGAGACGAACTGCAGCAATTCGCCGTCGCGCCGGATCAGGAAGTGCGCCGAGACTTCGAGTCCGCGGATCTGCCGATAGTACGGGTGCGCGTCCCAGTCGAGCCGGTTGGTGAAGAGGCGCTCGACCGCGTCGCCGCCGTACTCGCCGGGCGGCAGGCTGATCGAGTGGATCAGCACAAGGTCGATCGCAACGCCCTCGGGTCGCGGCCCGAAATTCGGCGACGCGCAACGGCGCGCGGCATCGAACCAGCCGTCGCGCCAAGGCGTCGACGCGCGCGCTCGGGCGATCATCGCGGGCTCACTCGCGATCCGCGTCGCCGCCCACGTTCACGCCGAGCCGCGCCATGCGGTAGCGCATCTGCCGCAGCGACAAGCCCAGGCTTGCACCGGCCGCGGTGCGATTGAACCGGTGGCGCTCCAGGGCGCGCACGAGGATGTCGCGCTCCACGTGATCGAGGTGGTGCTCGAGGTTGCTCGGCAGCGGCTCCTCGACCGGCACCAGCGGCGCAAGCGCGCGCACCGCCTGCAGCACGTCGCCATGCGTGTTCTCGGTGATCAGATCGAGCTCCTGCGCGGCACTGTCGGTGAACACCGACTCGGGCAGCCCGAGATCGTAGACGTCGATCGTCTCGCCGCCCGAAAGCGCGACCGCGCGATGCAGCAGATTCTCGAGCTCGCGCACGTTGCCGGGGAACGGGTAGCGCTCCAGGTGCACGAGCGCGTCGCGCGTCAGGCGCGGCGGCGGCGACACGCCGGCGTCGTGCGCGATGCGTTCGAGCACGTGTTCGCTGATCGAGACCAGATCTTCGAGTCGCTCGCGCAGCGGCGGCACCCGGATCTGGATCACGTTGAGGCGGTAGTACAGGTCCTGGCGGAACTGGCCGGCATGCACCTCAGCCGCGAGGTCCTTGTGGGTCGCACTGAGCAGGCGCACGTTGACGGGCACCTCGGCCACCGCGCCGACCGGCCGCACCGAGCGCTCCTGGATCGCGCGCAGCAGCTTCGACTGCATCGGCAGCGGCAGGTCGCCGATCTCGTCGAGGAACAGCGTGCCGCCATTCGCCGCCTGGAAGAAGCCTTCGCGGTCTTCCATCGCGCCGGTGAACGCGCCCTTGCGGTAGCCGAAGAACTCGGCCTCCAGCAACTGCTCGGGGATCGCGCTGCAGTTGACCGCGATGAACGGCTGCCCGCTGCGCACGCTCACCTCATGGATGGCGCGTGCCACCAGTTCCTTGCCGGTGCCCGACTCGCCGTTCACCAGCACCGGCGCCATGCTGCGCGCCACCTTGTCGACCAGCGATCGCACCTGCTGCATCGCGACCGAATGGCCGGCCATGCGGTTCAGCGCCTGGCTCACCGGCGCCGCCGGCGCGCGCGGGGTTGCAGCGGGGCGCGGCGCGGCGGTCGCCGGTGCGCCACTCTCCGACGGCAGACTCGCCGGGTCGATCGTCGGCGCAGCGGCCGCGCCGGCGCGCCCGAGCGCCGAGGCCACGACCGCACGGAACTGCTTCAGATCGACCGGCTTGGTCAGGTAGTCGTAGGCGCCGGCCTTCAGCGCCTCGACCGCGTTCTCGGCCGAGCCGTACGCGGTGATCACGATCGTCTTCTCGCGCCGGCCGCTCTCTTCGAGCCAGCCCAGCACGTCCAGCCCGCTGCCATCGGGCAGGCGCATGTCGGTGATGACAGCGCTGTAGGTGCGGTCCTTCAGATGCAGCAACGCGTCCTGCACGGTGCCGGCAGTTTCGATGTCGTAACCCTCGCGCAGCAGTGTCAGCTCGTAGAGCGTGCGCAGGTCGGGCTCATCGTCGACGACCAGCAGGCTGAAGTGCGAAGGATTGTTCATGGGGTCGGATGGTGCCGCACATCAAGGAGACCCAGCGCCTTGCGCTGCATGTCGACGAAGAATTCGTTGCGTTGCGGCACCCCTTCGGCGCGCAGCCGGTAGTCGATGGTCGCGCCGTAGCGCTCGCACAGCTCGCGGCAAATGTACAAGCCCAGCCCTGTACCGCGGCTGCGGGTCGAGAAAAACGGCTCGAACAGGTAAGGCTCCACGTCGGACGGGATCGGCGCGCCATCGCTGGCCAGGCTCAGAAAGGCCTGCCCCTCGTGGCGCGAGTCGAGCCGCAACTGGATCGCGCCCGGCGCCCGGCTGGCGTGGCGCCAGGCGTTGTCGAGCAGGTTGACGAGCACGCGACGCAGGTGTTCGGCATCGAACAGCACGCCAAGCGGTTCGACCGGCAACTGCACCTGCAGCACGCTTTGCGCGCCGAGCACGACGCCGTTGGTGCGCGCCCACTCGCTGCAGACCGATGCGACCTGGGCGGTCGCGTCGATCACGCCGGCGTCGGGCACGGCGCCGGGCGCAACCTCCATCACATCGTCGACGATGCGCTTCAGGCGCTCGACGTTGTCGCTGACCATGCGCATCAGCTGGCGCTGCGTCGGGTCGGTCGCATCTTCGGCGAGCAGCGCGTTGGCCTGCGAAATCGCCGCCAGCGGATTGCGGATCTCGTGCGCGATGCCGGCCGACACCCGCCCCATCGCCGCGAGTTTTTCCTGGCGGCTGCGTGCCTGCATGTTGCGCACGTCTTCCAAGAACAACACGCAGAACTGCTCGATCGCCAGCGGTTCACGCTTGCGCGTGAACCGCACACGCGCGCGCAGGGTGCGCTGTGCACCCAGCGAGCTGACCGAGCCGGGCTCGAACTGCAGCACCACGTCGCGCCCGGCCTCCGGCCACGACGCTTCGCCAAAGGCTCGCTCGACGCTCTTGACCAGCGCATCCCAGGCCTGCACGCCACGCAGCTGGAACGGCGCCGGCCGGCACATGCCGCCGGGCGCGAGCAGCCGGCGCGCGGCCGGGTTCGCCGCGCGGACCCGGCCGCCGCGGTCGACGACGAGCACCCCGTCCTGCATCTCCTCGATCACGAGGCGATTCAGCTGGGCCTGCTGGCGCGCCAGTTCCAGGCTGCCGCGCGCGGCCAGCTCTTCGCGCGCCAGCCGCCCGGCGAGTTCGCCGGCGAGCACGGTGATGACGAAGAAACCGGCGCCGGCCAACGCCGCCTGCGTGATCTGCACGCTGCCCCACGCGGCGGCCAGCAGGCCGAGCGTCACGGCCGCCGCGGTTGCCAGCGCCATCCTGCGCGGCGTCAGCACGCCCGCCATCAGCACCGGCAGCACCAGCAGCGCCACGTAGTTCAGGCTCGAGCCCGGCGCGAGCAGGTGAAGTCCCATGAAGCACACCAAGTCGACGCCGATCGTCGCCGCCCACTGCCCGCCGCGCAGGTGCGCCATTGAACGCGGCGCCGCCGCGCGCCCGTAGCGAGGCAAGATCCACAGCCCGATCGCGAGCGTGGCGTAGACGACGCTGATCGCAATCACCACCGCGGTCGGCCGCAAGCCGAACAGCCCGCCGAGGCCCAACGCGACCACCAGCGCACCGCCCAGCGCCGCGCGGGCCGCGACGAATACCCGGTAGAGCCGCTCGAATGCCGTCTGGCCCGATTCGGCGACGCTGGCCGCGGTGCGCGACATGAAACGCGAGTCGAGCCGGGAATCCTCCGCGTCGAGCGCGGGCTCGGCTTGCGTCTGATCGCCCGATTCCTCGGCGTTTGAGTACGGCGGCGCAGCAGGCACGGCAGACGCGTCGAACCGCCGCTCGTCGTCCCGGACCTGCGCGTCGCCGTCGGCGCTGAACGCACCGAACCAGGACTCGTCGGCACCGTTCGGGCGACGCTGGCGGCGCCGGTCCGCGAGTCGGCGTTCGGCCGCGCGGTCGCTGCTGCTCATGAATCCGGATGCGCCCGCTCGAACGCCTGACGATGCGACTCACCGCAGAACACGCCGCCACGGCCCGGCAAGGTTTCGTCGCGCGGCAGGTGCAAGCCGCAGTGCGCGCAGCGCAGCATCGTCTGCGGCTGGGTGCCGTCGCCCGGCGGCGGCGCGGGCGGCGGTCGACGCGCGCGCCGCCAGCTGCCGCGCAGCAACCACAACAGCGCGAACACGGCGATCAACAACAGCAGGAACTTCATTCGATGATCCGATCAGGCCGGCGCGCGATGCAGCAGCACTTCGAGCACGAATCGCGAGCCCACGTACGCGAGCAGCAGCAGCGCGGCCCCCACGTACACGCCGCGCGTGGCCGTCGGGCCGCGCCAGCCGAACGCGCGCCGGCCTGCGAGCAGACCGGCGAAGACGAGCCAACCGAGCATCGAGAACACGGCCTTGTGATCCCAGCGCCACGGGCTCGCCGACCACACACCGAGCACCAGCGCCGCCGACAGCACGACGAAGCCGGCGCCGACGAAGCGGAAGGTCATGCGCTCGAGCTGCAGCAACGGCATGCCCTTGCTCGCGCCGATCGCGCCTGCCGAGCCCGGGCGCATCGATCGCTCGGCACGGTTGAGCATCGCGGCGTGCAGCACCGCCGCGCCGAACAGGCCGTACGACGCGACCCCGAGCACCCAATGCACCGGCGCCCAGCGCGAAGGCGCCAGCGGCCGGAGCTCGCCCGGGAACATCCACGCCAGCGCGACGACCAGGATGCCGAGCCACGCCAGCGTGCGCCGCGCGCCCGGCAGCGGCACGAAGCGGCTCTCGACCACGTAGACCGCGAGCACCAGCCAGATCGTCATCGACAGGGCCGGCGCAAAACCGAAGCGCGCGGCAACCACCGCGCTGCCGATGCCGGCGATGTCGACGAAGATCGCGATCGCGTGCGCGACCCAGCCGATCAGCAAGGCTGTGCGCAAACCGCTGCCGAAGCGCTCACCCATCAGCGCCGCCACGCCGTAGCCGGCCAGCGCCAGCACGCTCGGCAAGCCGAGCGTCCATGCAGAAACTGACGCGCCTGCAGTGGCAGGGCCCAACGATAGAATCATCCACACAGTGTACTTTCGCGCCCGGGCTCCTCGGGCTTGCGACCCCTCTCAATGGCTTCCACCCTCACCGACCGGCTGAGTCGACTGGTCAAGACGATGCGCGGCCAAGCCCGCATCACCGAAGACAACGTCCAGGAGATGCTGCGCGAAGTGCGCATGGCCCTGCTCGAGGCCGACGTCGCCTTGCCCGTGGTGCGCGACTTCATCGCCCGCGTCAAGGAGAAGGCGCTCGGCGCCGAAGTGGTCGGCTCACTGTCGCCGGGGCAGGCGCTGGTGGGCATCGTCAACCGCGAGTTGGCGGCGACGATGGGCGAAGGCGTTGCCGACATCAACCTCGCCGCGCAACCGCCGGCCGTGATCCTGATGGCCGGCCTGCAAGGCGCCGGCAAGACGACGACGACCGCGAAGCTCGCCAAGCACCTGATCGAGAAGCGCAAGAAGAAGGTGCTGACGGTGTCGGCCGACGTCTACCGTCCGGCTGCGATCGAGCAGCTGAAGCTGGTGACGAAGCAGGCCGGCGCCGAGTGGTTCCCGTCGAGCGGCGCAGACAAGCCGCTCGCGATCGCGCTCGCCGCGCTCGACTACGCGAAGAAGCATTACGTCGACGTGTTGCTGGTCGACACCGCCGGCCGTCTCGCGATCGATGACGTGCTGATGGCCGAGATCAAGGAACTGCACGCCGCGCTGAACCCGGTCGAGACGCTGTTCGTCGTCGACGCGATGCAGGGCCAGGACGCGGTCAACACCGCCAGGGCCTTCAAGGAGGCGCTGCCGCTGACCGGCATCGTGCTGACCAAGATGGACGGCGATTCGCGCGGCGGCGCGGCGCTCTCGGTGCGGCAGATCACCGGCGCGCCGATCAAGTTCGCCGGCACGAGCGAGAAGATCGACGGCCTCGAAGTCTTCGACGCGCAGCGCCACGCCGGCCGCGTGCTCGGCATGGGCGACATCGTCGGCCTCGTCGAAGAGGTGCAAAAAGGCGTCGACATGGCGGCGGCCGAGAAGCTGGTCGCCAAGGTCAAGTCCGGCGACAGTTTCGATCTCAATGACTTCTTGTCACAGCTTTCCCAGATGAAGAAGATGGGCGGTCTCGGCGGCCTGATGGACAAGCTGCCGAGTCAGATGACCGGTGGCAAGACACCCGGCCAGGCCGACATGGACCGCGCCGAGCGCGACATGCGCCGCATGGAAGGCATCATCTGCTCGATGACACCGCTCGAACGCCGCAAGCCCGACCTGCTGAAAGCCACCCGCAAGCGTCGCATCGCGGCGGGCGCGGGCGTGCAGGTGCAGGAAGTCAACCGCCTGATCAACCAGTTCGAGCAGATGCGCGACATGATGAAGAAGATGAAGGGCGGCGGCATG
>JAZJZJ010000217.1:0-6057 GCA_040389925.1 Pseudomonadota bacterium
GTTGACGGCGCGCGGCTCCATCGCGTTCGGGATCAGCCGGTTGTTGACGATGTCGAGCGTGCTCACATGCGCGGCGGTCTTGAAGGCGGCGTCGACCGCGTCCTTGTTGCCGTGGCCCCAGTCGTAGCAGACGTTGTTCGCGACCTCGTCGTGCACCGCGCCGGCATGGCCATCGGCCTTCGTGATGTCGATGACGGCCGGCAGTTCCTCGTAGTCGACCTCGATCAACTCGGCCGCGTCTCTCGCCTGCAGCAGCGTCTCGGCGACGACCAGCGCGACCTGGTCGCCCACATGGCGAACCTTGCCCTGCGCCAGCACCGGGTGGGGCGGCTCCTTCATCGGGGAACCATCTTTGCTGTGGATCAGCCAGCCGCAGGGCAGACCGCCGACCTTCGCGTCGGCGAGATCCTGGCCGGTGAAGATGCGGATCACGCCGGGCGCGGCCTTCGCCGCATCCAGGTTGATCGACTTGATGCGCGCATGCGCGTGCGGCGAGCGCAGAAAGGCGGCGAAGGTCTGGCCGTGCATCACGACGTCGTCGGTGTACTGGCCGGCGCCGGTCAGGAAGCGCGCGTCTTCACGGCGCTTCACGGACTGACCAATCGGGCTCATGGGGGGAACGGACATGTCGGTCATGGTGTTCTCCTCAAGCCGCCAGGCTGGCTTTGGCACCAGACTGGCAGAACTGGATCGACTTCACGATGTTCTGGTAGCCGGTACAGCGGCAGATGTTGCCGTCCAGGCCCTCGCGAATCTCGGCTTCGGTCGCTTTCGGGTTGTCGGCCAGCAGTTGCACCGCCGACATCACCATCCCCGGTGTGCAGAAGCCGCATTGCAAACCGTGGCACTCGCGGAAGGCTTCCTGCATCGGGTGCATTGTTCCGTTTTGGGCCAGGCCCTCGATCGTCGTGATCGTCGCGCCCTGCGCCTGCGCGGCCAGCATCGAGCACGATTTCACCGCGCGGCCGTTCAGGTGCACGGTGCAGGCACCGCATTGCGCGGTGTCGCAGCCGACGTGCGTGCCGGTGAGCTGCAGGTTCTCGCGCAGCAGCTGCACCAGCAGCGTTCGCGGATCGACGTTGACGCTGACGGCCTTGCCGTTGACCGTCAGGGAAATGGGAACGCTCATTGCTGTGTCTCCTGTGGGATTCGCGGAATGCTTCGCGCTCGAACAACGCTTGGGCCATTGTTCGAGCACGCGGTGTCATCGGACAGGGCGGGCTTTCCCCAGGAGGAGAAGCTCAGGCCGCGCAGCTGCGGAAACCGCAGAACCCTTCGTCGAAACCAGGCGCTTCGGCGTGGCGCGCCCGCGCGTGGCGCAAGCGGCCACGGGTCGCGAACGAGGCACCGCGCAGCACGCGACGCGGGGCCGCGGCAGCCGCTTCCGATTGGCCCGGCGACGCAGCCACCGGCGCCCCCGGATACGGCCGCAGCGTGCCGGCCGTCCACTCGCGCACATCGCCCCAGCGGAAGCCGCGCGTCGCGCCTTGCACGGCCGCCGCCTCCCACTCGGCCTCACCCGGCAGGCGCCGGCCGGCCCAGCGGCACCACGCATCGGCTTCGAACCAACTCACGTGCATGGCCGGCTGCGCGAGCGGCACGCGCACAAGTTTGCCGAAGCGCCGCTGCAACACGCCTTGGCGCATCTGGTCGACGAAGCGCGGCGTGCGCCGGCCTTGCGCCTGCACCCAGTCCCAGCCGGCCGCACCCCAATGCCGGCGGTCGTCGTAGCCGCCGTCTTCGACGAACTCGCCGTATTGCGCCCAAGTAACCGCCTGCGAATCGATCTCGAACTCGGGCAGCACGACCTCGTGCGCCCACTTCTCGCGGTCGGGCACGAAGCCGCCCGGCGCGCTGCCGAGCTGAATGCGGGTGGCCGGGAACAGCAGCGGCGGGCGCACCGGCCGGGTCGCGAGCGGCGCGCGCAAGCCGGCGTCGAAGCCCAGCGCTTGCGCCAGCACCGCGAAGCGCTCGACGCAATCGTCTTCGCGCAGCAGTGCGAGGCGGTAGAAGTAGAGCGCGTCGTCGCTTTCGTCATCCCGGGCCACGCCTTCGAGCAGTTCGAGCGTGGTCTCGAGGCTGTCGACCAGGTACTGGCGGATCGTTTGCAGATCGGTCATCGGCGCCACGCCCGGCGATTCGAACAGCGCGTCGGCCTCGGGCAGGATCGACGCGAGCTTGGGCCGCGTCGCGTCGCAGCGCTCGCCGCGCTGGCGCTGCACGTTGCGGGCGATCCAGTATTCCTGGAACCAGCCGAGCCGACCCAGTTCCCAGAGCAGCGGCGCGGCGCTGGCGGGCGAGCTCTCGAAGGCCGCCGCCCAGCGCAGGCTGTGGTTGCGCGCGTCCATCAACGCGAGCGAGAGCAGCTCCTTGCCGGCGTGGCGCATCTGCGCGGTGTCCACGTTCGCGATCTCCACACCCTGCACTCCCGGCTCCTGGGTCAAGCGTTGCGGATGATTGTGGCAGCGCTCAGGCGGGCCTTGTCAGTGATCCGCTCAGCGATCCAGCCGCAGCAGCAGCTCGTCGATCTCGGCGCCGCGCGCGCGTGCAAAGCCGCGGTCGGCGCCGCACACGACGAAGCCGCAGTGCGTCAGCACGCGGATCGACCCGACGTTGTCGGCCGCCGCGCGGGCGTGCAGCGGGCGTGTCGTCAGTTCGGCCAGAGCCAAGCGCAGCGCCCGCGTCGCGATGCCGCGGCCCCAGTGCGCGCGGGCTATCCAGTACGTGACTTCGCGCTCGCCACCCTGCTCGAAACTGGCGACATGGCCGACGACCGCGCCGCCGAACTCGATCGTGCGGTTCACGATGCCCGGCTCGCCCATGATGCGCGCCCAGTGCGCATCGAAGGCGGAGCGGTCGTCGCCGTCGGCCGACGTGAACGCCGCCATCTGCCGCGCGACCGGATCGCGCTGCTGTGCGAAGAAATGGTCGAGATCGCGTGCTTCGACGGGACGCAGCACCAGTGTCGGTTCAGTCATGCCGGATACTGTACACAATCCCAGCTTCAGCCCACAATCCATCGCCATGCCCCGCCTGATCGCCCACCTCGACATGGACGCGTTCTACGCCTCCGTCGAGCTGCTGCGCTACCCCGATCTGCGCGGCCGCGCGGTCGTGATCGGCGGCGGGCGGCGGCACCAGCCGGTCGAGCGCTCCGATGGCACGCGAACCTATTCGCTGCTGCGCGACTACACCGGCCGCGGCGTGATCACGACCAGCACGTATGAAGCGCGCGCGCTCGGCGTGTTCTCGGCGATGGGCACGATGAAGGCCGCCAAACTCGCGCCCGACGCGGTGCTGCTGCCGGTCGATTTTGAGCAGTACCGGCACTATTCGCGGCTCTTCAAGGCCGCGGTGCGTGCGGTCGCGCCGATCGTCGAAGACCGCGGCATCGACGAGATCTACATCGACCTGACCGACCTCCCCGGCGCGCAACTCGATGCCGGCCGCGCCATCGCGCAGCAGCTCAAAGACGCGGTCTTCGACGCCACCGGGGGCTTGACTTGCTCGATCGGCGTGACGCCGAACAAGCTGCTGTCCAAGCTTGCCTCCGAGCTCGACAAGCCGAACGGGCTGACGCTGCTCGCCGCCGAGGACATTCCGACCCGCATCTGGCCGCTGGCCGCGAAGAAGGTCAACGGCATCGGGCCGAAGGCGAGCGTGAAGCTCGCGTCGTTCGGCCTGAACACGGTCGGCGACATCGCCGCGGCCGAACCGCAATGGCTGATCGAGCACTTCGGCAAGAGCTACGGCGCCTGGCTGCACGAGGCCTCGCACGGGCGCGACGAGCGGCCGGTCGTGACCTTCAGCGAGCCCAAGTCGATCAGCCGCGAAACCACGTTCGAGCGCGACCTGCACGCGGTGCGCGACCGCGCCGCGCTCGGCGAGATCTTCACCGAACTGTGCGTGCAGCTCGCCGGTGACCTGACGCGCAAGGGCTACGCGAGTCGCACGATCGGCGTGAAGCTGCGCTTCGACGACTTCAGGATCGTCACGCGCGACCTCAGCCTGCCAGCCCACACGATGGACGCGAAGACGATCCGCCGCGCCGCCGGCGAGTGCCTGAAGCGCGTCGACCTGAGCCGGCGCCTGCGCCTGCTCGGCGTGCGCGCCGGCGCGCTCGCGACGCTGGCCGAGCTGGTCGCCCCGCTGCACACCGGCAATGCCGCCGCCACCGTGCTCGCGGCGCGCGAACCCCGCGCCAGCGGCAGCCTGCCGCTGTTCGACACGCCACCGCCGGCCTGAACACCGCGAGTTCCGGGCGGCCCGTGCAGATCGGCGCGCCGGTGCGGCGGATATGATCCCGCGATGCCCTCGCCCGCCCTGCGCCTGCCGTCGATCGACGGACTGCGCGCGTTCGAGACGGCAGCCCGGCTGGGCAGCTTCGAGCGCGCCGCCGACGAGCTGAGCGTCACCGCGAGCGCCATCGCGAAACGCGTCGCGACCATCGAAGACCTGCTCGGCACGGCGCTGTTCACGCGCGGCGCGAAGGCACTCGCGCTGACCGCGAGCGGCAAGGAGTATCTGGCCCAGGTCAGCGCCGCGCTCGCCCTGCTCGCCGCGGTGCCGCTGCACCAGCGCAGCGTGCAGCGCTCGCAGCGGCTGCGCGTGACGGCCACGCCGACCTTCGCGCGCCAGATCCTCGTGCCGCACCTGGAGCCGTTCACGCTCGCGCACCCCGAGGTCGAACTCGAAGTGCTGCTGTCGATCCCGTACCTCGACGGCGGCGGCTCGGAGGCCGATGTCGAGGTGCGCCACGGCGATGCCGCCGCGGCCGGCGGCACGCCGCTGATGGACGACGTGGTGCTGCCAATGGCCGCGCCCGCGTTGCTCGCGCGCCTGCCGGCGCTGCGGGTGCCGGGCGACCTGGCCCATGCGCCGCTGCTGCGCACGCCGCTCGAACCGTGGACGCCGTGGTTCGCCGCCGCCGGCCTCGCGTGGCCGGAGCCGACCCAGGGCCCGAAGCTCGTCGACCTCGGGTTGACGCTCGAAGCCGCGGTCAGTGCGCAAGGCATCGCCCTGGCGCGCCCGAGCCTCGCGCGCCACTGGCTCGCGAGCGGTGCGCTGGCGGCGCTGCCGTTCGGCGTGCTGGCCCGGCCCGCGAACCAGTACTACGTGATGCCGCATGCGCCGGGCGGCGCGGCCGCGCTGTTCGCACAGTGGCTGGTCGCGGTCTGCGCGCAGGTGGCTGCCGAATCCCTCGCGCTGGTTTCGGGCCGCCGCTGAAAATCTTTCCGACCGGTGCGCAACCCGCACCGCTAGCATCGCCGGCAAACCAGACCCGGAGACCCGACGATGCCCGTGATCACCAACATCGAAGACCTGCGCGTGCTCGCCGAGAAGCGCGTGCCGCGCATGTTCTACGACTACGCCGACTCCGGCTCGTGGACCGAAGGCACCTACCGCGCCAACGAGAGCGACTTCCAGAAGATCAAGCTGCGCCAGCGCGTCGCCGTCAACATGGAAGGCCGCAGCCTGCGCACGCAGATGGCGGGATTCGACACCGCGATGCCGGTCGCGATCGCACCGACCGGCCTGACCGGCATGCAGCACGCCGACGGCGAGATGCTCGGCGCGATCGCGGCGAAGAAATTCGGCATCCCGTTCACGCTCAGCACGATGAGCATCTGCTCGATCGAAGACATCGCGCAGGCGACGAACGCGCCCTTCTGGTTCCAGCTCTACTGGATGCGCGACCGCGACTTCATGGACCGGCTGATGGACCGCGCGAAGGCCGCCAACGTCAGCGCGCTGATGCTCACGCTCGACCTGCAGGTGCTTGGTCAGCGCCACAAGGACCTCAAGAACGGCCTGACCGCGCCGCCGAAGCCGACGCTCGCGAACATCCTGAATCTGATGACCAAGCCGCGCTGGTGCCTGGGCATGGCGCGCACCAGGCGCCACGGCTTCGGCAACCTGATCGGCCACGCGAAAGGCGTCAGCGACATGAGCTCGCTGAGCACCTGGACGCGCGAGCAGTTCGACCCGAAGCTCGACTGGAACGACGTCGAGTGGATCAAGAAGCGCTGGGGCGGCAAGCTGATCCTGAAGGGCATC
>JAZJZJ010000218.1:0-14686 GCA_040389925.1 Pseudomonadota bacterium
AAAAGCTGCAAGAGCGCGTGGCCAAGCTGGCCGGCGGTGTTGCCGTGATCAAGGTCGGCGCTGCCACCGAAGTCGAGATGAAGGAAAAGAAGGCCCGCGTCGAAGATGCGCTGCACGCAACCCGTGCCGCCGTCGAAGAAGGCATCGTGGCCGGTGGTGGCGTCGCGTTGCTGCGCGCCAAGCAGTCGGCTGGCGTCATCAAGGGCGACAACCCGGACCAGGAAGCCGGCATCAAGCTGGTGCTGAAGGCCATCGAATCGCCGCTGCGCGAGATCGTCTTCAACGCCGGCGGCGAAGCCAGCGTGGTCGTCGCTGCGGTGTTGGCCGGCAAGGGCAACTACGGCTTCAATGCGGCCAACGACACCTATGGCGACATGATCGAAATGGGCATCCTGGACCCGACCAAGGTGACGCGCACTGCCCTGCAGAACGCAGCCTCGGTCGCTTCGCTGATGCTGACGACCGAAGCCATGATCTCCGAAGCGCCGAAGGAAGAGTCGGCCGGCGGCGGCATGCCGGGTGGCATGGGCGGCATGGGCGGCATGGGCGGCATGGATATGTGAGATTGATGCCGCCACGTTCGGCGGCATCGCTCGCATCTCAAAGGGTCACTTCGGTGGCCCTTTTTCGTTGGCGCGGAGGGCCTTTCAGGCGGCCAAGTGCTTGTCGATCTCGGCGGCGATGAACGCCGGACGCTCGTGGATGATCCAGTGCGTCGCGCCGGGGACGCGCACCAAACGCATGTCGGGCACGAACGCACCGAGGCCGTCGATCAGCGACTTCGGCAGCGCGATGTCGTCCTCGGCCCAGATCACCAGCGTTGGCCGCTTCACCGTGACGAACTCGGGCGCGAACTCGATGGTCATCACGGCCGAATCGGCACCGGTCGGCGGGCGCAGCGGCGAGGCCCGGTAGTAGTTGCAGCCACCGGTCAGGCCCGCGCCCCAAATCGCGCGGTACTGATCGCGCACCGGCGCGGTCAGCCAGCCGCCGCCCTCGCGCTGCGGGTCGGCCGCGCCCATGTTCTCGAACATCGGCCACAGGCGCGCGTAGTCGTTCTCGGCGAGCAATTTCTCGGCATCGGGCCGGCACAGGAAATTCATGTACGCGCTCGCCGCCTGCTGCTGCGGGCTGTGCTGCAGCTCGCGCAGAAAGGTCGCCGGGTGCGGCGAGTTGATGATCACGAGGCGCTTCAGCAACTCGGGCTTCAGCGCGGCAAGCGTCCACGCGATCGCGCCGCCCCAGTCGTGCGCGACCAGCGCCTCGATCGGGCCACCGCCATGCTGCGCGATCAGCGCCTCCAGATCGGCCATCAGGTGCTTGACGCGGTACTGCTCGACCTCGGCCGGCGCCGACGACGGCCCGAAGCCGCGCAGATTCGGCGCGATGCAGCGGTAGCGGTCGCCGAAGTGTTCGAGGAT
The DNA here is from genome assembly GCA_040389925.1 of Pseudomonadota bacterium. Classification (GTDB taxonomy): domain Bacteria; phylum Pseudomonadota; class Gammaproteobacteria; order Burkholderiales; family Burkholderiaceae_C; genus LMDS01. The sequence goes on from JAZJZJ010000218.1 coordinate 1,422, forward strand.
CTCGTCCCAGACGAACGCCGCCTCGGGAAAACCGTGCAGAAAGATCAGCACAGGCGCGCCGGGCCGCCCGGTCGCGCGGCAATTCAACGTGATGCCGTGCGGCAGAACCGCGTCGAAGGTTTGAATCATCGGTGTCTCCTCGGGCTGGCAGTATCGGCCGCGACCTGCCGCACCCGCGTCACCCGCGAGACATCACGCGGCCGGGTGCACCCAGCTGTGCAGCACCTGGGCCGCGTCGCCGACACCCTGCTTCTTCAGCGCCGAGAACAGCGCCACGCCCACATCGGCTTCGTCGGTCGTGATCTCGCCCAGCACCGCCTGCGCGCTCGCGAGCGCGGCGTTGGCCTCGGTGCGATTGAGCTTGTCGGACTTGGTCAGCAGCACCAGCAGCTTGACCGCGCCATTGCCCACGCGCGGCGCGACGAAGCTCATCAGCTGCTGGTCGAGGTCGGTGAAGCCGAGGCGCGAATCGACCATCAGCACCACGCCGATCAGGCTGCGGCGCACGGCGAGGTAATCGGCCATTACCTTCTGCCAGCGCAGCTTCGCGCCGCGCGCGACCGCCGCGTAACCGTAGCCCGGCAGGTCGGCGAAGATCGAGTTCGGGACGATCTTCGGGCCGAGGTCGAACAGATTGATGTGCTGGGTGCGGCCGGGCGTCTTCGAGGCGAACGCGAGGCGCTTTTGCTGCGTCAGTGTGTTGATCGCGGTGGATTTGCCGGCGTTCGAGCGGCCGACGAACGCGATCTCGGGCAGCTCGATCTGCGGCAGCTGGTCGAGCTGGCTGGCAGTGGTGCGAAAGCGCGCGGTGTGGCACCAGCCGAGCGCGCGCTTTTCGAGGTCGGCAGCGGTTTCGACAACGCCTTCGACGGGAGCGACAGACGCCGGATTTGAATTGTTTTGCTCGGCCATGGAGTCGCCCAAAGCCATCATTGTAAAATCACCGGGTTTTGCACCAGAAACACGCCGCCCTCATGAAGTCCGTTGCCTCCGTCGCCGTCTCCTTCGGGATCTCTGTGCTGCTCGCCGTGTCGGCATCCGCCGGCGCCGCAGAAGCGGCCAAACCCGCATTCAAGCCCGATCTGGCCAAGGGCCAGACCACGTCGACCAACGTCTGCGCAGCCTGCCACACCGCCGACGGTTCGCGCGGCAGCCCGGCGAACCCGATCATTCAGGGCCAGCACCCCGAGTACCTCGTCAAGCAGCTGACCGAGTTCAAGGCGGGCAAGCGCCAGAACGCCGTGATGTCGGGCATGGTCGCGACGCTGACCGAAGACGACATGAAGAACGTGGCGGCCTTCTACGCCAGCAAGACCGCCAAGCCGGGCTTCGCGAAGAACAAGGCCACGGTCGAGCTTGGCGAAAAGATCTACCGGGGCGGCATTGCCGACCGCCAGATCCCGGCCTGCGCCGGCTGCCACAGCCCGAACGGCGCGGGCATGCCCGCGCAATACCCGCGTCTGGGCGGTCAGCACGCCGACTACACCGAGGCGCAACTGGTCGCGTTCCGCAGCGGCGCGCGCAAGAACAGCGTGCCGATGACCGGCGTGGCCGCGAAGATGAACGATCGTGAAATCAAGGCGGTCGCCGACTACATCGCCGGCCTGCACTGAACCGTTCGCTGATCCCTTCTTTCTGAAAGGGCCGGTCTCGCACCGGCCCTTTCTGTTTCTGCCCCTCGCGTTCTCGCCCCGACCCGGATAATCCGCCCATGACCGTCACCACCACCGGCATCGAAGTGCGCACGCAATCGCGCTGGGTGCGCGATTGCGTCGAGCTGGTGTCGTCGATGCGGTTCTCGATCTCGCTGCTGACGGTGATCTGCATCGCGTCCGTCATCGGCACGGTCGTCAAGCAGCACGAGCCGTACAACAACTACGTCAACCAATTCGGGCCGTTTTGGGCCGAGCTGCTCTCCAAGGTCGGGCTGTACACGGTCTACAGCGTCTGGTGGTTTCTGCTGATCCTGGCGTTTCTCGTCCTCTCGACCAGCCTGTGCATCGCGCGCAACGTGCCGAAGATCATTGCCGACCTGAAAACCTACAAGGAACATGTGCGCGAGCAGGCGCTGGCATCGTTCCACCACCGTGGCGCCTCTGAGGTCGCCGAGTCGCGCGATCAGGCCTTCGAGCGCATCAGCGCACTGCTCGTGCATGGCGGCTGGAAGGCGAAAGTACAGATTCGCGAGAACGGCACGATGATCGCCGCGCGCCGCGGCGCCGCCAACAAGCTCGGCTACATCGCGGCGCATTCGGCCATCGTGCTGGTGTGCGTCGGCGGCCTGCTCGACGGCGACCTGATCGTGCGCGCGCAGATGGCGCTGCAGGGCAAAAGCACGTATGCGGGCGGTGGGCTGATGAAGGACGTACCGACCAGCCACCGCCTCGGCGCCGGCACGCCGACCTTCCGCGCCAACCTGCTGGTGCCCGAGGGCGGCAGGGCCGGCACCGCGGTGATCAACATGCAGGACGGCGTCGTGCTGCAAGACCTGCCGTTCGACGTGGAACTGAAGAAGTTCATCGTCGACTATTACGAAACCGGCATGCCGAAACTGTTCGCCAGCGAGATCGTGATCCACGACCGCGACACCGGCGAGACGATCCCGGCGCTGGTCAAGGTCAACGAGCCGGCGTTTCATCGCGGCGTCGCGATCTACCAAAGCAGCTTCGACGACGGCGGCTCGTCGCTGAAGCTGCGCGGCTTTCCGATGACGGCCGGTGGCAAGCCGTTCGAGATCGAAGGCAACGTCGGCGGCAACGCGCAGATCAGCAACGGTGATTCGAAGATGACGCTCGAGTTCACCGGGCTGCGCGTGATCAACGTCGAGAACCTCGGCGGCAACGCGGCGGGCGGCAACGCGACCGACGTGCGCAAGGTCGATCTGGTGAGCTCGTTGCAAGAGCATCTCGGCTCCGGCGCGAAGACGAACAACAAGAAGGCGCTGCGCAACGTCGGCCCGTCGATCAGCTACAAGCTGCGCGACGCCGCCGGCCAGGCGCGCGAGTTCAACAACTACATGCTGCCGGTCGAGCTTGACGGCCAGCGTGTGTTCCTCGCCGGCACGCGCGACAAGCCCGACCAGGAGATGCGCTACCTGCGCATCCCCGCCGACGACACCGACAGCCTCGACGGCTGGACCCGTCTGCGCGCCGCCTTGCTCGACCCCGCGCTGCGCGCGAAGGCGGCAGCACGCTATGTCGCGCTCGCGACGCCCGCCGACAAGCCCGAGATGGCCGCGCAACTGACGACCACGGCCGAGCGCGCGCTGGCCTTGTTCGCCGGCGCCGAGAGTGCGCGCGCAAAAGACAACGCCGATCCGGTCAAGCCGATGGGCGGGCTGCAGGCGATTTCGGAGTTCATCGAGAGCAGCGTGCCCGCAGACGATCGCGGCCGCATTGCCGAGGTGCTGTTGCGCATCCTGAACGGCAGCCTGTTCGAGCTGTTGGGCCTGACGCGCGAAGGCGCCGGCCTGGCACCGCTGCCGGCCGACGAAAGGACCCAGGCCTTCATGACGCAATCGGTGCTGTCGCTGTCCGACAGCTTCTTCTACCCGGCGCCGGTACTGTTCGAGCTCGCCGACTTCAAGCAGGTGCAGGCGAGCGTGTTCCAGGTCGCGCGGGCACCGGGCAAGACGCTCGTGTATCTCGGCGCGGTGCTGTTGATCGTCGGCGTATTCGCGATGCTCTACATTCGCGAACGGCGCCTGTGGGTGTGGCTGGCGCCGACGCCGGCGGGAACGAAAATCACCGCGGCCCTGTCTACAACACGACGCACGCTGGATGCCGATGCCGAGTTCGAGGCGCTGAAGCATCAGATCCTGAAGGACGCTTCATGAACACCACCACATTGAAAACGATGGCCTTGGGCCGCCCGTCCGGCCCGATGGGTTTCTTCAGCGGCCGCTCGCTGTTCGACTGGGCCTTCGCCGCTCTGGTGCTCGCGGGCGGCGCGTATGCGTTCTCGCGCTACGCCGGCGCGATGGACTACTACGAGAAGCTGATTCTGATCGGCACCCTGCCGGTCGCGATCTTGCTCGGCTGGTTCTGGGGCCCGCTGCGGGTGCTGATGGTCGGCGTGGCGGCGGCGGCGCTGCTCGCGATCAGCCTGTACAACCGCCAGATGGACGGCTTCGGCGCCGACCTCGCGCAGGGCGACAAGGTCTTCATGCTGAAGTACTTCCTGTCGAGCCAGAGCGCGATCATGTGGATGTGCGTGCTGTTCTTCATGAGCACCGCGTTCTACTGGATCGGTTTCGCGGCCAGGACCGAGCAGAACACCGCCGTGCGCATCGGCTCCGGCATGGCGTGGGCCGCCGTGTTCATGGCGCTCGTCGGTACGATGGTGCGCTGGTTCGAGAGCCACCAGATCGGCGCCGACATCGGCCACATCCCAGTCAGCAACCTGTACGAAGTGTTCGTGCTGTTCTGCTGGCTCACGGCGCTGTTCTACCTGTACTACGAGCAGCACTACAAGATCAAGTCGCTCGGCGCGTTCGTGATGCTGGTGGTCAGCGCCGCGGTCGGCTTTCTCATTTGGTACACGGTCGCGCGCGAAGCGAGCGAAATCCAGCCGCTGGTGCCCGCGCTGCAGAGCTGGTGGATGAAGCTGCATGTGCCGGCCAACTTCATCGGCTATGGCAGCTTCGCGCTGTCGGCGATGGTCGCGCTCGCCTACGTGCTGAAAAACACGACCACGCGCGCGCTCTGGATCGGCCTGCTCGGCGTGCCCGGCCTCGTGATCGCGCTGCCGCTGCTCGGCTTCGCGCTGTTCGGCGGCTTGTCGGCCGACGGCATGGCCTCGGTCGCGAAATCGGGCCGCATGATCGCCGGCCTGATGGCGTTCTTTGCGTTCACGATCCTCGCGCGCAAGTGGATCAATGCGCGCACGCCGAGCGCCGAGATCGCCGACGACATGATGTACAAGTCGATCGCGGTCGGCTTTGCGTTTTTCACGATCGCGACCATCCTCGGCGCGTTCTGGGCCGCCGAGGCTTGGGGCGGCTACTGGAGCTGGGATCCGAAGGAGACCTGGGCGCTGATCGTCTGGCTCAACTACGCCGCGTGGCTGCACATGCGGCTGATGAAGGGCTTGCGCGGCAACGTCTCGGCATGGTGGGCGCTGGTCGGCCTCGTCGTCACCACGTTCGCCTTCCTCGGCGTGAACATGTTTCTGTCGGGCTTGCATTCCTACGGCACGCTGTGAGGGCTTTCGACAGCGCGTGTAAGAAGCTCAATCGCACCGCGACCGAGTTGCAAGACCACAACGGGCATTGCCATGCACTTCCTGCGCGACCGAGGCTTCGTTCATCCCCAAGCGTCGGAGATCACGACCCGCGCTGCCTACGAAGGCCGGCGTGACCTGCTGAAACTGCTCGGCAGCGGCGTGGCCGGCGCCGCGCTCGCGGGCTGGGCGGCGCGTGATGCGCACGCGCAAGTCGCACGCAGCGGCAAGCTCGCCGCACTCGCAAGCGTGCGCAGCGGGGTCGCGGGCGGCGCGACGATGGAAAAGCCCACGGCGTACATCGACGCGACCGGCTACAACAACTTCTACGAGTTCGGCACCGACAAGGGCGACCCGGCGCAGAACGCGCACACCTTGAAGACCCGGCCGTGGACCGTCGCGATCGAAGGCGCGGTCAAGAATCCGAAGGTCTGGGACATCGACGAGCTGCTCAAGCTCAGCGCCATGGAAGAGCGCATTTACCGACTGCGCTGCGTCGAAGGATGGTCGATGGTGATCCCGTGGATCGGCTATTCGCTCGCCGAACTCATCAGAAAAGTCGAACCGACCGGCAACGCCAAGTTCGTCGAGTTCGTGACCTTGGCCGACCCGAAGACCATGCCCTTTGTCGGTTCGCGCGTGCTCGAATGGCCGTATGTCGAGGGTCTGCGCATCGACGAGGCGATGAACCCGCTCGCCCTGCTCGCGTTCGGCATGTACGGCGAAGTGATGCCGAACCAGAATGGCGCGCCGGTGCGCGCAGTGCTGCCCTGGAAGTACGGCTTCAAGAGCGGCAAGTCGATCGTGAAAATCCGCTTCGTCGAGAGGCAGCCCGCGACGAGTTGGGTCAAGAGCGCGAGCAACGAGTACGGCTTCTATTCGAACGTGAACCCCGAGGTCGATCACCCGCGCTGGAGCCAGGCCACCGAGCGCCGGATCGGCGAAGACAGCATCTTCGCAAAGAAGCGGCCGACGCTGATGTTCAACGGCTACGGGCCGCAGGTCGCGTCGCTCTACGCGGGCATGGACCTGAAGAAGAACTACTGAGCACTGCTCGCCAAATGGAGCGAAGCACCGCACTGCCCTCGGCCGCCGCGCCGCACACCACGCGATCGAAGCCGCTGCTGTTGCGCCCCGCCGCGAAGGTGGTCGCGTTCGTGCTGTGCCTGCTGCCGTTCGCCTGGCTGCTGCGCGGCGCGATCCTCAGCGTGATGGGCACCAACGTGCTCGGCGCGAACCCAGCCGAGGCGCTGATCCGCGCGACCGGTGACTGGACACTGCGCTTCCTGTGCATCACGCTGGCCGTCACACCGCTGCGCAAGCTGTTGAGGCAGCCGGCACTCGCGCGCTTTCGCCGCATGCTGGGGTTGTTCACCTTCTTCTACGGCTGCGTGCACTTTCTCTGCTACAGCTGGCTCGACATGGGGCTCGTGTTCGAAGACATCGTGCGTGACATCGTCAAGCGCCCGTTCATCCTGGTCGGCACGAGCGCGTTGCTGCTGATGCTGCCGCTGGCCGCGACCTCGTTCAATCGTGCGATCAAGGCGCTCGGGTCGGCCCGCTGGCAGGCGCTGCACCGCGCGGTCTACGCGGTCGTGCTGCTCGGGTTGCTGCATTTCTTCTGGATGCGCTCGGCGAAGAGCAACTACGCCGAGGTGACGGTCTACGCCGCGATCATCGCGCTGCTGCTGGGCTGGCGCATGATCGAGGCGGTGCGGTCACGCCGGCGCGTGCGCGGCGGCTGATTCGGGCATCAGCAGCACATCGACCCCATAGAGCCGTGCCAGCGCCGCCAGCTTCGGCGGTGCGTTGCGCAGCGCGAACGACTTGCCCCAGGCATCGGCGGCACGTTGACATTCGAGCAGCACTGCAAGCGCCGACGAATCGAAGTGCTGCAGGTTCGAGGCGTCTATCGTCACGTCGGCCTGTGGCTCGCCCTTCAGCGCCTGCAGCAGCAGGCGCCGCGTGTCGTTCGCCTCTTTGGCAGTGACGGTGGTCGGCAGCAGCAGCATTGGCGCGATCAGTTTTTGGCCGCACCGGCCGACTTGTTGCGTGCGGTCATCTTCGCGATCAGGCCATCGATGCCGCCGGCGCTGATCTCTTGCGAGAAGGTGTTGCGGTAGTTCTCGACCAGCCACACGCCGAGCACGTTCACGTCGTAGATCTTCCAGCCGCCGGGCGCCTGCTCGAGCCGGTAGTCGAGCTGAATCGGGTCGCCGCGACCCTTGATTTCGGTCCTGACGACGACTTCGGCGTCGGTCGCGGCGCCGCGCATCGGCTTCAGTTCGACGGTCTGGTCCGAGACCTGCGCGAGCGCGCCGGAGTAGGTGCGCACCAGCAGCAGCTTGAACTGATCCTGCAGGCCCCTCTGCTGCTCGGGTGTCGCTTGGCGCCAGTAGCGACCGACGGCCGACGCCGTCATGCGCTGGAAGTTGACGTGCGGCATGACCTTGGCGTCGACCAGCCCGATGATCTTCTGCAGATCGCCCTGCTTGTACGACTTGTCGGCCTTCAGCGTTTCGAGCACGTCGGTCGAGACTTCCTTGATCAGCGCATCGGGCGCCTTGCCGGCCTGGGCTTGGGCGACGGCAGAACCGACACTGAGCAAGCCAGCCATCAGCCAAGGGATCATTCGTTTGGACAACATCTTGTTTCCTTCTACGTGGCAACGGGAGAGCCCGTCAGAGCACGCTTGAACCGATTGGTTCAGCGCAGCCCGAATCCCTCAACGCGCGAAACCGGTTCATGGTTCACGGCTTGGCCGGCGGTGCGGCCGCGCCCGGGGCGGGCGTGCCGGCCGGCACCGACTCATCGGGCGCTGCGGGCGCGTCGCCGTCGAAGACGAGACTGCGGCGGCGCTGCAGGTAGGCGTCGCGGATGAAGGTGTATTTGTCGAGCGCGATGTCGTCGATCACTTGGCTGGCGCCGAGCAGCTTGGCGCGCGTGTTGATGATCTGCAAGCCGACGACACCGAACTGGTAACTGCCGTCGCTGATGTAGAGCGCCGGCGAAGCCGTGCGGTCGAGCGGCAGCGCGATCGTCTCGCGCACCGTCGACGGTCCGATCAGTGGCCAGACGATGTAGGCGCCCGCGCCAAAGCCCCAGCGGCCGAGCGTCTGGCCGAAGTCTTCGTAGTGATGTTCGAGGCCGAACTCGCTGGCAATGTCGAGGATGCCGAAGAAACCGAACACGGTGTTGGTCGTGAACCTCACGACGTCGTCGAAGGCCGGCTCGGGCTTGCCCTGCAACACGTTGTTGACGGCCGACCAAGCATCGGCGGCATTGGCGAAGAAATTGTCGACGCCGCGGCGCACGAACTGCGGCACGACCTTGGCGTAGCCGGTCGCGACCGGCTTCAGGATCTTCTCGTCGAGGCCTTCATTGAACGCGAAGACCTTGCGGTTCCAGTTCTCCCACGGGTCGAGGCGCGCACCGGGGCCGCCGCGGGCGTCTTTGACCAGCGTCTGCGTGGTCGCACAGCCGCCGAGCACGAGCAGGGCGCCGACCATCAGGGCGAGCAGGGCGCGCGCGAAAAAGCTGCGCGTGTCGAGGGAACGTGTCACTTCTTGCCTCCGGTGGTTGGGGCGGCGGGCGCAGGCGCGGGTATCGAGCCCGCATCGGCGGCCTTGCTGAACAGGAACTGGCTGATCAGGCTTTCGAGCACGATCGCCGACTGGGTTTGCTTGATGGTATCGCCGGCGGCGAAATTCTTCTCGCTGCCGCCCGCCTCCAGGCCCACGTACTGGTCGCCGAGCAGGCCCGAGGTCAGGATGCGGGCCGACGAATCGGTCGGGAACAGCACCGACTTCTGCATGTCGAGCGTCACGACGCCCTGATAGGTCTTGGGGTCGAGCGCGATTGCGGTGACGCGACCGACCGTGACACCGGCGCTGCGCACCGGCGAGCGCACCTTCAGGCCACCGATGTTGTCGAACTTGGCGGTCAGTGCATAGGTCTCGCCGCCGCCGAAGCTGCTCAGGTTGGCGGCCTTCAGCGACAGGAATACCAGCGCGGCGAACCCCAGCAACACGAAGAAACCGACCAGCGCTTCAATGCCCTTTTTGTTCATGATCTTCTTTCCCCTTGCCTTCGTCAGCGCGTCGAGAACATCAGCGCGGTGAGCAAAAAATCCATCGTCAACACACTCAGCGACGAGATCACCACCGTGCGCGTGGTTGCGCGCGCCACGCCCTCGGGCGTGGCCTTGGCTTCATAACCCTGATACACCGCGACGAAGCTGCAGATCACGCCGAACACGATGCTCTTGATGATGCCGTTGCCGAGGTCGCGGCGCACATCGACGCCGTTTTCCATCGCCGACCAGAAGTTGCCCGGATCCAGGCCGATCAACTGCACGCCGACCAGATACGCGCCGAGGATGCCGACGGCCGAGAACAGCAGCGCCAGGATCGGCATCGCGACGATGCCGCCGATGAAGCGCGGCGCGAGCACGCGGCTCTTCGGGTCGACCGCCATCAGTTCCATCGCCGCGAGTTGCTCGCCGGCCTTCATCAAGCCGATCTCGGCCGTGAGCGACGTGCCGGCGCGGCCCGCGAACAGCAGCGCGGTCACGACCGGCCCGAGTTCGCGCACCAGCGACAGGTTGACCAGCAGCCCGACCGAATCGGCCGCGCCGTAGGTGACGAGCGCATAGTAGGACTGCAGCGCCAGCACGAAGCCGACCGCGAGGCCCGACGACAGAATCACCAGCAGCGAGAGATTGCCCAGCGCATGCACCTGCACGAGCGCGAAGTACGGGCGCTTCAGCGAAGCTGGCAGCGTGCGCAACAGTTCCCAGAAGAAGAACGCATGGTGGCCGAGCGCACGAACACACTCGATCGCGTAGCGGCCGATCGCGGCGAGCCAGCTCATGCGGCGGGGCCACGCAGGCCAAGGTCTTGCGCGAACGGCGGCGCGGGGTAATGGAAAGGCACGGGCCCGTCGGGCTCCCCGCGCAGGAACTGGCGCACTTGCGGGTCTTCGCTCGCGTTGAGTTCTTCGGGTCGGCCGTGCGCGATCACGACGCCGGGCGCGGCCATGATGTAGGCGTAGTCGCAGATCGCGAAGCACTCGCGGACGTCGTGCGAGACGACCAGCGAGGTCGCGCCGGTGGCGTCGTTGAGCTTGCGGATCAGGTTCGCGGTCACGCCCATTGCGATCGGGTCGAGGCCGGTGAACGGTTCGTCGTAGAGCAGCACTTCGGGGTCGAGCGCGATCGCGCGCGCGAGCGCGACACGCCGGCCCATGCCGCCCGAAATTTCGGAGATGCGCAACTTGGCCGCGCCGCGCAGGCCGACGGCGTTGAGTTTCATCAACACGATGTCGCGGATCATCGGCTCAATGAGATCGGTGTGTTCGCGCAGCGGGAACGCGACATTCTCGAACACCGACAAGTCGGTGAACAGCGCGCCGAACTGGAACAGCATGCCCAGACGCCGGCGCAGGTTGTAGAGCTGGGCGGCGTTGCGCGTGTCGATCGGTTGGCCATCGAAACTGACGCTGCCTTTGCCGACCGGGTACACGCCACCGATCAGCCGCAGCACCGTCGTCTTGCCGCAGCCCGAGCCGCCCAGGATCGCGGTGACCTGGCCACGGCCAAAGCGCATCGAGATGTCCTTGAGGATGTCGCGACTCGGCTCGTAGCCGAACGTGACGTGGTCGACCTCGATCAGCGCGTCGGCGCTGGCGTGATCGACGTTCGCTCGGGGGGAATCACTCTGCATGCGTGAGGCGGTGTGGCTGCTGGCAACAACGCGACGGCGCCCGAAGTCGGGCGCCGTCGCTTGAAAACCATTCTCTCACGCGACCTTTGTGATCGCACCCGTCGGCCGCCGACGTTTGCAGACGTTCACACGCCTTGTCTCGATGCAACAACTCAGCGCGGCAACTCGCTCGCACCCATCAGAAAGACATCGACCGCGCGCGCCGCCTGCCGGCCTTCGCGGATCGCCCAGACGACCAGCGATTGACCACGCCGCATGTCGCCGGCGGCGAACACTTTCTCGACGTTGGTGGCATAGCCGCCGACCACGTCCATCGTCGCCTTGGCGTTGCCACGCGCATCCTTCTCGATGCCGAAGGCCTCGAGCACGCTGGAAACCGGGCTCACGAAACCCATCGCCAGCAGCACCAGATCGGCCGGCAGGATTTGCTCCGAACCCGCGACCTCGACCATCTTGCCGCCCTGCCATTCGACGCGCACCGCCTTCAGGCCCTTGACCTTGCCCTTGTCCTTGCCCTCGCCGCCGATGAACTCCTTGGTCGCGATCGCGAACTCGCGCTCGCAGCCTTCTTCGTGGCTCGACGAGGTGCGCAGCTTGATCGGCCAGTACGGCCAGACGAGCGGCTTGTTCTCGGCTTCCGGCGGCATCGGCAACAGCTCGAACTGCGTGACGCTGACCGCGCCGTGGCGGTTGCTGGTGCCGACGCAATCGCTGCCGGTGTCGCCGCCGCCGATCACGACGACGTGTTTCGCGTCGGCGCGCAGTTGACCCTTGATCTTGCCGCCCGCGTTGATCTTGTTTTGCTGCGGCAGGAACTCCATCGCGAAGTGCACGCCATCAAGGTCACGGCCCGGCACCGGCAGGTCGCGTGATTGTTCGGCGCCGCCGGTCAGCAGCACCGCGTCGAACTCGGCCTTCAGCTGATCCGGTGTGATCGTTTCCTTGGCCCAGTTCGTGACCTTCGTGCCTTCGGGCATCTTGCCGACCAGCACGCCGGTGCGCATCGTCACGCCCTCGGCCTCCATCTGCTTGACGCGACGGTCGATGTGCGTCTTCTCCATCTTGAAGTCAGGGATGCCGTAGCGCAGCAGGCCGCCGATCGCGTCGTTCTTCTCGAACAGCGTCACGTCGTGGCCGGCGCGCGCGAGCTGCTGCGCGGCCGCCATGCCGGCCGGGCCGGAGCCGACAACCGCGACCGTCTTGCCGGTCTTCGACTTCGGCAGACGCGGCACGACCCAGCCCTCGGCCCACGCCTTGTCGATGATCGCGTGCTCGATGCTCTTGATGCCGACCGCGTCGTCATTGACGTTCAGCGTGCACGCCGCTTCGCACGGTGCCGGGCAGATGCGGCCGGTGAACTCGGGGAAGTTGTTGGTCGAGTCGAGCACCGCAAAAGCGTTCTTCCAGTCGGCGCGGTACACGAGGTCGTTGAAGTCCGGAATGATGTTGTTGACCGGGCAGCCGCTGTTGCAGAACGGCGTGCCGCAGTCCATGCAGCGCGCACTCTGGATCTTGGCCTCGTCTTCCTTGAGGCCGATGACGAATTCCTTGTAGTGCGTCTTGCGCTCGGCGACGGGCGCGTAGCCCTCTTCGAGCCGCTCGTATTCCATGAAGCCGGTGACTTTTCCCATGATGCTCTGCGTGTGTGTTGTTGTTCGGCGGCCGCTTACTTCGCGGGGACGGACTTGTTCTTCGCTTTCGCGATCGTGGTGTCGGCCTCTTGCACCGCCTTCGATTCGCTCGCCAGCATCAACGCCTTTGCGGCGCGCTCGCCGAGCGCGCGCTTGTACTCGTTCGGGAACACCTTGACGAACTTCGCGCGCGACTCGACCCAGTGGTCCATGATGTGGCGCGCGCGCAGCGAGCCGGTCCACTTGTGGTGGTCTTCGATCAGCTTCTTCAGGATCGCCTCATCCGGCTGCGCGTTGTGCCAGTGCGCGCGCTCGGCCTCTTGCTCGGCCGCGCTCAACACCTTGCCCAGCGACACCATCGAGGTGTTGCAGCGCGACGCGAAGCTGCCGTCCTCGTCGTACACATAGGCCACGCCGCCACTCATGCCGGCCGCGAAGTTGCGGCCGGTCTTGCCGAGAACGGCGACGGTACCGCCAGTCATGTACTCGCAGCCGTGGTCGCCGGTGCCTTCGACGACCGCGGTCGCGCCCGACAGCCGCACTGCGAAACGCTCGCCGGCCACACCGCGGAAGAACGCCTCGCCGCTGGTCGCACCGTACAGCACGGTGTTGCCGACGATGATGTTCTGCGTCGCGTCACCGCGGAACTCGATGCTCGGGCGGATCGCGATGCGCCCGCCGCTCATGCCCT
>JAZJZJ010000219.1:0-1962 GCA_040389925.1 Pseudomonadota bacterium
ACGCCGGCGCGCGCCGCGACCTGGTCGACGCTGGTGCCGTGCAGCCCGAAGCGCGAAAACAGCGCCAGCGCCGCCGCGAGCACGGTGTCGCGCTTGTTCTGAACCGGCGCGGTGGCTTTGGCGGCCTTGGCGACCTTGGCTGGGGGCTTCGTCACGGCGCCAAGTCTCCCACAGCGCCCGTCGCCCGACTCGGTGTTTGTCCATATGGTCAAACTGGCACGGCGGTTGCATGCTGCGCGGCAGCGGTGGACGCACGCCTGTTCCGGGTGCATAAATCGGGACTTGTCGACCTTTGCAGGAGCATGTCATGGCAGAACTGAAGATCAACGGCGACCGCCTGTGGGGCAGCCTGATGGAAATGGCCAGGATCGGCGCGACGCCGAAAGGCGGCGTGTGCCGCCTGACCCTGACCGACCTCGACAAGCAGGGCCGCGACCTGTTCGTGCAGTGGTGCAAAGAGGCCGGCTGCACGGTCAAGGTCGACCAGATGGGCAACATCTTCGCGCGCCGCCCGGGCAAGAACAACAGCTTGGCGCCGGTCGGCACCGGCAGCCACCTCGACAGCCAGCCGACCGGCGGGCGCTTCGACGGGGTTTACGGCGTGCTGGCGGGTCTCGAAGTCATCCGCACGCTGAACGATCACGGCATCGAGACCGAGCGGCCGGTCGAGGCCTCGGTCTGGACCAACGAAGAAGGCTCGCGTTTCGCGCCGGCGATGGTCGGCTCGGGTGTCTACGCCGGCGTGTTCTCGCTCGAGTACGGCCACTCGCGCACCGACCAGCAGGGCAAGACGATCGGCGAAGAACTGGCGCGCATCGGCTACCTCGGCACTGAGCCGATGGGCAACCGGCCGGTGCATGCGTTCTTCGAGACCCATATCGAGCAAGGCCCGATCCTCGAGCACGAAGGCCAGACGATTGGCGTCGTCACCGATGCCCAGGGCCAGCGCTGGTACGAACTGGTGCTGACCGGCCAGGATTCGCACGCCGGCCCGACGCCGATGCCGGTGCGCAAGGACGCGCTGCTCGGCGCCGCCAAAGTGATCCAGCTCGTCAACGAGATCGGTCTGGCGCACGCGCCGCTCGCGGTCTCGACGGTCGGCATGCTCAACGTCTTCCCGAACTCGCGCAACGTGATCCCGGGCAAGGTGTTTTTGACGGTCGACTTCCGCTGCCCGGACAACGACGAGCTGTTGAAGATGGACGCCGAGTTGCGCGCCGGCGTCGCGAAGATTGCGGCGGCGGGCCAACTCGAACACGACCTGAAGCAGATCTTTCAATACGACTGCGTGCACTTCGACGAGAGCTGCGTCGAGATGGTCCGCGCCGGCGCGAAGCGTCTCGGCTACTCGACGCGCGAAATCGTCTCGGGCGCCGGCCACGACGCCTGCTACATGAGCAAGGTCACGCCGACCGCGATGGTGTTCGTGCCCTGCATCGGCGGCATCAGCCACAACGAGATCGAAGACGCCAAGCCCGAGTGGATCGAGGCCGGCGGCAACGTGCTGTTCCACGCGATGCTCGCGAAGGCGAACGAGTTGCCTGAGGTCTTCAAGAGCAACGAGACGATCGCCGTCGCCTAGAAATGACAACCCCTAGGCGCCTGCGGCGCCGTCCCCCGAGGGGAGCTCGGGCCGCTTGGGGCGGCCCGGCGCTGGCCCGAGGTTGAACTTGGAGTATGACCATGACCAGCATCCTGATCCGCGGCGGCACCGTGATCAACGCCGAATCGAGCGTCAAGGCCGATGTGCTGACGCAGGACGGCCTGATCGTCGCCGTCGGCCCGAACCTCGAAGCACCGGCGGGCGCGACCATCGTCGACGCCGGCGGTGCGTTCGTGATGCCCGGCGGCATCGACCCGCACACGCACATGGAGCTGCCCTTCATGGGCACCGTGACGAAGGACGATTTCTACACCGGCACCTCGGCCGGCGTCTCGGGCGGCACGACGATGATCATCGAC
>JAZJZJ010000219.1:1972-9600 GCA_040389925.1 Pseudomonadota bacterium
TGTCAGCAGCCTCGCGGCAGTGTCGATTTCGGCGCCGCTCGTTCGTCGTCTCATTGCTATATTGCGAGCCTCGCTGACTCCGGCCCCACCGTGCGACCTGCACCCGCGGTGCCGGCATGCGCAGGCGAGCACCCCATCCGCGTGTGACAACGAAAGCGATCTGCCGATGACGTTTCCTTTCAGCCTGCGGCGTGCCGCGTCGGCCACGACCGCCCTCGCCGCGCTCGCGGCGTGCAGCACCGGCCCGGCGCCACTGGCATCCGCGCCGACCGCCGCGGCCGATTCGCCGGCGCAGTGGAACGCGCCATTGCCGCACCGCGGCGAGCTCACCGCACTGACGAGTTGGTGGCAGCAGTTCAACGACCCGGTGCTGGTGCAGCTGATCGACGCGGCGCAGACGGCGAGCCCGACGATCGCGTCGGCCGCGTCGCGCATCGAGCAGTCGCGCGCGACGCGGGTTGCCAGCGGCGCGGCGCTGCTGCCTTCGCTCGACGCGAGTGCCAACGCAGTGCGCGGCAAGCAGGATTTCGTCAGCGGTCTGGGCAACAGCGCCAGCGTCGGCTTGCAGGCGGCGTGGGAGATCGACCTGTTCGGCGGCCGCCGGGCGGCGCGCGATGCGGCCCAGGCACGCTTCGACGGCGCGCAGGCCGGCTGGCACGACGCACGCGTCGCGGTTGCGGCCGAGGTCGCGAGCAACTACACGAGCCTGCGCGCCTGCGAGGCGCAGGTCGCGCAGCAGCAGCTCGACAGCAACTCGCGCAACGAGACCGCGCGCCTGACCGGCCTGAGCACGCAGGCCGGCTTCGAATCGCCCGCGAACGCGGCGCTCGCGCGTGCCAGCGCCGCGCAGGGCAACAGCCTGCTGACGCAGCGTCGCGCGCAGTGCGACGTGCTGATCAAGGGCTTGGTCGCGCTGACCGGCATCGACGAGCCAACGCTGCGCACGCGCCTCGCCACCGGCGCTGCGCAGATGCCGCAGCCGGCGTCGATCGCGCTGGCGAGCGTGCCGGCGCAGGTGCTCGCGCAGCGGCCCGATTTGGCGGTCGCCGAGCGCGAGCTCGTCGCCGCGAGCGCCGAGGTTTCGCAGGCGCAGGCCGCGCGGCTGCCGCGCATCGCGCTGAACGGCAGCCTCAGCGCGTCGCGTTTCGAGTCGTCCGACTTCGGCAACCAGAGCGGCACCTTGTGGGCGATCGGGCCGGTGACGGTCTCGCTGCCGCTGTTCGACGGCGGCACGCGGCGCGCCAACGTGGTCGCTGCGCGGGCGCGCTACGACGAAGCCGGCGCGGTCTATCGCGGCAAGCTGCGCAACGCCGTGCGCGAGGTCGAAGAGGCGCTGGTTGCGCTGCAAAGCACGGCCGATCGCAGCACCGATGCGCAGGTCGCGACCGACGGCTTCGCGGCCTCGTTCCGTGCCACCGAGGCGCGCTTCAAGGGCGGCCTCGCGAGCCTGTACGAGCTCGAAGACGCGCGCCGCTCCGCGCTGCAGGCCGAGATTGCGCTGACCGACCTGAGGCGTGAGCGGGCCACGGCCTGGATCACGCTGTACCGGGCACTCGGCGGCGGCTGGTCCGCTGCCGATTCCATCCGCAGTGGCGCTTGGTCCAACACCCCAACAACTTCTGTCGCCGTCCAACCATGAACAAGCCACTCACCGCCATGGCCTGCGCCGCCCTGCTGCTCGCCGCGGCTCTCACGCTGAGCGTTCGCGCCGCGGACGACAAGGCCGCCTCGGCCGCACCGAAACCCGCGCTGACCGTCAACGTCACCCAGGCGCAGCCGGCGACGCTGCCGGTGCGTGTCAGCGCGAACGGCAACATCGCCGCGTGGCAGGAGGCCAGCGTCGGCACCGAGGCCAACGGCTTGCGGCTGGCCGACGTGCGCGTCAACGTCGGCGATGTCGTCAAGCGCGGTCAGGTGCTCGCGACCTTCGCGCCCGACACGCTGAATGCCGACGTGGCGCAGATTCGCGCGTCGGTCGCCGAAGCCGAGGCGACGCTCGCCGAGGCTGCCGCGAACGCGCAACGCGCGCGCGGCCTGCAGACCACCGGCGCGCTGAGCGAGGCCGCGATCAACCAGTACCTGACGGCCGAACGCACCGCCAAGGCGCGCCTCGACGCGCAGCGCGCGATGGCGCAGATGCAGCAGTTGCGGCTGAAGCAGACCCAGGTGCGCGCGCCCGACTTCGGGGTCATCTCGGCGCGCAGCGCGACCGTCGGTGCGGTGCTGCCGGCCGGGCAGGAGCTGTTCCGAATGATCCGCCAGGGCCGCCTCGAATGGCGCGGTGAGGTCGCGGCGGGCGACTTGGGCGTGCTCAAGCCCGGCATGGTCGCGCTGGTCACGGCCGGCAGCGGCCCGGCCATCAAGGGCACGGTGCGCATGATCGCGCCGACGGTCGACCCGCAGACGCGCAACGGCCTCGTCTACGTCGACCTGCCGGCCGCACCCGGTGCGGCGCGCGCCGGCATGTTCGCGCGCGGCGAGTTCGAGGTCGGCAGCGGCTCGGGTCTGACCTTGCCGCAGAGCGCGGTGTTGTTGCGCGACGGCTTCAGCTACGTGCTGCGCGTTGGCGCCGACTCGAAGCTGACGCAGCTGAAGGTCGCCGTCGGCCGGCGTGTGGCTGACCGCATCGAGATCACCGGCGGCATCGATGCGTCCACGCGCGTGGTCGCCGCGGGCGGCGGCTTTCTCGGCGATGGCGACACCGTGCGCGTGGTTGCCGATGCTGCGCCGGCGAAGCCGGCGCTTGTGGCTTCCCCGGCGAAACCGGCGCTTGTGACTCCCTCGGCGAAACCGGCGCTTGTGACTCCCTCGGCGAAGCCCGTCGCGGTGACCCAGTAGGGAGCGCGAGATGAACGTCTCCGCCTGGTCCATCCGGAATCCGATCCCCGGCGTTCTGCTCTTCATCATGCTCAGCCTGATGGGCCTGATGGCCTTCAAGGCGATGAAGATCCAGAACTTTCCGGACATCGACCTGCCCACCGTCACGGTCACGGCCTCGCTGCCCGGCGCGTCGCCGTCGCAGCTCGAAACCGAGGTCGCGCGCAAGATCGAGAACTCGATCGCGACGCTGCAGGGCGTCAAGCACATCTACACGACCGTGCAGGATGGCACCGCCATCATCACGACCGAGTTCCGCCTCGAGAAGCCGACGCAGGAGGCCGTCGATGACGTGCGCGCCGCCGCCGCGCGCGTGCGCTCCGACCTGCCCGGTGACCTGCGCGACCCGGTCGTCACGAAGATGGAGCTGGCGGGCTCGCCGATCCTGACCTACACGGTCGCGTCCACGCGCATGGACGACGAAGCGCTCAGCTGGTTCGTCGACAACACCGTCACCAAGCAGATGCTCAGCGTGCGCGGCGTCGGCTCGGTCGCGCGGGTGGGTGGCGTGACGCGCGAGGTGCGCGTCGAACTCGACCCCGCGCGGCTGCAGGCGCTGAACGCGACCGCCGCCGACATCTCCCGCCAGCTGCGCATGACGCAGCAGGAAGCGTCCGGTGGCCGCACCGATGTGGGCGGCGCCGAGCAATCGGTGCGCACGATCGCGACCGTCAAATCGGCCGAAGAGCTGGCGCGCATGGAAGTCACGCTCGGCGACGGCCGGCGCATCCGCCTCGACCAGGTCGCCAACGTGTCGGACACCACCGCCGAGAAGCGCTCGGCCGCGTTGCTGAACGGCAAGCCGGTGGTCGGTTTCGAGATCGTGCGCACGCGCGGCGCCGGCGAGACCGAAGTCGCGGCCGAAGTGCGCAAACAGCTCGAGGTTTTGAAGGCCGCGCACCCCGAGATCGTCGTCACCGAGGCCTTCAACTTCGTCGACCCGGTGCAGGAGAACTACGACGGCTCGATGATCCTGTTGTTCGAGGGCGCGGCGCTCGCGGTGCTGGTGGTGTGGCTGTTCCTGCGCGATTGGCGCGCGACGCTGGTCTCGGCGACCGCGCTGCCACTGTCAATCATCCCGGCGTTCGGCGTGATGTACCTGTTCGGCTTCACGCTGAACGGCGTGACCTTGCTGTCGCTCTCGCTCGTGGTCGGCATCCTGGTCGACGACGCGATCGTCGAGATCGAGAACATCATGCGTCACCTGCGCATGGGCAAGACGCCGTTCCAGGCCGCGATGGAGGCGGCCGACGAGATCGGCCTGGCGGTGATCGCGACCACGTTCACGTTGATCGCGGTGTTCTTGCCGACCGCGTTCATGAGCGGCGTGCCGGGCAAGTTCTTCGTGCAGTTCGGCTGGACGGCGGCGATCGCGGTCTTCATCTCGCTGGTGGTCGCGCGCATGCTGACGCCGATGATGTCGGCCTACATCCTGAAGGTTCCGAGGAAGGAGCACAAGGAGGGCCGCTGGATCACGATCTACATGCGCTGGGTCAAGGCGGCGCTGAAGCACCGCATCCTGACGACGATCGCGGCCACCGTGTTCCTTGTCGGCTCGTTCATGCTCGTGCCGCTGCTGCCCACCGGCTTCATCCCGCCCGACGATCTCTCGCAGACGCAGGTCTCGATCTCGCTGCCGCCGGGCGCCACCTTCGCGCAGACCTTCGCCGCCGCCGAGGCCGCGCGCGAGATCGTGCAAAGGAACACCGACGTGAAGCTGATCTACACCGCGATCGGCGGTGGCGCGACCGGCGGCGACCCGTTCGCGCCGAGCGGTGCGCCCGAGGTGCGCAAGGCCACGCTGACGATCAACATGACGCCGCGCGACGAGCGCCACGGGGTCAAGAAGCAGGTGATCGAAGAGCAGCTGCGCGAGGGGCTCGCGGTGATCCCGGGCGCGCGCATCAAGGTCGGTTTCGGCGGTTCGAGCGAGAAGTACATCCTGGTGCTGGCCGGCGAAGACGGCGACGCGCTCGGCGCGCACGCGCGCCAGGTCGAGCAGGAGCTGCGCACGATTCCCGGCATCGGCAACGTCGTGTCGACCAGCAGCCTGGTGCGCCCCGAGCTGATCGTGCGGCCAGATTCGGCCCGCGCGGCCGACCTCGGCGTCACCTCGGCGGCGATCGCCGACACGCTGCGCATCGCGACCGCCGGCGACTACGACCAGGCGCTGCCGAAGCTGAACCTGAGCCAGCGCCAGGTGCCGATCGTCGTCAAGCTGGCCGCCGACGCCCGCACCGACCTCGACCTGCTCTCGCGCCTGGCCGTGCCCGGCTCGCGCGGGCCGGTGATGCTTGGCAACGTCGCGACGCTCGCGATCGACAGCGGCCCGGCACAGATCGACCGCTACGACCGCCAGCGCAACATCAATTTCGAGATCGAGCTGAACGGCCAGCCGCTCGGCGAGGTCGAGAAGCACGCGCTCGCGCTGCCGAGCCTGAAGAGCCTGCCGCCCGGCATCTCGCAGGCGACCGTCGGCGATGCCGAGGCGATGGGTGAGCTGTTCGCGAGCTTCGGCCTGGCGATGCTGACCGGCGTCCTCTGTATCTACATCGTGCTCGTGCTGCTGTTCCACGACTTCGTGCAGCCGGTGACGATTCTGTCGGCGCTGGTGCTGTCGATCCCGGGCGCGTTCCTGGCGCTGTTCATCACGCACACGGCGCTGTCGATGCCGTCGATGATCGGGCTGATCATGCTGATGGGCATCGCGACCAAGAACTCGATCCTGCTGATCGAGTACGCGATCATGGCGCGGCGCGACATGGGTATGACGCGCATGGAAGCCCTGCTCGACGCCTGCCACAAGCGCGCCCGCCCGATCGTGATGACGACGATCGCGATGGGCGCCGGCATGATGCCGATCGCGCTCGGCTTGGGTACCGACCCGAGCTTTCGCGCGCCGATGGCGATCGTCGTGATCGGCGGGTTGATCACCAGCACCTTCCTGAGCCTGTTGGTGATCCCGGTGCTGTTCACCTATGTCGACGATGTCGTGCAGTGGACGCGCCGACTCACGCACCGCAACGCCGCGCGCGCGGTGCAGGCCGGGCCGGCGGCGACCGACAAGGTCTGAGCGCGCGCCGGATCGCCACGCGGCGCGACGCCCGACGCCTGGAGGCGGTCCGCGAACCCGCCTATCCTTGGCGCGAGACCCCGCCACGAAGGAGCGCCCATGCCATCTGCCGACCGATCCGCCGCCGCGTTCACCCGCGCCCGTGACTTCCTGCTCGCGCACCGCGGCGACTACGACACCGCGTACCGCGACTTCCGCTGGCCGGTGCTCGACCGCTTCAACTGGGCGCTCGACCACTTCGATGCGATCGCCTGTTCTGGTGATGAAGGCAGTGAGGCGACGGCGCTGCACATCGTCGGCGAAGACGGCAGCGAGACGAAGCGCTCGTTCCGGCAGATGAGCGAGCGCTCGTCGCAGGTCGCGAACTTTCTGCGCAGCCTCGGCGTGAAGCGCGGCGACCGCGTGCTGCTGATGCTCGGCAACGAGTTGCCGCTCTGGGAGGTGATGCTGGCCTGCTTCAAGCTCGGCGCGGTGCTGATCCCGGCAACCGCGTTGCTGACGACCGACGACCTGCGCGACCGGCTCGTGCGCGGCGCGGTGCGGCATGTCGTGACCGCGAGCGCGCAGGCCGCCAAGTTCGTGCCGCTGCCGGGCGACTACACGCGCATCGCGATCGGCGAGCCGGTCGACGGTTGGCAGCGCTACGAAGACGCGGCCCACGCGCCGATCGCGTTCGTGCCCGACCGTGAGACGCGCGCGACCGACCCGCTGCTGCTGTATTTCACCTCCGGCACGACCTCGCTGCCGAAACTGGTGCTGCACACACACCAGAGCTACCCGGTCGGCCACCTGTCGACGATGTACTGGATCGGCCTGCGGCCCGGCGATGTGCACCTGAACATCTCGTCGCCGGGCTGGGCCAAGCATGCGTGGAGCTGCTTCTTCGCGCCCTGGAATGCCGGCGCCTGCATCTTCATCTACAACTACGCGCGCTTCGATGCGCCGAAGCTGCTGGCCGCGCTCGAAGCGCATCGCGTGACCAGCCTGTGCGCACCGCCGACGGTGTGGCGCATGCTGATCCAGCACGACCTCGCGGCGTACCGCGGCCGCCTCGCGCTGCGCGAAGTGATCGGCGCCGGCGAGCCGCTGAACCCCGAGATCATCGAGCAGGTGAAGGCGGCGTGGGGCCTGACCTTGCGCGACGGTTACGGCCAGACCGAGACCACCGCGCAGATCGGCAACAGCCCCGGTCAGGCGCTCAAGTCCGGCTCGATGGGCCGGCCGCTGCCGGGTTACCGCATCGTGCTGCTCAATGCCGACGAGCAGCCGGCCGACGAAGGCGAGGTCTGCCTCGACCTCGGCAGCGACCGCGGGCAGCGGCCGCTCGGGCTGATGGACGGCTACCAGGACGACGCCGCCAAGACCGACCAGGCGATGCGCGGCGGGCTGTACCGCACCGGCGATGTCGCGACCCGCGATGCCGAGGGCTACATCACCTTCGTCGGCCGGGCCGACGACGTGTTCAAGGCCTCCGATTACCGCATCAGCCCGTTCGAGCTCGAGAGCGCGCTGATCGAGCATGAAGCGGTCACCGAGGTCGCAATCGTGCCGAGCCCCGACCCACTGCGCATGGCGGTGCCGAAGGCGTTTCTGATCCTCGCGGCCGGCGCGCAGCCCGATGCGGCGCTCGCGCAGGCGATCTTCGCGTTCGCGCGCGAGCGGCTGGCGCCGTACAAGC
>JAZJZJ010000220.1:0-6489 GCA_040389925.1 Pseudomonadota bacterium
CGAGCAGCCGCCGGCGGTGATGGCGTTGCTGGCTTCGCACGCGACACCGTTCGTGATGATGTGGGCACCGCCGGCGGCCGACGGGCACAGCGTCGGCTTCGACGAAGCGCTGGCCGCGTCGCTGGTCGTCGATCATTTGGCCGAGCTCGGCCACCTGCGCATCGGCTACATCGGCGGCAACCCCCGCGACAGCGAGCGCGCGCGCCGCCGCCTGCGCGACTTGACGCTCGCGATTGCGACACGTGGCCTGACGCTGTGTGCCGACGCGCTGCTCGAAACCGAACACGGTTTTCGCGAAGGCTTCGACGCGATGACGCAAATTCTGGTCCGCGGCACCCGTGCGACCGCGATCGTCTGCGGCAGCGACTACCTCGCCGCCGGCGCGCTCTCGGCGCTCGACGGCGCCGGCATCGCGGTGCCGGGCGCGCTCTCGGTCGCGAGCTTCAACGACAACGAGTTCGCGCCGTTCCTGCACCCGCCGCTGACGACGGTGCGTTTGCCGATCCGCGAGATGGGCGAGCGCGCCGGCGCGTACTTGCTCGGCAGGCTGCGCGCAGAATCGCCGGCGCCGCAACAGCCGCTCGGCGTGCAGTTGCAGACGCGGCGCAGCACCGGCCCGGTGGCGCAAACTGCGAATCCGAAACCGAAGAGGAAATGACGCGATGAAGACCCGCGAAATGGCCACCGGCCTGCAGTTTCCCGAAGGCCCGATCGCGCTGCGCGACGGCTCGGTGATCCTCGTCGAGATCGCGCGCGGCACCCTCAGCCGCGTGCTGCCCGACGGCCGCGTGCACGTCGTCGCCGACCTCGGCGGCGGCCCGAACGGCGCCGCGATCGGCCCCGACGGCGCGGTCTACGTCTGCAACAACGGCGGCTTTCGCTGGCACACCGAGATTGACGGCACGCACCGGCCGATCGGCCAAGCCGAAGACTACTCGGGCGGCCGCATCGAGCGCGTCGATCTGAACACCGGCCGGTTCGAGCGCCTCTACGACACCGTCGAAGGCCTCGGCTTGCGCGGCCCGAACGACATCGTGTTCGACGCGCACGGCGGCTTCTACTTCACCGACCTCGGCAAGGTGCGCGACACCGAACTCGACCGCGGCGGCGTGTTCTACGGCCAGCCCGACGGCAGCCGGGCGAGCGTGATCGCGCGCCCGGTGATGACGCCGAACGGCATCGCGCTCTCGCCCGATGGCAACACGCTGTACTACGCCGAGACCGAGGGCGCGCGCGTCTGGTCGTTCGACATCACCGCACCGGGCCGGGTCCGCAAAGACACCTGGCCCTCGCCGCAGGGCGCGAAGATGATTTGCGCGTCGCCGGGCGACCACTGGCAGCGCTTCGACTCGATGGCGGTCGACGCGAACGGCAACCTGTGCGTGGCCACGCTGATGCACGGCGGCATCAGCATCGTCTCGGCCGACGGCCGCACATCGAGTCATGTGCCGCTGCCGGATCGCTTCGTCACCAACATTTGCTTCGGAGGCCAGGACATGCGCACCGCGTACGTCACGCTCTCCGGCAGCGGCCGGCTGATCGCGATCGACGACTGGCCGGTGCCGGGGCTGGCGCTGAACCACGAGGGCTGACGATTTCGGCTTGACACACTTCCATGATTCAATCATTATTGAATCATGGAAGAGCAAGACATCGTCAAATCGCTTGCCGCACTCGCCCAGCCGAGCCGCCTGCGCGTGTTCCGCACCCTGGTCGTGGCCGGTCCGATGGGCCTGACACCCGGCGCGCTCAGCGAAGAGCTCGGCGTCGCGGCGACCACGCTGTCGTTTCACCTGAAGGAACTGACGAACGCCGGCCTCGTCTCGCAGCAGCGCGACGGCCGCAACCTGATCTATCGGGCGGCGTACGCGCAGATGAATGCCGTGCTCGCCTACCTCACCGCGCACTGCTGCCAGGGCGTCGATTGCCTGGTGACCGCGCCGCGCGGCTGTTCGACCTGCTGACCCAGCACATCCCAAGGAGATTCGTGATGAAACGCTTCCACCTGCACCTGAACGTCGACGACCTCGCCACCAACATCGGCTTCTACTCGAAGCTCTTCGCCGCCGAGCCTGCGCGCGTCGAGGCCGACTACGCGAAGTGGATGCTGCAGGACCCGCCGCTGAACTTCGCGATCTCGACCCGCGGCCGGGTCGCCGGGATCGACCACCTCGGCATCCAGACCGACGACCCGGCCGAACTGGCCGCGATGAAGGCGAGCGCCCGATCCGCCGACCTCACGCTGCGCGACGACGGCGAAGGCACTTGCTGCTACGCGCGCAGCGAGAAACACTGGATCACCGACCCGCAAGGCGTCGCGTGGGAACACTTCCACACCCTGGCGAACATCCCGGTGTACAGCGAGAGCGCGTCGTCGACCGGTGGACCGGCGTGCTGCATGCCGGCGGTTGCTGCGACGGCCAAACCCGCCACCACGTGTTGCTGAGTGCGACACCGCTCGTGACGCCTGCGGCGCGGGCCACGCCGACGCTCGCGCGGCGCCTGCTCGCCGAGGGCTTGGGCACGCTGCTGCTGCTCGCGGTCGTGATCGGCTCCGGGATCATGGCCGAGCGCCTGTCGGGTGGCAACACGGGCGTTGCATTGCTCGCGAACACGCTGGCGACCGTCGGCGGGCTGTATGTGTTGATCGAGGTGTTCGGGCCGGTCAGCGGCGCGCACTTCAATCCGGCCGTCAGCGCGGTGATGGCGCTGCGCGGCGCGCTGCCGCGCGCGGCGCTGGCGCCCTACGTGGCGGCGCAACTCGCCGGCGCGGTGCTCGGCGCATGGCTCGCGCACGCGATGTTCGACCTGAGCCTGCTGCAGTTCTCCAGCCACGTGCGCAGTGGCACCGGCCAGTGGATCGCCGAGCTCGTCGCGACCGCCGGCCTTGTGCTCGTGATCCTGCGCGCGCCGCCCGGTCGCGTGGCTGCGCTCGTCGCCGCGTGGATCGGCGCGGCCTACTGGTTCACCGCATCGACCTCGTTCGCGAACCCGGCCGCCGCGTTCGGCCGCATGTTCAGCGACAGCTTCGCCGGCATCGCGCCGGCGAGCGTACCGGCCTTCGTCGTCGCGCAACTCGCCGGCGCGGGCGCCGGCCTGTTCATCCACCGGTTTCTCGACAATTCGCCCGACCATGACTGACGCTGCCATCACGATCTATCACAACCCCGCTTGCGGCACCTCGCGCAACACGCTGGCGCTGATCCGCAACAGCGGCGCCGAGCCGGTCGTGGTCGAGTACCTGACGGCGCCGCCGGGGCGTGCCCTACTGGTCGAACTGATCGCTGCACTCGGCACGCCGGTGCGCGCGCTGCTGCGGCGCAAGGGCACGCCGTACGACGCGCTCGGGCTCGACGATCCAGCGCTGAGCGACGACCAGTTGATCGACTTCATGGTCGCGCACCCGATTCTGATGAACCGCCCGATCGTCGTCACACCGCTCGGTACGCGGCTGTGCCGGCCGTCGGAAGCGGTGCTCGACATCCTGCCGTCGCCGCAGCGCGGCGCCTTCACGAAAGAAGACGGCGAAGCCGTGATCGATGCGCAGGGCCGCCGAGTCTGACGCCGACGCGCTGCCGAACACGGCAAGCGCCAAGCGTGGATTCAACGGTCGAACCGCACCGGCTACAGTCGCCGCATGGCATATGAACTTCACTACTGGCCGACCATTCAGGGCCGCGGCGAATTCGTGCGGCTGGCGCTGGAAGCGGCCGGCGCACCTTACATCGACGTGGCGCGTGGCGCCGAAGCGGCCGGCTTGGGTGTGCCGGCGCTGCTGCATTGCCTGCACGACCGCAAGCTCACGCACCCGCCCTTCGCGCCGCCCTTCCTGAAAGACGGCGGCGTGCTGGTCGGGCAGACCGCCGCCATCCTGCAATACCTCGCGCCGACGTTGAAGCTGGTGGCGCGCAGCGAGCAAGCGCGCACCTGGACGCACCAGATCCAGCTGACCATCGCCGACATGGTCGACGAGGCGCACGACACGCACCACCCGGTCGGCACCGGCCTGTATTACGAAGACCAGAAGCCCGAGGCGCTGCGCCGCGCAAAAGAATTCTGCGTGGCGCGCATGCCCAAGTACCTGCAATGGTTCGAGGCCATCGTCGTGCGCAACCCGGCCGGGCCGCGGCACCTCGTCGGTGGCAAGCTGAGCTATGCCGACCTGTCGCTGTTCCAGCTGGTCGAAGGCCTGCGCTATGCGTTTCCGAAGGCTGCCGAACAGGCGCTGGCGACCGCGCCGGCTGTCGTGCAACTGCATGGCCGCGTCAAAGCGCTGCCGAAGGTCGCGGCCTACCTGCGCAGCGAACGACGCATCCCGTTCAACGAGGACGGCATCTTCCGCCGCTACCCCGAGCTCGATCTCGGCTGACAAATCAGTAGCGCGCCGTCACCGTCGCGCCGGGCTGCGGCGCCGGCGTTTCGGCGATGCAGGCCCCCAAGTCGTCGAGGTAACGATCGACCACCGGCTCGTGCGTCAGGTTCAGCATGTGGTGGAAGCCGGGCGGCTCGGTGACGTGGCCGACAACCCAGCCGCGCGCCGTCATGCGTGCGCCGACGGCCGCAGTGTCGATCGCATCCGAACCGTAGGCCAGGATCGACAGCTGCGGGTCGCCGAAGGTCGGCAAGCCGAGCTTCGCAGTGCCCGCCTGCAGGGCCCGGCGCGTGTCGAGCACGCGCTGCGTGATGCGCCGGTAGCCGGCCTCGCCGAGGTAGTTCATCACCGCCCAGGCCGCCGCGATCGCACCGCCGGCGCGCGTGCCGACCAGCGTGTGCGTGAAGTACTGGCCGCGCGGCCAGTTGTCGAAGTACCAACCCATGCCGGCGAACGATTCGGCGTCGCGAAAGAACAGGGTCGACGCGCCCTTCGCGGTGTAGCCGTACTTGTGCAGGTCGGCCGAGATCGAGGTCACGCCCGGCACCGCGAAATCCCAGTCGGGAATGGCCACGCCGAGCTGTTTCGCGAACGGCGCGATGTAGCCACCGACGCAGGCGTCGACGTGCATCCAGACGCCATGCGCGGCGGCCGCCGCAGCGATTTCGGTGATCGGGTCGACGACACCGTGCGGGAACGCCGGCACCGAGCCGACGACCATCACGGTGTCGTCAGTGATCGCCGCGGTGATCGCCGCCGGGTCGGCGCTGAAATCGGCGCGCAGCGGCGTGCGCACCGGCTGCAACCCCATGAAGTGCGCCGCCTTGTCGAAGGCCGGGTGCGCGCTGCTCGCCATCACGATTTGCGGCGTGCCCATGCCGGGGCGGCGCTGCTTCGCCTGGTCGCGCGCCGCCTTCACCGCGAGGAAGATGCTCTCGGTGCCGCCGGTCGTCATCGCGCCGCGCGTGGCGTCGTCGCCGTGCAGCAGCGCCAGCCCCATCGCGACGACTTCGGACTCGAAACGCGCCAGGCTGCCGAACGCGCGCAGGCCGAGGCCGTTCTCCGAGAAGTACATCAGGTAGGCCTGCTTCGCGACCTCGAGCACGTCGTCGCCGGCGTAGTGAATGAACATCGGCACGCGGCCACCGCGCCAGTCGACGTCGTGCTGGCCAGCCTCCTGCAGTTGCGCCTGGAGTTCCGGCCAGGCAATGCCGTCTTTCGGCAATGAAGTCATCTCAGCCTTCTTTCCCGCCCCAGTGGACGATGTGGTTCTCGAGCGCGCGGGCGCACAGGTCGAGCGAGTAGCCGAGCGTCGCCATGATCAGCGCGCCGACGATCACGACGTTGGTCAACAGGAAGTCGGATGCCGACATCGCCATGTAGGCGATCCCGGCGCTGGTCGCGATCATCTCGGCGCCCACCAGCATCGTCACGCCGAGGCCGATGCACACGCGCACGCTGGTGAAGATGCCCGGCAGACTCGCCGGGAAGATCACGCGGCGGAAGATCATGCTGCGCGAGGCACCCAGCGCCAGCGCCGCCTGCACCTTGCGCCGGCCGACGCCGCGCACCGCCTGCATCGCGCTGATCGACAGAATCGGGAACAGCGCCAGCACGATGATCACGACCTTCGCGACCTCGCCGATGCCGAACCAGATGATCAGCAGCGGCAGCAGCGCGAGCTTGGGCATCGGCCGGCTGATCTCGATCGGCGGGTCGAGCACGGCCTTGACGGTCTCGTTCATGCCCATCCAGAGGCCGAGCGGCACCGCGACCAACACCGTCAGCGTGAACGCCAAGCCGAAGCGGAACAGGCTGATGCCCAAGTGGTACCACAGGCTCTTGCCCTGGTAGCCGTTCTGGATCAATGTGAGGAAGGTGTTCCAGACCGACAGCGGCGACGGCAGAAACAGCGGCGCGACCAGCGGTTTCTCGTCGAACGGCGTGGTCACGAGCACCCACAACAGCAGCAGACTCAGGAACGAACCGAGGTTGATCCAACGCTGCGCACCCTTGACACTCGTGCCCAGCGGCGAGAGCACGAGGAGCAGTCCGACGATCCCGGCGCCGAACGCGATCGGCGCGACCGCGCGCAACCGACGCACGCCGAACAACAG
>JAZJZJ010000220.1:6499-36143 GCA_040389925.1 Pseudomonadota bacterium
AGGTTGATCCAGCGCGAGCGGCCGCCGCGGCCGGATGCAGTGGGCGCGCTCATCGCTCGGCCTCCTGCTGCTGCGCGGTCAGTGCCTCTTCGCGCAGCATGCCGAAGATCTCGGCCTTCATGCGCACGAACTCGGCGCTCGCGACGACCGCCGGGTCAACGCTGAGCGCGAACTGCGGCGCGAGGCGCGCCTTGATGCGGCCCGGCCGCGCCGACATCACGACGATGTCGGTGGCGAGGAACAGCGCCTCCTCGATGCTGTGCGTGATCCACAGCACCGTCTTGCGCGTGCTCTGCCAGATGCGCTTGATCTCTTCCTGCAGCAGCTCGCGGGTCTGCGCGTCGAGCGCGGCGAAGGGTTCGTCCATCAGCAGGATCTGCGGGTCGTTGGCGAGCGCACGCGCGATGCCCACGCGCTGCTGCATGCCGCCCGAGAGCTCGTACGGATAGCGCTTCGCGAAGCTCGACAGCCCCACCATCTCAACGTAGCGGGCCGCGATGCGCGCCGCCTCGGCGGCCGACTTGCCGGTGGCCAGCGGCCCGAACGCGACGTTGTCCTGGACGCTCATCCACGTGAACAGCGCGCCCTGCTGGAACACGACGCCGCGCCGCGGGTCGGGGCCGCGCACCGGCACGCCGTCCATCAGCGCCTGGCCGCTGGTCGGCGTCTCGAAGCCGGCGAGGATGTTCAGCAAGGTGCTCTTGCCGCAGCCCGACGGGCCGACCAGGCAGACGAACGCGTTCTCGGCGATGTCGAGCGTGATCGGCTCCAGCGCCAGCACCGAATCCGGCCCGGTACCGAAGCGTTTGCTGACTTGGTCGAAGCGCGCCTTCACGGTCGGCAGGGTCGGCGACAGGTGCGCCGGTTGGGCGGCGCCTGGGGCCGGGTCGTACCGGCTCGCCGAATCCGCCATCAGGCCAGCTGCGCGACGAAGCTGCTGTCGACGAGGCCGTTCATGTCTTTCGGCAACGCGTTGATCTGGCCGGTCTCTTTGAGGAACTCGGCCTGCACCTGCAGCGTCTTGACGACTGCCGAGTTCTTCTCGCCCGGCTTGCCGAGCCACTTCGCGGTGAGCTGCTCTTTGGCGGTCACCGGGTAGAAGGTATTGAGCGAGCGCATCACCGCCGCCTCGTCGACACCGAGGAACTTGGTCATCGTCTCGACCACCTCCTTCGGGTTCTGCTTGAAGGTCTGCGCGATCTGCTCGAAGTCCTTCAGGAAGGCCAGCACCATCTCGGGGTTCTTCTTCTTGAACTCGTCGCGCACCAGGAAGGCGTCGAACATCACCAGCCCGGTGGCATTCAGATCGCCGGTCTTGAACAGCACCGTGCCGCCGTCTTCGACCAATTTCGGGATCACCGGCACCCAGATGTAGCTGGCGTCGATCTCGCGCCGCGTCCAGGCCGAGGCGATCGTGTCGGCGCGCATGTTGATCAACTGCACGTCGTTGACGCCCAGGCCGGCGGTCTTGAACGCGGCCAGCGCCGCGAAGTGCACCGAGGTGTTGAACGGCAGGCCGACGCGCTTGCCCTTCAGGTCGGCGAGCTTCTTGATGTTGGCGCTGTTCTGCACCACCAGCGCTTCGCTGTCGATGATGTTCTTGTAGATGTAGACGAGCGAGGCCTGCACGCCGTTGGCGTAGCCGACCACCATCGGGCTGGAGCCGAGGTTGCACATGTCCAGGCTGTTGCCGGCGATCGCCGAGATCACTTCGGAGCCGGCGCGCACCGTGACGAAGTCGACCTTGGTGCCGGGCCCGAAGGTCTTGGCCATCGCGTTCTTCGCGCGGATGTAGTTCTGCGCGTCGATCCCGCCGAAGGTGCCGAGGTTGACCGTCTTCTGCTGCGCGAACGCGTTGCCGCCGACGCCAAACAGCGCGCCACCCGCCATCGAACCGACCATCATCTGGGCGGCGGTGAGGCTGAAGTCGCGGCGGGAGAGGTTGAGCTTCATGGGGAGCGCCTTTCGTGGCAGAGGACGATGGGCAGGGCCTGAACCCCGGCTCCGCGCAGAATAGAGGCCTCAGGATATATCGTCAACACCGAAATACGCCTATCGATCGCAGAAATCCTGCGATCGACCGCCGGCCTCAGGGCTTCAGCAGGCGAATCAGGTACTTCGAGCCGTGCGTCAGGTCGTCGCGGATCGCCTGCGCGAGGGCATCGCCATCACGGCGCCGCAGCGCATCGATCGCCACGAGGTGGATCTCGTGGCCGGTCAGGCTGCCGCAATACTGCGGGAACAGCAGGTTCAGCGTCGGCCCGACGCGCAGGTACAGGCTCTCGATGATGCCGACCAGCACCGGCTGCGCCGACGCTCGATATATCGACATGTGAAAATCGGTGTTCGCGGTCAGGGTCTGGTGCGCCTCGCCGGCGTCGATCGCGGCGCGGTGCGCGGCCACCACACCGTCGAGGCGGTCCATTTCGGCGTTGTCCATGCGCGGCGCGGCGTCGCGCGCGGCCATCGGTTCGAGCTCGATCCGGATCTTCAGGATTTCGCGGTAGGTTTCGACACCGAGGCGCGGCACGCGGATCGTGCGGGCGTTCTCGATCGTCAGCGCGCCCTCGGCCACGAGCCGTTGAATGGCCTCGCGGACAGGGGTCAAGCTCACCCCGTAGTCGTCGGCAATGCCACGCACCGTGAGCACCTGCTCGGGCAGCAGCCCGCCGGTCATCAGCGCGCGATGCAGGCGCCGATACGCCTGATCGGCGAGCGTATCGGCGCGGGTCAGCGAGTCGTCGTTGGCGGCGGTGCGGAGCAAGGTGGCGGCGGGCATGTTCGGGCGCTGCATGCCCTGGAGTCGGGCGATGAAGCGGCCTGAATATACTCTAGCCGGTCAGCACGCCACGCTCAGGACACGACCTGGTAGTACAGGTTCTGCGGGTGCTTCGCCTGGGCGAAGAAGAACCAGCGCTCGGCGACGAGCCCCGGCACCTGGCAGATCACCGCGAGCGCCCACGGCAGCATCGCGCCGGTCGCGGTGCCCCACAGCGCGAGCAGCGCCGGCAGCGCGAAGCACAGCAGGATGAAACCGAGCTTCACTTGCTTCAGCAACGCGAGCGTGCGGCCATGAAAGAACTCGCGCGTGTTGAACGAGCCGGCCGACATGCCCATCGACTTTTGCACCAGGTTCGGCGCCTTGATGCCGGTCGCCGATTGCAGCGTCGAGGCGTGCTTCAGCGTCGCGTTGTGGCGCAGCGCCAGCATGCGCGTCGCCCACGCGATCAGCGTGACGACGAGCGCACACGGGCCGCTGACTTGCAGCAGCGCGGCCTCGCCGGCGAACGCGGCGAGCGCGCTCGCGAGCATCAGCCCCGACGACAAGCCGATCAGCGTGAAATTCACGAGCGTCAGCGGTTGCGCCCATTCCTGAATGAAACGCAGGCAGGCATAAATCATCGCGGTGCAGTACCAGAGCAGCGCGGCGAGCACGACCGCGGCGAGCGGCAGCAGCGGCGTGCTCACGCCGGCGCGCAACGCGAGCCACCACAGCGCAATCACGCCGATGAACGCCGGCAGCACGATGACCTCGCGCGACAGCCACGAGGTTCGCCACATCAGCGCCGCCCGCCACGCGCGCTCGGGCCGGCCGAGGTGCGCGAACGAGGCGCCGAGGCCGATCAGCAGCATCACTTCGGCCAGGATCAGCGCAGCGCCGACGAAGCCGGGCGCGATCTGCAATCCGGCGAGCAAGGCCAGCGCGAGCGCGACGACCAGCCCCTGCGCGGCACCCGCGATCGTCGTGAAGATCACGACCGAGAACGCGGGGTTCACGAGTTGCCTCCGACCGGCTTGTCACCCACGGTCTCGGTCTTGCGCCGCGGCAGGTACTGGTTCGCCGGCTGCGTCTCCCATTCGGGCATCAGCGAATAACCGCCGCGCTCGCGGATCGCGATCGAGACCTCGGAGTTCGGGTCTTTCACGTCGCCGAACAGCCGTGCGCCGGTCGGGCAGGCTTTGACGCACGCGGGCTTGCGATCCTCCTTCGGCAGCTTCTCGTCGTAGATGCGGTCAACGCACAAGGTGCACTTGGTCATCACCTGGCGCTCTTCGTCGAGCTCGCGCGCGCCGTAGGGGCAGGCCCACGCACAGTATTTGCAGCCGATGCACTTGTCGTAATCGACCAGCACGATGCCGTCTTCCTTGCGCTTGTAGCTCGCGCCGGTCGGGCACACCGGCACGCAGGGCGGGTCTTCGCAATGCAGGCAGCTCTTCGGAAAGTGGATCGTGTCGGTGCCGGGGAAGATGCCGGCCTCATACGTCTGCACGCGGTTGAAGAAAGTGCCGGTCGGGTCGGCGCCGTAGGGCTTCTCGTCGGCGAGCGGGCCGGCGCTGCCCGACGTGTTCCATTGCTTGCACGAAGTCACGCAGGCATGGCAGCCGACGCAGACGTTCAGGTCGATCACCAGCGCGAGCTGGATCGCGAGCGTCTCGCCCTGTTCGGCGCGCACGCGCGTCGGCGTCGTCAGCGGTGGCGATGGCAGCACGCGCGCCGGCGCCTCGGCGACGACGTTCGATTGCATCAGGTCCTTCAGCCACTGGATCATGATTTGTTGCTCCGTCCCGCGAAATAGGTCAACACGCTCGCTGCCTTGCCGAGCACGCCCGGCGCGGCCGGCACGGTGGCAATCTGCGGGAACGACTCTTCAGGCTCTTCGGGCTCGGCCGGGCGGATGCGCACGCGCACGTCGTACCAGCCGGCCTGGCCGGTGACGGGATCGGAGTTGCTGATCGTCTTCGAGTCGCAACCCTCGAACGGCAGCTCTTCCGAGATCAGGTGGTTCAACAGGAAACCCTTGCGCGCTTCATCCGCGCCCGGCGCGAGCTGCCACGCGCCGTCGGCCTTGCCGATCGCGTTCCAGGTCCAGACCGTGCCGGGCTCGACCGCCTCGCTGTAGCGGATCATGCAGCGCACCTGACCCCACTGGCTTTCGACCCAGCACCAGCCGCCGTCGGCAATGCCCGCGGCCTTGGCCGTCAGCGGGTTGACCTGCAGGTAGTTGTGGCTGTGGATCTGGCGCAGCCACGCGTTCTGCGAATCCCACGAGTGGTACATCGCCATTGGCCGCTGCGTGATCGCGTTCAACGGGTACGCGGCGAGGTCGGTCGCGGCCTCTTCGAGCGGCGCGTACCAGAACGGCAGCGGGTCGAAGTAAGTGTCGATGCGCTCGCGCAGATGCTCGGGCGGCTGCCGGCCCGCGCTCTTGCCCTGCGCCGCGAGGCGAAAACTCTGCAGCGTGTCGGAGTACAGCGCGAGCTGCACCGGGTCGTTCTTCTGGCGCCAGCCCTTGTCCTTCGCGAAATCGAGGTACTCGCGGTTCCAGTTGCGCATGTAGTGCATCGTCTCGGGCATGTGGTACTGGAACACGCAGTTGTTCTTCTCGTACGCCTCCCACTGCTTCGGGTTCGGCTCGCCGCGCAGGTGCTGGTCACCGTTCTTGCCGCGCCAGCCCATCAGAAAGCCGATGCCCGGCGCGGGCTGGAAGTTGACGACGAACTCGGGATAGTCCTTGAACTTGCGCGTGCCTTCGGCGGTCGTGAAGGCCGGGAACTTCAGGCGCGACGCGAGCTCGATCAGCACCTCCTGGAACGGCTTGCACTGGCCGGTCGGCGGCACGACCGGAATGCGCACCGAATCGACCGGCCCGTCGAACTCCGAGATCGGCCGATCCAGCATGCTCATCACGTCGTGGCGTTCGAGGTAGGTCGTGTCGGGCAGCACCAGATCGGCGAACGCGACCGTCTCGCTCTGGAACGCATCGCAGACGACGAGGAACGGGATCATGTACTCGCCCGCCTCGTCCTTGCGGTTCAGCATTTCGCGCACCGCCATCGTGTTCATGCTGCTGTTCCAGGCCATGTTGGCCATGAAGATCAGCAAGGTGTCGATGCGGTACGGGTCGCCCTTCACGGCGTTCGTGATCACGTTGTGCATCAGCCCGTGCGCGCTCAGCGGGTGCTCCCACGAGAACGCATGGTCGATGCGGATCGGCGTGCCGTCGGGGTTGATCGCGAGCTCGTCCGGATTCGCCGGAAAGCCGAGCGGCGCGGCATTCAACGGCGTGTTCGGCTGGATCATCTCGGGCGAGTTGAACGCGCGGTAGTTCGGCACGATGTGGCGCGGGTACGGCGCCTTGTGGCGGAAGCCGCCGGGCGCATCGATCGTGCCGAGCACGCTCATCAACACCGCCAAGGCGCGCACCGTCTGGAAGCCGTTCGAGTGCGCCGCCAGGCCGCGCATCGCGTGGAACGCGACCGGGCGCGCCTGCGTGGTCGGATGAACCTTGCCCCACGCATCGGTCCAGGGGATCGGCATCTCGAAGGCCTGCTTCAGCGCGGTGTCGCCCATCTCGAGCGCGAGCTGGCGGATGCGCGCGGGATCGATGCCGGTGATGCCTGATGCCCACTCCGGCGTGCACGTCGCGACGCGGTCGCGCAGCAGTTGGAACGACGGCGCGACCTTCGTGCCGTCGGCGAGCGTGTAGTGGCCTTCGAGCGCCGGATCGCAGCCGTCGGCGATGCCCTCCGGGTACGCGTTCAGGACGCTGCCACTGGTCTTGTCCCACACCAGCTTGTTGTGCGGCTCGCGGCCATCGCCCGGCGGCCCCTTCTCGGGGTTCGGGTCGAACGCGAACAGGCCCTGGCGCGCGCAATCGTCGAGCACGACGAGTTGCGGTGCGTTCGTGAAGCGCTTCAGGAACGCATGGTCGATCAGATCCTTCGCGATCAATTCGTGCAGCAAGGCCATGAACAGCGCGCCGTCGGTGCCCGGTTTGATCGGAATCCACTCGTCGGCGATCGCCGAGTAGCCGGTGCGCACCGGGTTGATCGAGATGAAGCGGCCACCCTGACGCTTGAACTTCGACAACGCGATCTTCATCGGGTTGCTGTGGTGATCTTCGGCGGTGCCGATCATCACGAACAGCTTCGCGCGGTCGAGGTCGGGCCCGCCGAACTCCCAGAAGCTGCCG
Organism: Pseudomonadota bacterium; assembly: GCA_040389925.1. Classification (GTDB taxonomy): domain Bacteria; phylum Pseudomonadota; class Gammaproteobacteria; order Burkholderiales; family Burkholderiaceae_C; genus LMDS01. The sequence goes on from JAZJZJ010000220.1 coordinate 13,474, forward strand.
CCGATCGTGTAGATCATGCCGGCCGCCATGTTGACCGAGCAGAAGCCGCCGTGCGCCGCGTAGTTCGGCGTGCCGAACTGGCGCGCGAACAGGCCGGTCAGCGCCTGCATCTGATCGCGGCCGGTGAACAGCGCGAACTTCTTCGGGTCGGTCGAGCGAATCTTCTGCAGCCGCTCGGTCAGCATCTCGAACGCGAGCTCCCACGAAATCGGCTCGAACTCGCCGGCGCCGCGTTCGCTGCCCTTCTTCCGCAGCAAGGGCTGCGTGAGCCGTGCCGGCGAGACCTGCTTCATGATCCCCGACGCGCCCTTCGCGCAAATCACGCCCTGGTTCAGCGGGTGGTTCGGGTTGCCGTCGATGTAGCGCACTTCGCCGTCGCGCAAATGCACGCGGATGCCGCAGCGGCACGCGCACATGTAGCAGGTGGTGGTCTTGACCTCGGTGTTCGCGGTCGGCGTCGGCGAGGCGAGCGGGTTGTGAATGGGCTCGCGCGACAGGAACTTGAACACCGGCATCTCCTCAAGAGCGCGCGCGACAAGTATCGCGGCGAGCCCGGATCGTAGCGATTTGCGCTGAAAGGCGAAAGCGCACAATCACGGTCACAGCGATCTGAAAATCAGATCATTCACTCGGAGCCAAGTTCGATGCCCGCCTCGCCCGCCACCGTCTCGCGTCTGCGCCTGAACCTGCGCCAGCTCGAAGTCTTCGTCGCGACGGCGCGCGGCGGCTCGACCCGCGCCGCCGCCGAGCGCGTCGCGCGCTCGCAGTCGGCCGCGAGCACCGCGCTCGCCGACCTGGAGACGGCGCTCGGCGCGCCGCTGTTCGACCGCGTCGGCCGCCGGCTGGTGCTGAACGAGAACGGCCGCGCGCTGCTGCCGCGCGCCGCCTCGATGCTCGACGAAGCCGCCGACGTGCAGCAGCTCTTCAGCGGCGAACACCTCGCGCCGCTGCGCGTCGGCGCGAGCCTGACGATCGGCGAGTGCATCCTGCCCGACCTGGTCGGCGCGTGGAAGGCGCGGCACCCGAAGAGCCCGGTGCGGCTGTCGATCGGCAACACCCGCGACGTGATCGCGTCGGTCGCGGCCTTCGATGTCGACGTCGGCTTCATCGAGGGCACGCAGACGCACCCCGACCTGGTGGTGCGGCCGTGGATGAAGGACGAACTGGTGATCGTCGCGTCACCGGCGCATGCGCTCGCCGGCCGCAGCGTCACGCCGCGGCTGCTGCGCGATGCCGAGTGGGCGCTGCGCGAGAGCGGCTCGGGCACGCGCGAGGCCGCCGACCGCTGGCTCGTCGCGCACCTCGGCCACGCGAACGTGGCCTACGAGCTCGGCAGCCCCGAGACGATCAAGCGCCTCGTCGTCGCCGGCACGGCGCTCGGCTTTCTGTCGCGCCACGCGGTCGCGCAGGCGCTCGCGGAAGGGTCGCTGGTCGAGCTGAAGACCCGGCTGCCGGCCGCGATCCGGCGCCTCGCGATCGTGCTCCATCGCGACAAGCGGCTCGGCGCGGGCGCCGACGATTTCGTGCGGCAATGCGTCGCGGCCGCGCAGCGGCTGGGTGCGTGAGCTTGGCTGTGCGGCTGCGTTTCTCGTTTTCAACGTTCACAGGAGATCCGCCATGCTCGACCACCTCGGCTTCGGCGTCAGCGACGTCGCGACCGGCAAGGCCTTCTTCACCGCGGCACTCGCGCCGCTCGGCTACACCGCGGTGATGGAAGGCGGCGGTGTCGGGGTCGGCATCGGAATCGGAGAACCGATCCTCTGGCTCGCACCGGCCGAACAGACGCCCGCGCCGCTGCACATCGGCTGCCACCCGCCGACCGCGCGGTCGTCGACGCGTTCTACCAAGCGGCACTCGCCGCCGGCGGCAAGGACAATGGCGCGCCGGGGCTGCGGCCGCACTACCACCCGAACTACTACGCGGCGTTCGTGATCGGGCCGGATGGGCACAACCTCGAGGTCGTGTGCCGCAGGGCGCCTTGAGATGAGCGCGACGAGTCGGTCATCGATCAGGGTCGTCGTCGGCGATGCGTGCGGGACCGGCCTCGCATCGGCGCACTGGCAATAGCAGAGCACCGATTGAATCTGATCAATCGCAGACACTATCGACGACTAGCTCCGACTCGTCCAAAACATATGTCCGGAAAGAAGCAAACACCCGTTCCGCCAGCTTGGTACCAGCCAGAAGCGTACCGCTCGGCGGAAGACCTCGACGCTGGTGATTGGTTGCTCAATCTCGCGCTTCGCTGCTGGCTACAGAGTGAGCCGCTGGAACAGACGGAAGAGGCGCTCAGGTGCGTTGGGCCAGTGCTCCGTCGGAACGACGATTCCCAGATCATCCGTATGCATAAGAAAGACGTACATCGGTGGGTCTACTCGTTCAACTCAAGTGAGTGGGACGATGCCTTCAAGGCGTTTGATGAGGCGTGTGATCGTCCGTCGTTACCGAGCGACGTGTGGGAAGCGTTAAGGACTGGACGAGTGCGGAGCGGCGTTGACCCGCTCAGCGTCAGTGGGCTGTACGTTTTCGAGAAGATGTTGCCGGACAACGTACGAGCAGAGGGAGCGCTACTGCAGCGCGACCAGTCTGCAATCCGCTCCTCACAGGCATTCAGCGGAAAACTTGACGACGCCTTTCCATCGCAGATGGTCAGTCGGTTCGTTCGAATCAATCTCTCACTGCCCGACGACGTGCTGCGTGCCGACCTGGACCGGTTCCTCGCGTACGAACGCAAACGTCTTGCGGCGATGGGGGGAGAGCAGCCCTACCGAGAAGCTGCACGGTTGAAGCTGAAGTCGCACGAACTTCGCACCTTGGCGAAAGTCGGCCTCCTGCAGTTTCTCGACCTAGACCGGTGGCAACGCATCCATGGCCTTGGGCTGAGCTTCTACGCGGTACGAGAAATGGCTGGCGTTGTCGATCGTTCGCGAGAAAGTGAACTGCGCCGTCGTGTGGACCTGACGTTGCAGCAACTTCAGTTGCACGCATGGTTCGCGCGACTTGAACGGGGCGGCGGCCGAATGCGTTCTCGGCGATCCTAGATGCAACTCTTGCGGCGATCTTCCTACATACATGCCCTGCTCCGGCACGGAGGATGGCGCCCACAAGCCAAGGCCCCGCGACAACCAAAGGGCTGGTTTTCAAGGGTAGCGACGACGCATAGCGAGGTGATCAATGAGCCGCAGATCTGGGAGTCTTTATGCCAGCTTTAAGAGTGATCGAGAGAGGCTGTGGGCGCTGATCTCTCGCGACCTGCGGATCGTCGCTGTCTCAGCCCTCTGCGCGGGTGCGACGGATATCTCGCTCCCACTACGCGATGCGATTCTTCGGTGGTTCTAACGAAGAGTACGGCAGTCTAAAGTAGGCGACTCTGCCCTTCCAATTGGACGTGAGCAGCGCCGCCTTGTGGCTGCCCTCGACTTCGCGCATCCCATTTATGTCATCGGCCAGGCTGACTCGGGCCCGACCCACGGGAAGCGCTCACACAACCCTGCCCTTGCCCGCTCGCCAACACCGCCAACGCCACCGACGCGATCCGCGACTGCAGCGAATCCGCCCGCGAGGTCAGCACCACCGGCACGGTCGCGCCGAGCACGAGACCGGCGCAGTCGCCACCGCCGATGTAGTTGAAGCTCTTGTAGAGCATGTTGCCGGCGCTCAGGTCGGGCATCAGCAGCAGGTCGGCGTCGCCGGGCACCGAGGAAACGATTCTCTTGATGCGCGGGGCCGTGCCCAAGATTGCATGGTCGAAGTCGAACGGCCGTCGACGATCGCTCCGGGTCCATGGCATGCGACCGTGCGATGGTCGCCGCGCTTGTCGCGCGAACGCACAGATCACCTCGTCGTGATCGGTGGTCGCAAACACGCGTTGCTGGCGTGCCAGCGTGAACGACGACGGCGCCCGAAGAAGCCGCGGGCTGCTTCTACAATGGCGGCTGGCCATGCCGTCAGCCATTGCGCTGCCGACACGGCCTTCCGCTGGGGGTGTTGGCGCGACCGCGAGGCGCGCGCCGACTGAGAGAGTCCCTTTGAACCTGATTGAGGTAATCCTCGCGCAGGGAAGCACGTTCAAGGGTCTGCCGGCATTCGCTTTCTCGCGCCGGTGCGACGCCCCGAGCGCTTGCCACCTGCCCACTGCATGAGTTGCACATGGCACATCCATCGTTCTCACGTTCGAACCTTTTCCGGGTTTCGGTCCTGTCGCTAACGCTCCTGGGCGGCGCGGCGGCCTGGGCGCAGCAGGCGCCACAGCAAACGCCGTCCGCCATCGCCACGCCGGCTCCGAGCGGGCACACGATTGCCGAGATCCAGGTAATCCCTCGGCCAGCCGGCACGGCGGGCGACCGCTACAGACATGTGGACGCCGCCATCGCCGTGATCCAGGCGTCCGGCCTGCGCTACGAGGTGCACGGCATGGGCACGGTGGTCGAAGGTCCGCCGGAGAAGATCTGGCCGCTGCTGCAAGCCGTCCACGAGGCCACCCTCGAAGCCGGCGCCGAGCGTACGCTGAGCATCATCAAGGTCTCCAGCGGGGCTCGCGCGGGCGGGGCGCGCGTCGAAGACCTGGTTCGCAAGTTCCGGAAGTGAGTTGATCCGAGCGCGGCGCGATGCCGCCGCGCGACCTACCCGCGCGGACCCGCCAACACCGCCAACGCCACCGACGCGATCCGCGACTGCAGCGAATCCGCCCGCGAGGTCAGCACCACCGGCACGGTCGCGCCGAGCACGAGGCCGGCGCAGTCGCCGCCGCCGATGTAGTTGAAGCTCTTGTAGAGCATGTTGCCGGCGTTCAGGTCGGGCATCAGCAGCAGGTCGGCGTCGCCGGGCACGGTCGATTCGATCTTCTTGATGCGCGCGGCGTCGGCCGAGATCGCGTTGTCGAAGCCGAACGGGCCTTCGACGATCGCGCCCGGCCATTCGCCGGCGCGCGCGAGTTCGACCAGCGCCTGCGCGTCGAGCGTCGCCGGGATCGCCGGGTTCACGGTCTCGACCGCGGTGACGATCGCGACCTTGGGCTGCGCGATGCCCAGCGTGTGCAACAGCCCGATCGCGTTGGTCAGGATGTCGCGCTTGGCCGGCAGGTGCGGTGCGATGTTGACGACACAGTCGGCGAGCGCGAGCAGCTTCGGGTAGCGCGGCAGATCGAACAGAAAAGCGTGGCTGATGCGCGTGTTGCCGCGCAGGCCGGTCGCCTTGTTGACGATCGCCGACATCAGTTCGTCGGTGTGCAGCGAGCCCTTCATCAGCGCCTGCAGATCGCCGCTGCGCGCGAGCGCGGTGGCCTGGCGCGCGGCCTCGGCCGGCACATCGGGCGTCGCGATGATCTCGAAGCGACGCAGGTCGACCTCGGCCGCCTCGGCGGCGCGCGCGATCAGCTCGCGCGGGCCGATCAGCACCGGCGTGGCGATGCCGGCATCCTGCATGCGCGCCGCAGCGTCGAGCGCCAGCGCATCGCCCGGGTAGACGATGCCGACGCGCGGCGCGCCGTGCGCAGCCGCATGCTCGCGCGCCCGGGCGACGAGCGCGGCGAGGCGCGGGTGCGTCGCTTGCGCCACGGGAAGGTTGGTCGCAGCGCTCAGACGTAGTCCTTGTACTTCTCGAGGAAGCGCACCGGCTTGCTCAGCGCGTCGCGGCGGAACGGGTCGCCGAGTTCACGCGTGCACATGATCTCGATCACGGTCGTCTTGCCTTCGTTCATCTGCGCGGCGATCGCCTTCTTGAGCGCCGGGCCGACGTCTTCGAGCTTGTCGACGACCACGCCCTCGGCGCCCATCGCGATCGCGATGCCGGCGAAGCTGGTGTTGTCGAGTTCGCCGGCGACGAAGCGGCGGTTGTAGAAGTCGACCTGGTTCTTCTTTTCGGCGCCCCACTGGCGGTTGTGGAACACGATCGAGGTGACCGGGATGTTGTGGCGCACGCAGGTCATCAGCTCGCTCATGCTCATGCCCCAGGCGCCGTCACCGGCGTACGAAATCGCGGGCCGGTCCATCGCCGCGCACTTGGCGCCGATGATGGTCGGCAGCGCGTAGCCGCAGTTGCCGAAGCTCATCGGCGCGAAGAACGAGCGCGGCTCCTCGAAGCGAAGGTAGCTGTTCGCGACCGAGTTGATGTTGCCGATGTCGGTCGAGACCATCGCGCGCGGCGGCATCGCCTTCTCGAGCTCGCGCAGCACCTGGCGCGGGTGCAGCCAGTTGCCCGGCTCCTTGGCCTGCTCTTCGATCATGTCGAGGCTGAACGCGTCTTTCTCGTGCGTCCACTCGTCGAGCTCTTTCTCCCACGCGGCCTTCTCGGACTTGATGGTCGCGGCGCGTGCCGCCTTGGTCGCGTCGCAGGCGAGCGTCTTGCCTTCGAGGCGTGCGGTGATCGCCTTCGCAGCGGCCTTCGCGTCGCCGTGGATGCCGACGGTGATCTTCTTGACCAAGCCGAGATTCGTGTGATCGGCTTCGACCTGGATGATCTTCGCGTCCTTCGGCCAGTAGTCCATGCCGTGTTGCGGCAAGGTGCCGAACGGGCCCATGCGCGAGCCGAGCGCGATCACCACGTCGGCCTGCGCGATCAGCTTCATCGCGGCCTTCGAGCCCTGATAGCCGAGCGGGCCGGCCCACAGCGGGTGGCTGGCCGGGAACGCGTCGTTGCGCAGGTAGCCCGTGACCACCGGCGCGCCGAGGCGCTCGGCCAGCGCCTTGCACTCTTCGACCACATCGCCCATCACGACGCCGCCGCCGGCCAGCACGACCGGGAACTTCGCGTTCGCGAGCAGCTCGGCCGCGGCGTTCAGGCTGTTCTCGCCGCCGGCGCCGCGCTCGACGCGCATCGGCTTCGGGATCTCGCAGGTGATCTCACCGTAGAAGTAATCGCGCGGGATGTTCAGCTGCGTCGGCCCCATCTCGCTGATCGCGCGGTCGAAGCAGCGCGCGGTGAACTCGGCCATGCGCTTCGGGTTGACCACGTGGCCCTGGTACTTGGTGAACTCCTGGAACATCGGCAGCTGGTTCGCCTCCTGGAAACCGCCGAGACCCATGCCCATCGTGCCGGTTTCGGGCGTGATCATCACGACCGGGCTGTGCGCCCAGTAAGCCGCGGCGATCGCGGTCACGCAGTTGCTGATGCCGGGGCCGTTCTGGCCGATGACCACACCGTGGCGGCCCGAGACACGCGCATAGCCGTCGGCCATGTGGCCGGCGCCCTGCTCGTGCACGACCGGGATCAGGCGAATGCCGGCGGGCGCGAAGATGTCCATCGCGTCCATGAAGGCCGAGCCCATGATGCCGAACATGTCGGTCACGCCGTTCGCGACCATCGTCTCGACGAAGGCCTCCGACGGGGTCATCTTCTGCACGCCTTGAACGGCAGCGCGGGCGGCGGGGGTGGGTTGCTTGCTCATGGTTGTCTCCAATCGGGGCCTGGACGATCCGGAACGATTTGTTCCGGAAACTGAAACTGCTGCGGACTATAGGTGCGGCGATCGTCGGCGTCAACACAAATCAATTAATCGAGACGCCATGTACTATTTTTCGGAACGCGACTATGATCGCGTCCACCATGAACGTCGTCCGCGCGCTCCAACCCGAACCGACCGAACTCGGCGGCGACACACCGACGATGCGCCTGATCGCGCTGCTCGAAGTGATCGCCGCCAAAGACCAGCGCTACTCGCTGCAGGCGCTGGTCGAAGAAACCGGCCTGCCCAAGCCGACGCTGCACCGCATGCTGCAGCAACTCGAATCCGCCGGCCTGCTGCAGCGCGAGGGCGACGGCCGCCACTACGGCACCGGCACGCGGCTGCGGCGCCTCGCCGAGAACCTGCTGCTCAACGACACCCACCACGGCGCGCGCCATGTGGTGCTGCGGCATCTGGTCGAAGAGGTCGGCGAGAGCTGCAACATCACCGCGCTGTCGGGCAGCGAGGTGATCTACCTCGACCGGGTCGAGACCGCGGCGCCGCTGCGCTTCTATCTGCACCCCGGCTCGCGCGTGCCGGCGCACTGCTCGGCCAGCGGCAAGGTGCTGCTGGCGCAAATGACGCCGGCGCAGCGCCAGCGCCTGCTCGCGCACGCGCCGCTCGAAAAATACACCGCGAAAACGCTGACCGACCTCGCGAAGCTCGAGAAGGAAATCAAGCGCGTGCAGACCGACGGCTATGCGCTCGACGACGAAGAATTCCTGCCCGGCCTGCTGTGCCTCGCGGTGCTCGTGCCTTCGGGCGCAGGCCCGTCCAATCTCTCGAACCTGTGTGTGGCGGTGCAGGCGCCGATCATGCGGCTCACCGCTGCCAAGGCGAAGCTGCTGCTGCCGGCGCTGCAGCGCGCGGCGCTTGCGCTGAGCCGCATCGACAAGGTGTGACCGCATGACCGACATCTCTTCTCTGCGCCCCGATCGCCTCGTCTCCGCGCGCGAGCTGTTCGGCATCGACTCCGACTTGAAGGTGCCGGCGTTCAGCGAACGCGACGAGCATGTGCCCGAGATCGACAACGTCTACCGCTTCAACCCGGCCGTGACACTCGCGATCCTCGCCGGCTTCACACGCGACCGGCGGGTGATGGTGCAGGGCCTGCACGGCACCGGCAAGTCGACCCACATCGAACAGGTCGCCGCGCGCCTGAACTGGCCCTGCGTGCGCGTCAACCTCGACGGCCACATCAGCCGCCTCGACCTGGTCGGCAAGGATGCGGTCGTGCTGCGCGACGGCCAGCAGGTGACCGAGTTCCAGGAAGGCATCGTGCCGTGGGCGCTGCAACGGCCGGTCGCGCTGATCTTCGACGAGTACGACGCCGGCCGGCCCGACGTGATGTTCGTGATCCAGCGCATCCTCGAGCGCGACGGCCAGTTCACGCTGATGGACCAGAACAAGGTGCTGAAGCCGCACCCGTTCTTCCGCCTGTTCGCGACCGCCAACACGGTCGGCCTGGGCAACCTGAACGGGCTGTACCACGGCGCGCAGCGGCTGAACCACGCGCAGATCGACCGCTGGAACATCGTCGCGTCGCTGAACTATCTGCCGCGCGATGAAGAGGTCGCGATCGTGCAGGCGCGCGTGCCCTCGCTCGCCAGCGAGGCCGGCACGGCGCTGGTGCAACAGATGGTCGCGGTCGCCGACCTGACGCGCAAGGGCTTCGCGGCGGGCGATCTGTCGACGCTGATGTCACCGCGCACCGTGATCACCTGGGCCGAGAACCTCGAAATCTTCAACGACGCGGCGCTCGCGTTCCGGCTGTCGTTCGTCAACAAGTGCGACGAGGCCGAGCGGCCGGTCGTGGCCGAGTACTTCCAGCGCTGCTTCGACCGCGAACTCGACGAGTCGTACCAGCTGACCGGCGATCCAAAGTGAGTGAAGCCCAGCTCCGGGCGCGGCACCAGGAGCGCATCGAAGAACTCTGCGCAGCGGCGATCCGCGCGCTGAGCGGCGAGCGTGACCTGCACTTTCGCGGCCGACGCCTGCACCGCGGCCGGCGTGCGTTGCCGCTGTATGCGCCGCACCTGAACCCATCGCTGGATAGCGACGACTTCGACTCGTTCCGCGGCGCCGCCGACGGCTTCGGGCTGCGGCTCGCGAACAGCGACGCGAAGCTGCACGCCCGCGTCTGCCCCGCGGACCCGGTCGAGCGCATGGTGTTCGAGCTGCTCGAACAGTTCCGCTGCGAAGCGCTCGTGCCGGCTGGCATGGGCGGCGTGCGCCGCAACCTGCGCCATCGCTTCGAGGCCTGGTCGCTGGCGTTCCACGACGCCGGCGGCATCGACAGCGCGCGCGGGCTGCTGCTCTACACCGTCGCACAGATGGCGCGTTCGCGGGTCACCGGCGACGCGGTGCCCGAAGCCATCGAAGACCGGCTCGAAGCGACGCGCGCCGGCATCTCGCCGCTGATCGGCAGCGCGCTCGCAGCGCTGAAGCGCGAGCGCGCGAACCAGGCCGCGTACGCGCCGCACGCGCTCGAGATCGCGCAGACGATTGGCGCGATGCTGCGCTCGGCCGAAGACGAATCGGCCGCCGACGCCGACGAACTCGACGAAGACGCCTGGGCCGCGTTCGCGCTGTTGCTCGACAGTGGCGAAGAGATCGACGACGGCGTCGCGACCGCGGTCTCCGGCCGCAGCCTCGTGCTCGACGGCGCCGACGACGGCTACCGCGTCTTCACGACCGCGTACGACCGCGAAGTCGCCGCCGCGACGCTGGTGCGCGCCGAACTGCTGAAGGACTACCGCGAGCGCCTGGACCGGCGCATCGCCGGCCTCGGCGTCAACATCGCGCACTTGGCCCGCGACCTGAAGGCGCTGCTCGCGGTGCCCGCGCGCGACGGCTGGGACGGCGGCCAGGAAGAAGGCCACATCGACGGCCGGCGCCTGACACAACTGATCGCCTCGCCGACCGAACGTCGCCTGTTCCGCATCGAGCGCGAGGAGCCGCGCGCCGACTGCCTCGTCACGATTCTGATCGACTGCTCGGGTTCGATGAAGGAGCACATCGAGTCGGTCGCGGTGCTGGTCGACGTGCTGGTGCGCGCGCTCGAACAGGCCGGCGTCGCCAGCGAGGTGCTGGGCTTCACGACCAATGCCTGGAACGGCGGCCGCGCGCAACGCGATTGGGTGCGCGCCGGCCGGCCCGCACATCCCGGTCGCCTGAACGAGACCTGCCACATGGTGTTCAAGGACGCGACGACGGGCTGGCGCCGTGCGCGGCCCGCGATCGCCGCGCTGTTGAAGGCCGATCTGTTTCGCGAAGGCATCGACGGCGAGGCGCTGGCGTGGGCGATGCGCCGCGCCGATGCACGCACTGAGGCCCGCAAACTGCTGCTCGTGCTCTCGGACGGTTCGCCGATGGACAGCGCGACCAACCTGGCGAACGACGCGCACTACCTCGACCACCACCTGAAAGACGAGGTCGCGCGTTTCGAGGCGCGCGGTGCCGAGATCTACGGCGTCGGCGTCGGCCTCGACCTGAGCCCGTACTACAGCCGCAGCCATGTGCTCGACCTCTCGGGCGCGGTCGGCAGCGTGATCTTTCGCGAGCTGATCGCGATGATCGACCGCGGCTCGCGCCGCTAGTGCGGCCCGTGCGCCGCAACCATCCGCCGCAGGCTCAGCGCGCAGGTGCCCGGCGGCGATGCGTGTCGATCGCGGCCTGAAGGTCGCGCATCTCGTCGCAGGGCAAGGTGCATATCGAGCGAAGCGCCTCGAGGTGCTTCTCGGCGCTGGCCACATCGCCCTGCATCAGATAGGCCTCGCCGATGTACTCGTGTGCGCCGCGGTGGCGCGGGTCGATGGCCAGCGCGCGCTTGTAGTGCTCGAAGGCCTTGTCGAGCCGACCCAGCTTTCGCAAGGTGTAGCCGAGCTCGTTGTGAAGGTTGGCCGCGTCGGGAAAGCGCTTGAGCGCATTCAGAAAGTGCGGCAGCGCACGCGGGTAGTCGTCGGTCTTCAACGCCGCCAGCCCGGCGGCATAGTCGGCGTCGGCGCCCAGCGCCTGCTCGTCGCCCTCGTCGGAGGGCGCCGCGCGCGCGCCCCCCGCCAACAGCGAGAGCACGGACGCGATCAACCAGGCGCGCCGACGGAACCTCACTTGGCCGCCAGATACGTCTTGGCGCGCACGATCTCCGGCAAGGACGTGTCGGCCTCGCGCGTCAACTCGACCAGCTTGGCGTAGTGCTCACGCGCCCTATCGCGCTCGCCAGCGGCTTCGGCCGCGGCCGCAGCGCCCGCATAGCCGCGCAGGCGGTTGGGCTCGCGCAGCTGGGATTGCTCGAACTCCTTGAGGGCGGCCGCGGGCTGCTTCAGCGCCAGCAGCATCTCGCCCAGCAACTCGCGCGCCGGCACGAGGCGCCCGGGTGTCACGATGTGCTTCTCGTTGCGGTCTTCGAGGTCCGCCGCCGCGCGCATCAGGCGCAGCGCGTCGTCGGACTGACCCTTGGCCTTGGCGATCCAGGCGGCAGTGGCGATGCGCTGGATCTCCACCTCGGTGGCCCAGTAGTTGTTCTTCGCCTCGACGAGCGCCTTGTGTTGCGCCTCGAGCCTGAGCGCGTCCTTCTCGGCCGAAGGCACGTCGCCCTTGCGGGCCGCACCGAGTGCGCGCGCGAACGCGGTGATCGCCTCGGTGTGGGCGAAAGACGTCCCCTGGGTCGGCAGCTGCGACGCGGCGTCCCAGTCGCCGCGCTCGATCGCCACACGCGCCGGCATCGCCACTGCGGCATACGGACCGGCGAACTGCGGCAGCACCGCGCCGGCCGGACTCTTGAACTCGTCGAGCACGCGGCGTGCCGCTTGGTCGCGCCCGAGCTGCAGCTGCGCGTAGACCATGTAGTCGGCGGCATGGTAGGCCTCGGCGAGGCTGCCGCCATCCTTCGTGGCCGCGTCGGCCGAGCGCCGATTCAGCGCCACCGAGTCCTGCCATGCGCCGACGCGCGTGAAGATGTGCGAGGGCATGTGCAGCGCATGCGGCGCATCGGGCGCGATGACGGCGTACTTGCGCGCGGCCGGCAGGCCCTGCCTGGCAATCGGCGGCGCGTCGTAGCTGTGGATCAGGTAATGGGCCACGCCCGGATGGTTCGGGTACTTGGCGAACTGCTTCTCGAGCACCGCCGCCGCCCTGAGGTAAGCGGCATAGGTCTGGTCGGCCTGCGACTGTGTGCCCGCCACGTACAGCGCGCCGAAGATCTGCGCCTCGTCGTCCTCGGGATACTTGGCGGCCAGCGCGTCGAAGGCCTGTGCCCTTGACAGCTGCCGAGCGCGCTCGGGACGGTTGGCGAAGTCGGCGTAATAGGCGGCCACCGCCTCGATGTAGTCACGCTCCCGCTCGGTCCTGGCGCCGGTGCGGCGACCTTGTTCGATCGCGGCCATCGCCGTCTCGGCGGCCTTCGGCGACGCGCCTTGTCCGGCGAGCGGGTTGTTCATCAGCAGGGCCGCGATGCCCCAGTTGGCCACGGCACAGTCCGGGTCATCCGCAAGCACGTGCCGAAAGGCCTTCTCGCCGGCCGAGAACCAGAACGAATGCAGCATCGCAACCGCTCGCTGCAATTCCTTCTGCACCTGGGCTTTGCATGAATTGGCGAAGCTGACCTTGCCGAGTTGACCGGCGCCCTCCTCGACGACTTCATGGGCGCCGGCGGGCACGGCCAGCACGAACGACAAGGCGGCCGCAGCCGCCGGCAGTGTGAATCGCATGACATCCTCCTGTCGGGCCAGTGTCGGAGTGCCATCGGCATCCAACCGGGCCGATCAATTCTGCGCGTGTGCCGGTGCAGATGCAATGACCGCCGGACGGGCCCCGAGGCGGCCCGTCATGCGCGCCGACGGTGCGCAGCCGCGATGCTGCCGCCGCGTTCGCGTTCGGCCGCATTGACAGCAGGGTCGGCGCTGACGTACTCTTGTTCCATATTCAGGCACAGTGTTCCAATATTTGGGACGCACACAAACACAGGAGACACGCTGGACTCGACCCTCGCCAAAGGCCTCGCCGTGCTCGACTGGCTGGCGCGCCAGCAACGCGATTGCCGCGCCGCCGAAGTCGCGCAGGCCTTCGGCCTCGCGCGCAGCAACGCGCACCGCACCTTGCAGACGCTGGTCGAGTGCGGCTGGGCGGCGCAAGACGACGCGACCAGCGCCTACCGCGCGAGCCTGCGGCTGTTCGAGCTCGGCGCGCTGGTGAGCCAGTCGAGCGACATCGGCGCGCTCGTGCGCCCGCAGCTCGCCGCGCTGGCACGCGCCAGCGGCGAGACGATCCACCTCGCCGCGCTCGACGGCGCCGAGATCGTCTACCTCGACAAGTTCGACAGCCCGCTGCCGGTGGCCGCGTACTCGCGCATCGGCGGGCGCGCGCCGGCGTACTGCGTGGCCTCGGGCAAGGCGCTGCTGGCCGCCGCGCAGCCCGACGTCACGGCGCTGCGCGCGCTGCTCGGCAAGCTCGTCGCCCACACGCCGAACACGATCACCGACTTCAAGGCGCTCGCGGCCGAGCTGCAGCGCAGCCACGCGCGCGGCGTGGCCGAGAACCGCGAGGAGTGGCGGCTCGGCGTCTGCGGCCTCGGCGCGGTGTTGCGCGATGCGCGCGGCGCGGCGGTGGCGGCGGTCGGCATGAGCGTGCCGTCGATCCGCTTCGCGCGGCCGCAGGCGCGCAAACTCACCGAGCAGCTGATGGCCTGCGCGGCCGAGGCGAGCGCGGCGCTCGGATTTCGATCGAATCACGCACCGGCGCCTCTGCCGGTGACGACACAACGAAGGAGACACGAATGAACATTCTGAATCGCTGGGCGCAGGCTGCCCTGCTCGGCGCGGCGGTGATCGCCGCGCCCGCCGTGCACGCACAACAACACTGGCCCGACAAGCCGATCCGCTTCGTCGTGCCCTACCCGCCCGGTGGCGGCACCGACGTGATCGCGCGCATCGTGCAGGAGCGCTTTCAGGCCACGCTCGGCCAGCCGATCATCATCGAGAACCGCGGCGGCGCGGCCGGCTCGCTCGGCACCGACGTGGTCGCGAAGGCGGCGTCCGACGGCTACACGGTGCTGTTCACCTTGTCGTCGCACACGATCAACCCGTCGATCTACCCGAAACTGCCGTTCAACACGGTGAAGGACTTCGAACCGGTCGGCACGGTCGCCTCGCTGCCGCAAATCCTGGTCGCAAACCCGCAGCTGCCGGTCGCCAACGTCGCCGAACTGATCGCGCTGGCCAAGGCCAAGCCCGACACGCTCGCCTTCGCGTCGGTCGGCAACGGTTCGCCGGGCCACCTGGCCGGCGAGCTGTTCAAGCTGCGCACCGGCACCAGGATGACCCACGTGCCCTACCGCGGCGGTGGCCCGGCCGTGACCGATGTGATGGGCGGGCAGGTGCCGCTGCTGTGGGTTTCGATCCCGGCGGCCGCGCAGTTCGTCAAGGCCGGCAAGCTGAAGGCGCTCGCGGTCTCGACCGTCAAACGCAGCGCCGCCTTCCCCGATGTGCCGACGGTGCAGGAGGCCGGCGTTGCCGACTTCGAGGTCGACTCCTGGTACGCGATGTTCGTGCCGGCGAAGACGCCGAAGGTGATCGTCGAGAAGCTGAACGCGGCGCTGAACGCGATCGTGCGCGAACCCGACATCCGCGACAAGCTGCTCGCGCAAGGCAGCGAAGGCGTCGGCGGCACGCCGGCGGCGCTCGGCAAAATCGTCGACGCCGAACTCGTCAAGTGGGCGAAACTGGCGAAAGACGCCAACATCCGGGCCGATTGAGTTCACCGAAGCAAGCACACCATGAATCGCGTTGATCCCCTCATTTCATCGTCGCCGGTGGCCGCACTGGTCGAGCGCGCACGCGCCGCGCAGCGCGTGTACGAAACCTGGTCGCAGGACCAGGTCGACATGGTCGTCGCCGCGGCCGGCTGGGCCATCATCGAACCGAGCCGCAACCGCGAACTCGCCGAGCTGGCGGTGGCCGACACCGGCATCGGCAACGTCGACGACAAGGTCCGCAAGAACCACCGCAAGACCTTCGGGCTGCTGCGCGATCTGCAGCACGCGCGCTCGGTCGGCGTGATCTCGGAGAACGCCGAAACCGGCATCGTCGAGATCGCCCGCCCGGTCGGCGTGGTCTGCGCGATCACGCCGTCGACGAACCCGGGCGCGACGCCGGCGAACAAGATCATCAATGCGCTGAAGGGCCGCAACGCGGTCATCGTCGCGCCATCGCCGAAGGGCTGGAGCACCGGCGCCAGGCTGATCGAGTTCATCCACGCGCAACTCGACCGCGTCGGCGCGCCGCGCGATCTGGTGCAACTGCTGCCGGCGCCGATCAACAAGCAATCGACCGCGGAACTGATGAAGCTCTGCGACCTGGTCGTCGCGACCGGCTCGCAGGCGAACGTGCGCGCCGCGTACGCGAGCGGCACGCCGGCGTTCGGCGTCGGCGCCGGCAATGTCGCCGGCATCGTCGACGAGACCGCCGATGTCGCGCTCGCGGCCGAGCGCATCGTGCGGTCGAAGACCTTCGACAACGCGACCAGTTGCTCGTCGGAGAACAGTCTGGTGCTGATCGATTCGATCCGCGCGGCGATGCTCGCGGCGCTCGAAGCGCGCGGCGCGGTGCTGCTGAACGCGGCGCAGAAGGCGACGCTGCAGACGCTGATGTGGCCCGACGGCAAGCTCTCGCCGGCGGTGATCGGGCAATCGGCCAGCGTGATTGCGCGCAAGGCCGGTTTCGACGCGATTGCCGCGCGCGCGCCGCGGATTCTGATGGTCGAGGAAGACGGCGTCGGTCACGACCATCCGTATTCCGGCGAGAAGCTCAGCCCGGTGCTCGCGCTGTACCGCGCGGCCGACTTCGCCGACGCGGCAAAGATCGTCGCGCGCATCTATGCGTTCGAGGGCGCGGGGCATTCGGTCGGCCTGCACAGCCAGGTGGCCGAGCGCGCGCTGCAACTCGGCCTCACGTTGCCGGTTTCGCGTGTGATCGTCGACCAGGCGCATTGCATCGCGACCGGCGGCAGCTTCGACAACGGCCTGCCGTTCTCGCTCTCGATGGGCTGCGGCACCTGGGGCAAGAACACCTTTTCCGACAACATGAACTACCGGCACTACCTGAACATCACGCGCGTCTCGCGACCGATCCAGGAGCGCGTGCCGAGCGAGGCCGATATCTTCGGCGCGTTCTTCGAGCGCTACGGTTCCAAGTGAGCGCCGACGACCACACCGTCCGTGCGCTGATCGAGCGGCGCGCTGCCGAGTCACCGGCCGCCGTCTATGCGATCGGTCTCGTGACCGGCCAGACGCTGCACTACGGCGAACTCGCGCGCTCGTGCCGCCGCATCGGCGCGTTGCTGCAAGCGCACGGCCTGCGCGCCGGCGACACGGTCTCGCTGGTGATGCCCAACGGCGTGCAGACGCTGCGCGTGCTGCTCGGCGCGATGCATGCCGGCATGGTCGTGAACCCGGTCAACCTGCTGTCGCAACCGGAGCAGATGCGCTACGTGCTCGGGCACTCGGATTGCAAGCTCGTGTGCGTCGCGCCCGAGTGGGAGGCGCGCGTGCGCGGGCTGCTCGCGGGGCTGGATCGCGAGGTCCGCGTGATCGTCGCCGACCCGGACGGCGCTGCGCTGCCGGGCGAGTCGCATGAAGCGGCCTTGTCGGCCCCCGCGCCCGATGCGGTCGCGCTGCTGATGTACACCTCCGGCACCACCGGCGTGCCCAAAGGCGTGATGCTGACGCAGGCGAATCTCGCGGCGAACGCCCACGCGATCAGCGCCGAGCATCGGCTCACCACCGCCGACCGCGTGCTCGCGGTGCTGCCGCTGTACCACATCAACGCGTTCGCGGTGACGATGCTGGCGCCGCTCGCGCACGGCGGCAGCCTCGCGATGCCGGCCAAATTTTCGGCCGCGCGCTTCTGGGAGCAGGCCGCGGACTGCACCTGGATCAACGTCGTGCCGACGATGATCTCGTACCTGCTCGAAGGCGAAGCGGCGTCAACGGAACAGACCGCGCACATCCGCTTCTGCCGCTCGGCCTCGGCCGCGCTGCCGCCCGAGCACCACCGCGCGTTCGAGGCCAAGTTCGGCATCGGCATCGTCGAGACGATGGGGTTGACCGAAACCGTCGCGCCGGCGTTCTCGAACCCGCTCGATCCGGCACAGCGCAAGCTCGGCTCGGTCGGCCGCGCCTCGGGCTGCGAGGCGCGCGTGATCGACGCGGCGCTGCAGCCGGTCGCCGATGGCACCACCGGCGAGCTCGCGATCCGCGGCCCGAACGTGATGCGCGGCTACTACAAGAACGAAGAAGCCACCCGCGCGACCTTCACGCCCGACGGCTGGCTGCGCACCGGCGACCTCGGCCACCGCGACGCCAACGGCTTCTTCTTCGTCACCGGCCGCATCAAGGAGCTGATCATCAAGGGCGGCGAGAACATCGCGCCGCGCGAAATCGACGAGGCCCTGCTCGCGCACCCGGCCGTGCTCGACGCGGCCGCGGTCGGCATCCCCGATGCGCACTACGGCCAGGAGATCATGGCCTGCGTGGTGCTGCGCGACGGCATGGCCTGCAGCGAAGACGAGTTGCGCGCGTTCTGCGTCGAGCACCTCGGCCGCTACAAGACGCCGAAGCGGCTGCGCTTCGTCGCCGAGCTGCCACGCGGGCCGTCGGGCAAGGTGCAGCGCCTGAAGCTGCTCGATCTGCCGGACTGACGCTGCAGCGGGCCGCGGGCGGCCTGCTACGCTCGCGGGCATGCCTCGCTGCATCGCCTTTCTTCGCGCCGTCAACGTCGGCGGCCGCTTCATCAAGATGGAGGCCTTGCGCGCCGCGTTCGAGGCACTCGGCCTCGCGAACGTGCGGACCTTCATCGCCAGCGGCAACGTGATCTTCGAGACCCGCGCGCGCGATCTGGTCGCGCTCGAACGCAAGATCGAGGCGCAGCTGCAGATGAGCTTCGGCTTCGAGATCCACACCTTCATCCGCACCGAGGCCGAGCTGGCCGCGATCGTCGCGCATCCGGCGTTCGACGCGGCCGAGGCGGTTGCCGCCAGCACCCACGTCGTCGGCTTCATCGCGAGCGTGCCGGACGCCGCCGCGGCTGCGCTGATCGAGCGCTTTCACAGCGACGCCGACCGCTTCCACTTGCACGCGCGCGAGCTGCACTGGATCTCGCGCCACAAGCAGAGCGAAACGACGTTCTCGAACGCCGCCTTCGAACGCGCGCTGAAGCTGCGGGCGACGTTTCGCAACATCAGCACGCTGCGCAAGCTGCTCGCGACGCTGGCGTGACACCGCCGCGCCTGCCGGCGCTCAGGCGATGAACATCGTGGCGGCGCGGACGCGGTTGCGCCCGGCGCACTTGGCTTCGTAGAGCGCCTTGTCGGCCGCGTCGACGAGGCGCGCGGCGGCAGCGTCGCCCAGCAGCACGCCGCTGGCCGTGCCGACGCTGACACTGACGCTGCCCAGCGGGCTGCCGGGGTTCTCGAGCTCGAGCGCCTGCACGGCGGCGCGCAGGCGCTCGGCGACGACCGCCGCGCCATCGGCGTCGGCGTCGTGCAGCAGCGCAATGAACTCCTCGCCGCCATAGCGGGCGAGCACATCGCCGGGGCGCGCGAGGGCTTCGCGCAACGCGCGCGCGACCTCGCGCAGGCAGACGTCGCCCACCGGGTGGCCGTAGCGGTCGTTGAGCTGTTTGAAGTGGTCGATGTCGATCATCAGCACCGACAGCGACTGGCTCGCGCCGAGGCTGCGCCGCGCGGCCGTGGCCATTGCCTGGTCGAAGAAGCGCCGGGTCGCGACGCCGGTCAGCGCGTCGGTCCAGGCGATCGCGCGCAGCGCCGAGCGGTCGCGTTGCAGCCGGTCTTCGCGCGCGATGTGGCGCACCTGGGTCGCGGTATTGCGCAACCCGTAGCCGAGCACGGCCGTCAGAATGCCGGCCGCGCCGAACACGTAGTCGACGCGGATCAGGAACAGCGACACGATCAGCAGCGTGCCGGCCAGGAACAGCGGGCTGGCCCCGTGCACCGCGCGGGCGAGGCGGCTCGCGCGGCGCGGCGGCGCGCTCGCCGGATCCGGCCGCAGCGCGAGCGCGGCGACGAGCGCGAACACGAGCGTGACGGTCGAGCTCTCGCGGGCGCCGAAATCCGGATTCGCGGCGAGGTAATGGTTGTTGACGAACGCGATCACGAGGTAGCTGGCGGTGTAGCCCGCGAGCGCACGAAACAGCAGCCGCTCCTTCGTGTCGCCGGCGGCGCGCCAGCGGATCAGCGCACCCGCCGCGAGCACCAGGTTCTGCGCGTCCATCAGCCACAGCATCGCGCGCACGCCGGCCTCGTCGGGCGCGCCGCGTGCCGTCAGCAAGGACCAGACGAGCAGGAAGTAGGCGTAGCCGAGCACGGCCGCGAGCAGCGCGTCGATCGTGCGCGCCAAGCGCTGGCCGCGGCCGCTCCAGCCGCCCGCCAGCAGAAAGGTGACCGGCACGACCGCCAGATTGAACGCGAGCATGCTGCTGCGGTGCATCTCGTACAGGCGGCCGGCGATGACCTCTTCCCAGTAATTGCCGAACGCGCCGGCCGACCAGACCGCCAGCGCCAGGGCCAGGGCGAGCCAGCCGGTGCGGGCGGCGCCGCGCTCGATCAGGCCGCGGCGCAGCGCGGCCGCGCCGGCCAGCAACGGTGCGGCGACCATGGCCAGGTAGGCCACCGGCCCGCCGATCGCCGCCGGCAGCAGCGCAAACAGCGCTCCTTGTGCGATGAGAAATCCGAGCGGCAGCAGGATGTGGATCATCGGCACGATTCAGCGTGACTCAGCGCGCCGCGGCCGCGGCCGCGCGCGCTTCTTCCTGCAGCCGCAGCACGCGCCGTTGCACCTTGCCGGTGGTCGTCATCGGCAATGCGTCGATGAACTCGATCTCCTTCGGGTATTCGTAGGGCGCGAGCCGGCCGCGCACATGGCGCTGCAGTTGCTCGACCAGGCCCGGCGTGCCCTCGAAGCCCGGCGCCAGCACGACGTAGGCCTTGACCAGCGCGCCGCGCTCGGCATCGGGCTTGGGCACGACCGCGGCGTTCGCGACCGCGGCGTGCTTGACCAGGCAGTTCTCGATCTCGCTCGGGCCGATGCGGTAGCCGGCGGCCTTGAACACGTCGTCGGCGCGGCCGTGGTACCAGAGGTAGCCGTCGACATCCATCACCGCCATGTCGCCGGTGCGGCACCAGCTGCCGGATGGGTCGCCGGTGAATTTGGCGCGCGTCGCCGCGTCGTTCTTCCAGTAGCCGAGGAAGAAGACCGGGTCGGGATCGCCGTGCACGTCGCGCCGGTGCAGCGCCACGTCGCCTGGCGTGCCGCGCGGGCACTCGACGCCGTCGGCGTCGATCACCGCGACGCGGTGGCCCGGATATGGCCGGCCCATGCTGCCGGGCCGCGCCGGCCACCGCGCATGCGAGTTGCCGACGATGTAGTTCATTTCGGTCTGGCCGAACATCTCGTTGACGGGCACACCGAGCGCGTCGCGACACCAGGCGAACACCGCATCGCCGACCGCCTCGCCGGCGCTCATGATCGCGCGCAACTGCAAGTCGTAGCGCTCACGCGGTCGCGGCAGCGCCTTCATCATCGCCTTCAGCGCGGTCGGGAACAGGAAGGTGTGGGTGACGCGATGGCGCTGCATCAGCGCGAACGCGGTCTCGGGCGAGAAGCGCCCCTGATAGCCGACGATCGGTCGGCCGAAATACAGCGTCGGCAGCAAGGCATCCATCAAGCCGCCGGTCCACGCCCAGTCGGCGGGAGACCAGAAAACGGCGTCATTCTGCGGAAACCAGTTCTGGCTCGCGACGAAGCCGCTCAGGTTGCCGATCAGCGCCCGGTGCGGGATCAACGCGCCCTTCGGCGGGCCGGTCGTGCCGCTGGTGTAGATCAGCACGGCAGCCTCGTCGCAGGTCGTCTTGACGGCGGCGAAGCTGTCGCGCTCGCGGCCGCAGGCATCGACCCAGTCCAGATCGCCCTGCCCTTGCGCGCCGCCGACCGCGAGCACGGTCGTGAGCTGCGGGCAGGCGGCACGCGCGGCGCGCAAGTTCGCGATGCCGCTCTCGTCGACGATCGCGACGCGCGCGTCGCTGTCGCCCAGCCGGTACTCGAGCGCCTCGGGGCCGAACAGCATCGACAGCGGCATGCCGACGGCGCCGAGCTGGTACAGCGCGATGTGCGCCACGGCGGTCTCGAAGCGCTGCGGCATCACGATCGCGACCCGGTCGCCGCGGCCGACGCCCAGCCGCTTCAGCGCGTTCGACAGCCGATTCGCCGCCCGCTGCAGCTCGGCGAAGCTGTGGTTCGCGCGGCGCCCGTCCTCGTGCTCGGCGCGGATCGCGATCGCGTCCGGCGTGGCGCGGGCCCAGCGGGTGCAACAAACCTCGGCGAGGTTGAACTCTGCCGGCACCTCCCAGCGGAAGTCGCGATGGAGCGCCGCGTAGCGGTCTTGCGTCACGCCGCCCCGCCCATCGCCTGCAGCGCATCGCCGGTGACGCGGCAGATGCGCCACTCCGGCATCACGGTTGCGCCCATGCCTTCGTAGAAGCGGATCGCGTGCTCGTTCCAGTCGAGCACGCTCCACTCGAAGCGGCCGCAGTGGCGCTCCAGCGCGAGCGCGCCCAGCTTCGTGAGCAGCGCCTTGCCGATGCCGGCGCCGCGGTGCGCGGGCTTGACGTACAGGTCTTCGAGGTACAGGCCCGGCTGCGCCAGGAAGGTCGAGAAGTTGGTGAAAAACAGCGCAAAGCCGACGACCTCGCCGCCACTCTTGCCATCGCCCAGCTCGGCCACCAGCGCTTCGGCCGCCGGGCGCTCGCCGAACAGTTGCGGGCGCAGCTTCTCGGGCGTGACCTGCAGCAGGTGGGTGAGCTGCTCGAACTCGGCCAGATCGCGAATCAGCTGCACGATGGCGCCGACGTCGCGCAGCTCGGCGGGGCGCAGCGTGAAAGGGGTGGCGGGGTTCATGCGCAGATTCTCGCATCGGCTCGCGCCGCCTGTCGCGGTGCCGACAGCGCGTTGCGCGCGCGCCGCGTACAGTGCCGCGGATGAGTTCATCCGATGTCTACGCCGTCAGGCGCCCGAGCCGCAGCCACTTCATCAGCGTGCGCGGCCTGCGTCACCACGTGCTCGAGTGGGGCGATGCGTCGATGGCCTCGGCCGAGCGCCCGACGGTCCTGATGCAGCACGGCTGGATGGACGTGGCCGCGTCGTTCCAGTTCGTCGTCGACG
>JAZJZJ010000221.1:0-5960 GCA_040389925.1 Pseudomonadota bacterium
CGCGATCACGATGACGCTGACCGACCGCCACTTCGGCACGCACTTCTTCAACCCCGCCGGCGGCGGCGACCCGGTGATGTACCAGCACATCTTCTGGTTCTTCGGTCACCCCGAGGTCTACATCATGATCTTGCCGGCCTTCGGCATCGTCAGCGCGATCATCCCGGCCTTCGCGCGCAAGCGCCTGTTCGGCTACACCTCGATGGTGTACGCGACCTCGTCGATCGCGATCCTGTCGTTCATGGTCTGGGCCCACCACATGTTCACGACCGGCATGCCGGTCACCGGTCAGCTGTTCTTCATGTACGCGACCATGCTGATTGCGGTGCCCACCGGCGTGAAGGTCTTCAACTGGATCGCGACCATGTGGCGCGGCTCGATGACCTTCGAGACGCCGATGCTGTTCGCGGTCGGCTTCCTGTTCGTGTTCACGATGGGCGGCTTCACCGGTCTGATCCTGGCGATGGCGCCGATCGACGTCCAGTTGCAGGACACCTACTACGTCGTTGCCCACTTCCACTACGTGCTGGTCGCCGGCTCGCTCTACGCGATGTTCGCCGGCTTCTACTACTGGGCGCCGAAGTGGACCGGTGTGATGTACAACGAAACGCTCGGCAAGTGGCACTTCTGGCTCTCGCTGGCGACTTTCAACATCACCTTCTTCCCGATGCACTTTCTCGGTCTCGCGGGCATGCCGCGGCGCTACGCCGACTACCCGATGCAGTTCGCCGACTTCAACATGCTGGCCTCGATCGGCGCCTTCGGCTTCGGCCTGACACAGGTCTGGTTCTTCTTCTTCATCGTGCTGCCGTGCATGCGCGGCAAGGGCAAGCCGGCGCCGCAGCAGCCGTGGGACGGCGCTGAAGGCCTGGAATGGGAAGTGCCGTCGCCGGCGCCATTCCACACCTTCGAGACGCCGCCGCACCTGAACGCCTCGGCCACCAAGATCATCCCGGCACCGGCCGGCACGCATTGAGATGACGCCCGAGCAAAAAAAGAGCAACCAGCGTCTGGGATGGTTCCTGGGCGCGATCGCGTGCCTCATCTTTGTCGGCTTCATCGCGAAAAGCGTGTTGATCGGGATGTGAGCGCGCAAGCGACCCGCTGATCCCATTCCGTCATGAGCGACCCGATCCTGCACCCGACCGAACGCGACGCCGCGCTGCGCCGCGACAACCGGCGCATGCTCGGCAAGCTGGTCGTCGTGGCAGTCGCGATGGCCGGCTTCGGCTATGCGCTCGTCCCGATCTACAACACGATCTGCACGGCGCTGGGGATCAACGTGCTGTCGCTGGCCGAGATCGACGTGCAGGGCGGCAAGCGCGCGGACGGCGCGAAGAACACGCAGGTCGACACCAGCCGCACGATCACGATCGAGTTCGACGCGAATTCGCGCGGGCCGTGGGAGTTCGCGCCCGAGAAGCGCTCGGTCCAGGTCCATCCGGGCGAGCTGACGACGGTGATGTACACGTTCAAGAACGTGCAGAACCGGACCATGGCCGCGCAGGCGATCCCCAGCTACGCGCCGATGCAGGCGATGCCGCATTTCAACAAGCTCGAATGCTTCTGCTTCACCCAGTACACGCTGAAGGCGGGTGAAGAAAAGAAATGGCCGGTCGTGTTCGTGATCGACCCGAAGCTGTCGAAAGACGTGAAGACGATCACCTTGTCGTACACCTTTTTCGAGGTCGGCGGCCGCGTGCCACCGGAACCGGCGGGCAACTCGGCGGCAACGCCGATCGCTGCGCCCGGAGCGAAGCAATCATGAGCGGCGACGATCTGAAGCAAGCGGTGCAGCGCAAGATGTCGTTCATGCGCACCATGCAGGCCGTGGCGTGGGGATTCTTCGGCGTGCGCAAGGGCGCCGAGTGGGAAAAAGACCTGAAGCAGCTCAACCCGGTGCATCTGATCATTGCCGGCGTGATCGGCGCGGCCCTGTTCATGGTCGTGCTGCTGGTGGTGGTCAACTGGGTGTTGGCGAGCGGCGTGGCCGGTTAGTCCGCCTGAGGCGCAGCGTTCGGGTCGGTCAGAGCGTTCAAGAAGATTTTCGAATACCAGGATTTCAGGAGAAAAGCATGTCGGCTGCGACACCTCACGGGCAAACGCCTTACTACTTCGTTCCGGCGCCTTCGCGGCACCCGGTGCTGGCTTCGACCGGCCTGTTCTTCGTGATCCTCGGCGCAGGACAGTGGATCAACGGCCATGAGTGGGGCATGTATTCGCTGATCGCCGGTTTCGCGCTGTGGGCCTTCGTGCTGCAGCAGTGGTTCCGCCAGTCCATCGGCGAGAGCGAGGGCGGCCTGTACAGCAACCGGATCGATGTCTCGTTCCGCTGGAGCATGAGCTGGTTCATCTTCTCGGAGGTGATGTTCTTCGGCGCGTTTTTCGGCGCGCTGTACTGGACCCGCATGCACGCGCTGCCAAACCTCGGCAGCCTCGAGAACGCGGTGCTGTGGCCCGACTTCCGTGCCATCTGGCCGAGTTCGGGCGTCGGCCTGACGGGTTCGCCGGCCGGCATCGTCGACCCGTTCACGACGATGGGTCCGTGGCCGATCCCGACCATCAACACCTTGCTGCTGCTGACCTCGGGCGTGACGCTGACGATCGCGCACCATGCGCTGGTCGCGAATCACCGTGCGCGCTGCATCGCGTTCATGTGGCTGACCGTGGCGCTGGGCATCACCTTCCTGGGCTTCCAAGTCTACGAGTACATGCACGCGTACAGCGAGCTGAACCTGAAGCTGTCGTCGGGCGCCTACGGCTCGACCTTCTACATGCTGACCGGCTTCCACGGCTTCCACGTCTTCGTCGGCATGCTGATGCTGCTGTTCATCACGATCCGCCTGATGAAGGGTCACTTCACGCCGCAGCGCCACTTCGGCTTCGAGGGCGCGGCCTGGTACTGGCACTTCGTCGACGTGGTCTGGCTTGGCCTGTACATCGTGGTCTATTGGCTCTGAGGCTTCAGCCGCCAACAAAGCAAAACGCCGCTGAACGCGGCGTTTGTTTTTGGGTCGATCACTTGCCGAGCGGAATCCCGGTCGGATGGATCCAGCCCGCCCACCACGCGAACACCACGCATGCGAACAACAGCACCGAGAGCCCGACGCGAACCGCGAGCGCCCGCATCATGTGGCCGCTTTGGGTTTTGCCGTCGCGGCCGTCGCGCAGCATGAACACGCCGGCCAGTGCGAGCGCGGCGAGGATGCCGACGAAGGCGAATCCGATCAGATACTTCATGCGGGCCGATTATCCGCCGCCTGCCGAACCATGGCACTGAGCGCCAAAGGCCGCGCCGTGGTGGTGCTGGTCGCCACGCTGATCGGTGTGGCGATCACCGCGAACCTCGGCGCGTGGCAACTGCGGCGCGCGGCGCAGAAGATCGCGCTGCAGGACGCGCTCGAATCGCGCGCAAAACTGATGCCGCTGAACGCGGCCGAACTCGCACGCACGCCCGAGCAGGTCGAGCCGCAGCACTATCGCTCGGTGCACCTGCGCGGCCAGTGGCTGGCGCAGCGCAACGTGTTCCTCGAGAACCGGCAGATGAACGGCCGGGTCGGCTTCTATCTTGTCACGCCGTTGCAGCTCGAAGGCCGGCCCGAGGTTGTGCTGGTGCAGCGCGGCTGGGTGCCGCGCGATCTGCGCGACCGCAGCTTGCTGCCGCCGATCGCGTCGGCTGCCGGCACGGTCGATGTCGATGGCCACATCGCACCGGCGCCTGCGCGGTTGTACGAGTTCGCGCCATCGACGAGCGGCCTGATCCGGCAGAATCTCGACCTCGGCGAGTTCGCGCGCGAGACCGGTCTGCCGCTGGCGCCGCTGTCGGTGCTGCAGGTCGATTCCCCCGGCACAGCAGGCGACGGCCTGCTGCGCCAATGGCCGCGCCCCGCGGTCGATGTTCAAAAGCACTACGGTTATGCGTTCCAGTGGTTCGCGCTGTGTGCATTGATGGCAGGTTTGTATGTCTGGTTCCAACTCGTCCGGCCCCGCTGGAAACGCCAGCCCCGAGCGTGACTCGCCGCTGAGCTTCACCGTTCATTCGATCCGGCCGCCGGCGCTCGACGACGAGGCCGCGCGTCGCACCCGAAGCGGGCGCATGAAGATGCTGCTGGTGCTGGCGGTCTGCGCCGCGCCGGTGATCGCGTCGTACTTCACCTACTTCGTGATCCGCCCCGAGGGCCGCACCAATTACAGCGAGCTGATCCAGCCGCAGCTGCCGATTCCGGCCGATCTGCCGTTGACCGACCTGCAAGGTGTGGCCGTGAAGGCCGAGGCGTTGAAGGGCCAGTGGCTGATGGTCGTCGTCTCGGCGGCGGCCTGCGACGCGGTCTGCGAGAAGCACCTCTGGGTGCAGCGCCAGTTGCGCGAAACGCTGGGCCGCGACAAGGATCGGGTCGACAAACTCTGGCTGATCGACGACGCGGGTACGCCGAAGCCGCAAACGCTCGCCGGCGTTACGACCAACACCGACGCGACCGTGCTGCGCGTTCCGCGCAACGCGCTCGCGGCGTGGCTGCGGCCGGCGAACGGCCGGGCGCTCGAAGACCACCTCTACATCGTCGACCCGCTCGGCAACTGGATGATGCGCGTGCCGCCGAACGCCGAGCCGGCGAAGCTGAAGTCCGACGTGATCAAGTTGCTGCGCGCGTCGGCAGGCTGGGACAAGGCCGGGCGCTGAGCGCGCGACTTCGATGACCACACCTGCGCCTTGGGATTTGGCTCCGCTGCTGACGATTCTCGCGTTCGGCGCGCTGCTCGCGTTGCTGCCGTTCGTCTGGGTCTGGCGCCGTGATCGCGACAAGGGTCTGGCCGCGCGGCTGCAGGCGCTGACCGTGCTCACACTCTTCCTGACCTTCGACCTGGTGCTGTTCGGCGCCTTCACGCGCCTCACCGACTCCGGCCTCGGCTGCCCCGACTGGCCCGGTTGCTACGCGAGCGCGAGTCCGCTCGGCGCGAAGGCCGAGATCCACGCCGCGCAAACAGCGCTGCCGAGCGGCCCGGTGACCCACGGCAAGGCCTGGATCGAGATGATCCACCGCTACCTCGCGACCGGCGTCGGCGCGCTGATCACGCTGCTCGCGGTGCTGAGCTGGGTCGCGGCGCGCAAGAAGAAGTTGCCGATCTCAAAGTGGTGGGCGAGCGCGACCCTGGTCTGGGTCTGCGTGCAGGGTGCGTTCGGCGCACTGACGGTGACGATGAAGCTGTACCCGGCGATCGTCACGCTGCACCTGCTCGGCGGCCTCACCGGGTTGGCGCTGCTCGCGATCCAGAAGGAAGGCTACGGGCGCAAGCCGCTTGCGTTGCCGCCGCGCCTGCGCACCGCCGCGATCGTCATCGCGGTGCTCAGCGTGCTGCAGATCGCGCTCGGCGGCTGGGTCAGCACGAACTACGCTGTGCTGGCGTGCCGCGACTTCCCGACCTGCCAGGGGTCGTGGTGGCCGGCGATGGATTTCGAGCACGGCTTCGCGCTGCTGCGCGAACTCGGCGAGGGCAGGGACGGCGGCTTTCTGCCGTTCGCCGCGCTGACTGCGATCCACTACGCGCATCGGCTCGGCGCGTACCTCGTGCTGATTGCGATGGCAGGGTTCGCGTGGGCGCTGCATGCGCGCGGCGATGCCTCGCTGGGCCGCTGGGCGCAGGGCGTCGCGGCGATCGCGCTGTGGCAGTTGCTCAGCGGGCTGAGCAATGTCGTGCTCGGCTGGCCGCTGATCGGGGCGGTGGCGCATACCGCAGGCGCGGCCGCGTGGGTCACGCTGCTGGCGATGCTGTTGACGCGGGCGTACCAGACAAGCGCCGTGCAGGTGCTGCGAGGTCTGCCAGATCGACCCCTGAACTCGTCAACGGCGCCGGCTCCGTAAAATGCAGCCTCCCGCACCGACCATGACCGATACCGTCGCCTCCTCCGCCCCTGCCGTCAGCGCCACCTCGCTGCCGTCGCGCGCGCGCCAGTTCTACGCGCT